>NZ_CP015027.1:2606029-2920735 GCF_002077155.1 Sporosarcina sp. P33 | reverse complement strand
CGGCCGTCACGTGGTGCACGTGCATCAGCTACTACAATACGATAAAAAGGAGATCTCTTAGCTCCCATACGTTTTAGACGAATTTTAACTGCCATTATTATCTACACCTCCGAATAGTTTCACACAAGATAGTATATTATCAAGGTTTTGTTTGTTTGTAAAGTGTTTTTTCTTAACACCTGTTATTTTATTTAAAAAATGAATCAAAACCAGGCATTTTGCCCTTCTTTTTGCCTTTTTGCTGCATGTTGGTCATCTGTTTGACCATTTTCTTCATTTCTTCAAACTGTTTCAGCAGTCGGTTCACTTCCTGAATGGATGTGCCCGCACCAGTTGCAATCCGTTTTTTTCGGCTTGCGTTGATAATGTCCGGATTTTCGCGTTCAGCCAATGTCATGGAATAGATGACTGCTTCGACACGACCCATCTGACTTTCATCCACTTTTGCACTGTCAAGCCCTTTAATTTTATTGGCGCCTGGCATCATTTTTAAAATTTCATCGAGCGGCCCCATCTTTTTCACTTGCTGCAGCTGATCAAGGAAGTCATCGAGCGTGAAAGTTTGCGTGCGCAATTTCTGCTCGAGCTCTTTTGCTTTGGTTTCATCCACGTTTTCCTGCGCTTTTTCAATGAGCGACATGACATCGCCCATGCCAAGAATTCGTGATGCCATACGCTCCGGATGAAACGGCTCCAGCGCATCCATCTTCTCGCCCATACCAACGAATTTGATCGGTTTTTGCGTAACAGAACGAATGGACAATGCCGCCCCGCCGCGGGTATCTCCGTCGAGTTTCGTCAGCACAACACCCGTGATTCCAATGGTCTCGTCGAAACTCTTAGCCACGTTGACAGCATCCTGACCTGTCATGGCATCGACTACCAGGAATACCTCATCAGGCTTCGTCAGTTCACGGATATCCTTCAGTTCCTGCATGAGGGCTTCATCGACGTGCAGACGGCCGGCTGTATCAATGATGACTACGTCATGGTGTTCGCGCTCGGCTTCTTCCATTGCCTTGCGTGCAATTTCAACAGGTGACTGATCTGTTCCCATAGAGAACACAGGAATGGTGATTTGCTTCCCAAGCGTTTCGAGCTGCTGAATGGCAGCCGGACGATAAATATCCGCTGCAACGAGCAAAGGCTTTTTATTATGTTTTTTACGCAAAACCGTGGCTAATTTGCCGGAAGTTGTCGTTTTACCGGCCCCCTGCAAACCGACCATCATAATGACAGTTGGTGATTTGCGGGAAAATTGGATCGGGTTCTGCTCCCCGCCCATCAGATTCGTCAATTCATCTTTAACAATCTTTACGACTTGCTGTCCCGGCGTCAAGCTTTTCATAACGTCCTGGCCAACTGAGCGTTCGCTGACCGTCTTGACAAATTCTTTCACAACTTTTAGGTTAACGTCGGCCTCAATCAGCGCAAAACGCACTTCCCGCATCATTTCTTTTACATCAGATTCATTGATTTTGCCTTTGCCTGTAATCTTATTCATCGTACCTTGCAGGCGTTCGGCCAGACCTTCAAAAGCCATAGACAATCCCCCCTATTCAAAATCCTTTAAGGTGTGCAGCAATTCTTTGAACCGGTCAGGGTCATATGCAGGTATCATTTCTGACAGCTGCTCTACGATTTCCAGACGGCTTTCATGCTTTTCAAACAGTTTGAGTTTTTTCTCATAATCTTCAAGCATGGCTTCGGTTCTTTTTACATTGTCATACACTGCCTGTCTCGATACGCTGTATTGTTCCGCAATTTCACCGAGAGAAAGATCATCCAAATAATATAATTGCATATATAAACGTTGTTTGTCTGTTAATAATGATTGATAAAAATCAAAGAGGAAGTTCACTCTTGTCGTTTTTTCAAGCATGATCACGACCTCCTTCAGTCACCACTTTATAGTAGCCCGGACACTGTTTGCTGTCAAGTATTTTTACTTGTCTTCTTCATTTCCTTCTTTATCCAGATCACTGTCTTCCATTTCCAGACCATCTGCAAACAATCCGTAGACGTATTTTTCCGGATCAAACGGCTGTAAATCATCGATGCCTTCTCCAAGACCGACGAATTTCACCGGAATGTTGAGCTTGTTGCGGATTGCCAGCACAATACCGCCCTTTGCTGTACCGTCGAGTTTCGTCAGGACAATTCCCGTAACATTCGTCGCTTCGTTGAATGTCTGGGCTTGAATTAACGCATTCTGACCGGTAGTCGCATCAAGCGCAAGCAATACTTCATGCGGCGCGCCTTCAATTTCACGGCCGATGATACGGTGAACTTTTTCCAGTTCATTCATCAGGTTCACTTTGTTTTGAAGGCGTCCTGCCGTGTCACAGATTAGAACATCAATATTACGTTTCTTCGCCGCTTTCACCGCGTCAAAGATGACCGCAGCCGGATCTGAACCTTCTGCCTGCCGGATGACTTCTGCGCCTGTTCGCTCTCCCCAGACAACGAGCTGGTCAATCGCGCCTGCCCGGAACGTATCGCCTGCTGCCAGCATGACGGTTTTGCCTTCTTTTTGCAGACGGGCCGCCATCTTACCGATCGTCGTTGTTTTGCCGACACCATTTACTCCGACCATCAGAATAACGTTCAGACGGCCCTCTTCAATAGTCAGCTTATTGGACATTTCTTCACCTGAGTTATAAATCTCCACGAGTTTTTCAGAAATCAATGACTGCATTCCTGCAGTATCTTTAATGTTTTTGCGTTTGACTTCATCTTTCAACAGATCGATCAATTCCATAACGGTTTCAAACCCTACATCCGCCTGAAGCAATACTTCTTCCAGTTCTTCAAAAAACTCTTCATCCACTACACGGAATTTCGATACGAGGTCATTTACTTTTGACGTAAATGAATCCCGCGTCTTGGTCAGACCGTCTTTGAATTTTTCTGTTACCGCTTCATTTGTACCTGAAATTTTATCTTTTATTTTCTTAAAAAAAGACATTCAGTTCACTCCTTAGCTATTGATTTCTTCTGCCACTTCAGACAGTTTGACAGAAAGCATTTTTGAAACGCCCGATTCCTGCATTGTAATGCCGTACAGTACATCCGCGCCTTCCATCGTACCTTTCCGGTGAGTGATCACAATGAATTGCGTCTGCTCTGAAACTTTCTTCAAATAATTACTATAACGCACTACGTTCGCTTCATCCAGTGCCGCTTCCACTTCGTCAAGTATACAGAACGGCACCGGACGGACTTCCAGAATCGAAAACAGCAAGGAAATCACAGTCAGCGCACGTTCCCCGCCTGACAGCAGACGTAAATTCTGCAGTTTCTTCCCCGGAGGACGCGCCACAATATCAATTCCTGTCGTCAGCAAATTGGCTGGATCTGTTAAGAGTAAGTCGGCTTCTCCGCCGCCAAACATTTCTTTGAACACCCGGCGGAAATGACTGCGAATCGCTTCAAATGTCATCTCGAAGCGGCTCTTCATTTCCTGGTCCATCTCCTCCATCGCTTCCTGCAGCGTGTTTTTTGCTTCCAGCAGATCATTGCGCTGCGACTGCAAAAACTGGTGGCGGCCGGAAACCTCTTCAAATTCCTGGATGGCATTTGGATTGACCGGACCGATCGCCGCAAGCCGCTGCTTACATTCATCCACAGTTTTCCGAAGCTGCGGAATATCCGGTGTATCCGACTGCAGTTCATTTGGACGCAGACCGTACTCTTCATCCAGACGTTCTATGACAGTTTCATACTGTGTTTCGAGCCTGGACAATTGAACTTTCACTGTATTCAATCGCTCAGCCACCGTACCTGCCTGCTGTCTGAGCTGTTTCATTTGCTGTTCGTGTGATTGGACCCGCTGCACTTGCCCGGACCGTTTCGTTCGTTCTGCCTCAATTTGTTGCTGGATTTGCTGCTTTGCTTCGTTTGCCTCTTGACTGTGCTTCTCAATTTCTTCAGGGGACAGCTCGTTGCCGATGACAAACTCCCGGACATACTGATGCTCCTCCTGCAGTCGGCTGATTGTCTGATGCAGTTCCGCCAATTGGTCTTTTGTTTCCAAAATGTTGTTTTCACGGTACGCGTTCTGCTCTTTCAGTACAGCACTTTTCTGTTGCAGATTATGCAGTTTTTGCTGCAGTGACTGTTGCTCTTCGCGGCGATTTTCAACTAAACGTTCCAGGCTTTCAAGCTTTTCCATGATCTCTTGAAGTTCGCTTTTTAAAGCTATGTGATGCGTTTGTAAGCCCTCTTTTTTCCTGATAAGCTCTTTTTCTGCAGATGCCGTATCAGTTCGCCCAATTTCAATTGTTGAAATCTCCATTTTCACAGAACGCAGTTCCATTTCGGTTTCCTGTAAAGAAGTATGAATAGCAGACTTTTTCTGCAGAACCTCTTCTGTCCGGGTCCTCAGCTGCTCGCGCAAATGTAAACTGACTCCCACCTGGTTGCGTGTTTCCGCTATTTGCGCCGTGGCCTGCTGAATGGATTCATCCATTTGCTGCAGCTGAGCGGTAAGTGTCTCTACTTCCGCTTTCCGCGAAAATAAAGTGGATTGCCCTTTTGCACCGCCGCCGGTCAGTGATCCGCCCGCATTGATGATATCACCATCGAGTGTGACGATGCGGTAGCGGTGGCTTATTGCTTTTGCCAAACCGGAAGCTGTCTGCAAATCACTCGCCACTATGGTCTGGCCTAATAAATTTTTGGCGACAGATTCATAGGCAGGAGAAGTTTGAATCAGTTCAAACGCTGTACCGATAAATCCTGGCTGCCCACTAAGCAGCTGACGGCTGTTCATCGGCAGCTCCCGCGGCTTTAAAATATCCAGCGGAAGAAACGTTGCGCGTCCGAAGTTTTTAGACTTCAGATAACCGATCGCCTGCCTCGCGTCACGTTCAGTTGTCGTGATGATATGTTGCATCGCGCCGCCAAGGGCTGTTTCGATTGCTTTCGTATAGGAAGGTTCTGTAGTAATCAGTTCTACTACCGCCCCTTCAATACCTTGTATACGCTGTTGCTTCTTTGCGTGCAGCACTTCTTTCACACCCGAATAAAATCCGGAGAAATCTTTCTCTAAACTTTCCAGAGCACGGAGTCTCCCCTGCATTTCAGACTGTCTGCGCAGTGCTTTCTGCAGAAATTGCTGCTGTGTAGACAGACGCTGTTCTTCTTCAGTTAATTGTTGCTGGCATGCTTTCGCAGATTTCTCCAGCTCGTCAAGCTGTTTCTGAATGACGGTCTTTTGCGCCATTTTCTCCTGCTGCTCTTTCGTCAATTGCTGCTGCCTTTCAGAAAGAAGAGCAGTCTGCACAGTAATCTTTTCAGTGGATGACTTTTCACCTTGCAGACGCTCTACCACATGCCTGATTTCACTGCGCACAGTCGCTTCTTCATTGAGCCGTTCAATATAGTCTGATTTTAGCCGTTCAATTTGCTGTTCTGTTTCTTTCAATGAACTGCTCAGCATAGATGTGACTTGTTTACTCTCTTTCACAACGGCTTCCAATTCCTGCTGAGCTGCTGTCTGTTTGGCCTGCATCGCAAGGAGTTTATCTTTCGCTGCTTGTTCAGCTTGTTCAGCGGCTTGCAGTTCTTGTGTGATCCGTTCTACCTGCTGCTTCGTATTGCGGCTTTTTTCAAGGGACAGCAGTCTTCTGCCTTCCCATTTTTCCGCATCTGATGTTTTATTGACTAGCTGGCTTTGCAGTTCATCCAGCGCAGCTTCGATTTGTCCAAGCAGCTGTTTATCCTGTTCTAGTTCCTGTTCACGCTGCTGAAGTACTGCAGATGATTGCCGCTGCTCTGCTTCATCAGCCTCTACAGCTGCTGTTTTTTCAGAAATCTGCTTCTGCAGTGTGCCCGCGTCATGATGCAATAACCGCACATCCGCCTCTCGGAGTTCAGACTGCAGATGTGCAGCTTGACGGGCCAGTCCCGCTTCCTTTTCAAGCGGAACTAGCCGGTCGTCAATTTCTTTCAATATATCTTGCACACGATCTAAATTATCAGTAGTCTCGAACAGTTTATGCTCCGCCTGCAGTTTATGGGTTTTATATTTTAACACGCCCGCCGCTTCGTCAAAAACGTTTCTGCGCTCCTCCGCACGGCTGTTTAATATCTCATCAACCCGTCCCTGTGAAATAATTGAGAAAGCCTCTTTGCCCAGCCCTGAATCCATAAAAAGCGTTGTAATATCTTTTAGCCGGCACGTTTGGCCATTCAGCAGATAGGCGCTGTCTCCGGACCGGAAAACTCTTCTGCTGACACTGATCTCTGTGTAATCCAGCGGAAACAGATTATCCGTATTGTCCAGAATGAGTGTGACTTCTGCAAAGTTAATCGCTTTACGGGAATCACTGCCGGCAAAAATAACATCTTCCATTTTACTGCCGCGAAGTGATTTTGCCGACTGTTCGCCGAGCACCCAGCGGATCGCATCAATAACATTACTTTTTCCGCTGCCGTTCGGTCCGACGATGGCTGTAACACCAGGTACAAAATCAATATGGATTTTCTCCGCAAAAGACTTAAAGCCTGCAATTTCCAGCCTCTTTAAAAACACGATTAGTTCTCCCCTTCGTCTGTTTGCGTCTGTAACTGTTCAATCGCACGACGGGCAGCTTCCTGTTCTGCTTCTTTTTTAGATTTGCCAATCCCTCTCCCCAGCTGCTGATCATTGAGGTTCACTACGGTAACAAACTTTTTCGCATGTGCAGGACCTTTCTCCTCAATTACTTCATATTGAAGAGGTCCGTTATTTTTTTGCTGCACCAATTCTTGCAGGCGACTTTTATAATCTGTCACATGCGAAAAAGCTCCGATACTAATTTTCGGAAAAACGATTTGTTTCAGGAACTCTTCTACGACTTCCATGCCCTGATCCAGGTAGAGCGCACCGATATATGCTTCAAATACATCCGCAAGCAGTGCAGGACGCATTCTGCCGCCTGTCAGCTCTTCTCCCTTGCCAAGCAAAATATAGTCACCAAAATGAAGTTCATTTGAGAACGTGACAAGTGACGGCTCACAAACAATCGCAGCACGGAGCTTCGTCAGCTCCCCTTCGCTTTTTGCAGGTTCTGTACGGAATAAAAACTTAGATACTCCCAGTTCGAGTACAGCATCCCCAAGGAATTCTAAGCGCTCATTATCGGAAAACTTCTTACGCCGGTGTTCATTGACATAGGAGGAATGAATAAATGCATTGTATAATAAATTCTCGTCTTGAAATTTAATACCCATTTCCTGCTGGAGCTTGTTAAATTTCTCCCGCACAGCCTGCGGCAACGTAGGATAGGATGATGTCTCTTTTACAGTTCTCTTATTTTTCATAAACTACTCTGCCTCTCATCTATAAAAGTTATGTCTGTACTGTAAAGCGAAAAGAGACGCTTTCTCCTTTTCAGATGAAAGGAAGAAAGAGTCTCACCGTAAAGGTCATTCGCCTACTTTTTCTGTGATGTACGTTACTGCATCTCCGACAGTTGCAATCTTTTCTGCATCGTCATCAGAGATTTCTGTTTCAAACTCATCTTCAAATTCCATAACAAGTTCTACTACATCTAATGAATCAGCTCCCAGATCCTCACGGAAAGAAGCTTCAGGTTTTACTTCGCTTTCATCGACGCCCAGACGGTCGACAACTACTTTTGTTACACGCTCAAGTACTGTTGACAACATAGTCACCTCCTCTCAAAGCCAGTAACGGCCCATGGACTTCTATTGAATTATAGGGGTTAGTGCACCGGTAGCGCAACCATAAGTAGCGCATTCGCAGAAGTAGTTCGTTTACATCACCATTCCGCCGTCAACATTGATTGTCTGACCGGTAATATATTTTGCTTCATCTGACAGCAGAAAAGCCACAGTGCCCGCTACGTCGTCTGCACTGCCAAGCTTGCCCAAAGGTATCGTCGACAGCAATTGTTCTTTCATATCGTCGCCGAGCTCATCAGTCATATCAGTTGTAATGAAACCCGGTGCTACCGCATTAACTAAAATATTACGCGCAGCCAATTCTTTTGCGGTTGTTTTTGTCAAGCCGATGACGCCTGCTTTCGCCGCCACATAGTTCGCTTGCCCGGGATTTCCCACCACTCCGACAACGGATGCTAAATTGACGATTTTCCCTGCACGCTGACGCATCATTTGACGCGTAACAGCCTTCGTGCATAAGAAAACCCCCTTCAGATTTATCGACAATACGTCATCCCACTCGTCTTCTTTCATGCGCATCAATAAATTATCACGCGTGATGCCTGCATTATTGATAAGAAAATCGATGGTGCCGAATTGTTTAACCGTTTCGTCCATCATGGCTTTTACTTGATCGGCATCCGAAACGTTTGCCTGAAAGACGAGCGCTTCACCGCCTGCAGAACGGATCTCTTCCGCTACTTCTTCCGCCTTTTCTTTACTGCCGCTGTAATTGACGACTACCTTTGCACCTTCTGACGCCAAACGCAATGCTACAGTTCGTCCAATCCCTCTGGAAGCTCCTGTAACGACTGCTGTCTTTCCATCAAATCTTCCCATCATGACCATCCTTTCGCTTCTTCAAGAAACTTCTCGAGCGTTTCTTCATCGTAAACCGGATACACTGTTGCAGTGCGGTCGATTTTACGGATTAGTCCGCTCAGTACTTTGCCCGGTCCGCACTCTACAAAACGGGTAACTCCGAGTTCAAGCAACTTTTCAACAGATTCTTCCCAGCGAACTGGTGAGTAAAGCTGTTCAACTAAAAGCTTCTTTATTTCTTCTTGCTTTGTCACTTCATCCGCCGTGACATTCGCGATGACGGGAATTTCCGCATCCTTCATAGTAATATCTTCCAGAGTTTTCTGCAGCTCTTCTGCTGCCGGCTGCATCAGAACTGAGTGGAACGGTCCGCTGACATTCAGCGGCAATGCGCGTTTCGCACCTGCCTCTTTCAGCGATGTGCACGCTTTATCAACACCTGCTTTAGCGCCCGAGATCACAATCTGACCGGGACAGTTCAAGTTCGCTGCCTGTACCGGATGGCCAGATTCTGTAATATTCTGTGTGATAGATTCCAGGACGTCCCTGTCTATTCCCAAAATTGCAGCCATAGCACCCTGGCCTGCCGGAACCGCTTCGTTCATATAAAGACCTCTTTTATGAACTGCTACGACCGCATCTTCAAATGAAAGTACTTTCGATTCAACAAGCGCTGTATATTCACCAAGGCTGTGGCCCGCTGAGTAGTCAGGAACAATCCCCTCCTGCTCAAGACGCGCTGCGATCATTGCACCCGCTGTGAGTAGCGCGGGCTGAGCATTGTATGTCAGGGTCAGCTCTTCCTGCGGACCTTCAAGCATCAGTTTGCTTAATTCAAAACCAAGCGCCTCATCGGCTTTCTGCATGAATTGTCTGCATGTTTCATTTTTCTCTGTAAATTCTTTACCCATCCCTACAACTTGTGAGCCTTGTCCCGGGAATACAAATGCCAGTTTACTCAAGATTCTTCATCCTCTCCGACTGTTTCTTTAATAGTTTCACATACTTGATATTGTACCATGGTTCTCGCCTGGCGAACCGCATTGAATAGAGCATTGGCATTCGATGAACCATGTGCTTTGATCACAGGCTGGTTCAAACCAAATAATCCCGCACCGCCGTATTCAGAGTAGTCCATCTTTTTCTTTAGGCCCTTTAAGTCCTCCTTCACCAACCCTGCTGCAAGCTTGGTTTTCAAAGAAGACATGAACACATCTTTAATCATAGAAAAGACATTCATCGCGGTGCCTTCAATTGTCTTCAGCACCATATTGCCCGTGAAACCATCCGTCACGACAACGTCAGCCACTCCGTTCAGCAGGTCACGTGATTCTACGTTTCCGATAAAGTTGACCGGAGCCTTCTGAAGTTCTTCATACGCTGCTTTTGTCAATTCATTTCCTTTTCCCGACTCCGTGCCGATGTTCAGCAGACCAACACGCGGTTTATCGATTCCACGCACTTTTTCCGCATACACACTGCCCATAATTGCAAACTGCGCCAATTGTGCAGGCTTACTGTCTGAATTCGCTCCGACATCAAGCAAAACGAAACCGCTGCCGTCAATCGTCGGTAACGTCGGCGCCAGTGCCGGCCTTTGAATACCATCCAAACGTCCCACAATAAAAAGACCAGCGGACATAAGGGCGCCGGTATTTCC
The DNA here is from genome assembly GCF_002077155.1 of Sporosarcina sp. P33. Lineage (GTDB taxonomy): Bacteria > Bacillota > Bacilli > Bacillales_A > Planococcaceae > Sporosarcina. Next base: position 2,910,582 of record NZ_CP015027.1, on the reverse strand, counting down.
TGCCGATACACATGCTTGCGCTTCTCCGTCTTTTACCGCTTGTGCCATACGGACCATGGATGCATCTTTTTTCTTTCGTATCGCACGAACAGGCTCGTCATCTGGCTCAATGACCTCCGAGCAGTGTACGACTTGCAGGCGCGGATGCGGCTCGAGAAACGGTGTCATTTTTTTCTCGTCACCGAATATATGTATCTTGATGTCTTCAAATGCATGCAAGCTCTGTAGTGCTCCCTTGACGATTTCTCCGGGAGCATGATCTCCACCCATTGCATCTACTGCAATAATCATATGTAGTTACCTGCCTTTTTTTGTCGTACGATACATCGAGAATTCTCCTGAAAACACAGGCTCGCCTTCGACAGTTGACAGGACATCGACGACCGTACTTTTATTTTTTAATGTTTCTTCGCGTACAGTGGCACGTGCTACGACGCGGTCACCCGCCCTCACTGGTTTCTGAAAATGCAGCGAGGAACGTACGGTCAATGCCAGATCATCGTCCAGCACAGCAACAGCCAGCGAATTTGCCTGAGCGAATAAGTGATGCCCTCTGGCAATACCGTTTCGTTTAAATACATGTGCTTCCGTCACATCAAAAATGGAAAGCGCTTTATTGTCTAATTCCACATCTATGATTTCACCAAAGATTTCTTCTGCCTGTATGGATTTCACGGTTTCCTGCATTTGCTGTGAAGCCACGGACTTCAGCCGTTCTCTCAATTCAGGGATTTGGCATTCCAGACGATCCAGCCGAACTGTTTGAATGCTTACGGAAAAATGCCGGGCAAGATCTTCATCCGTCAGAAAAGGATCCTCTTCAAGCAGCGTAACGAGTGCCCGCTGCCTCTCCTGCTTCGGAACTTTCAATTGCTCCACCCTTTCAGATTAGCACTTGGTATTAATACTAAGTATATAAAGAGCTAAAACAGATTGCAAGAGGTTATCGAATATACTCGTTACACAGCTTTCAGTCTATTCTCTTATCTGTCAGTGCACCTGACTGTTCGAGCTGCCTGCGCAATACTGCATAATCGTCATTTTGCCAAAATGCATCTGAGTTCAACAATCGCTCCGCATCTTCCCTTGCCGTAGAAAGTGCTTTAAAATCATGAACCAGATCGGCCATTTTAAATTCAGGCATACCGCTTTGCTTCTTACCGAAGATGTCGCCTGCTCCACGCAGTTCCAAGTCTTTTTCCGCCAAAATAAATCCGTCATTCGTCTCCGTCATCGATTGCATCCGCATTTTCCCTTCTTCGGATGAAGGGTTTGCAAGCAGGACGCAATAAGATTGATCGGAGCCCCGGCCAACACGTCCGCGCAGCTGATGCAGCTGGGCCAGCCCAAATCTTGTTGCATCATAGATCAGCATAAACGTCGCATTCGGAACGTTGACGCCTACTTCCACGACCGTCGTAGAGACAAGAATGTTCAGCTGCCCTTCACTGAATTCCCGCATTACCTGATCTTTTTCTGTTGACGGCAGCCGGCCGTGCATCAGTCCGACTGTGTAGCGGCCTGCAAAATAGTTACTGAGCTCAGCATGCACTTCTACAGCGTTCTGCACATCAAGTTTATCGGACTCTTCAATCAAAGGACAGATGACGTAAGCCTGTCTTCCGGCGCGCAATTCTTTCTCCATTCTTTGCAGGACAGGCACCAGTGATTCTTCTTTTAGCCAATGTGTTTCGATTTCTTTTCGTCCTGCCGGCAATTCATCCAGCACAGACACATCCATTTCACCAAATACCGTAATCGCCAGCGTTCTTGGAATGGGAGTGGCAGTCATGAAAAGCACATCCGGATTCAGCCCTTTATCACGCAAGACACGGCGCTGCTCAACGCCGAACCGGTGCTGTTCGTCCGTCACTACAAAGCCCAGCTTACGGAATTGCACTTCGGGCTGGATAAGCGCATGTGTGCCGATCAGCAAATCGATGTCACCCGACTCCAGCCTTTCCAGTATTTCTCTTCTGGCTTTCGCTTTAGTGGAACCTGCCAAAAAAGCGACGGTTACACCAAACGGCTCAAACCAGTCAGCCAGCAACTCCGCATGCTGCTCCGCAAGAATTTCTGTCGGTGCCATCAGTGCACCTTGAAATCCGGCAGTAACCGCCGCGTAAAGCGCAATAGCCGCCACCGCGGTTTTTCCGGAGCCTACATCACCCTGCAGCAGCCGGTTCATGCGAAGAGGTGATTTTAATTCAGCGCATAATTCGTTCACCACCCGTTTTTGTGCATTTGTTAATTCAAACGGCAGGGAGCCGATGAATTTCTTCAGCAATTCCAGATCGTATTGTATGACTAGGCCTGGCTCCTGTTCCTTGCGCAGCTTTTTCATCCCTTGAATTTTCAGCTGAAACAGCAGGAGTTCTTCATAAATGAATCGTCTGCGCGCGTGCTTTACATCTTCCGGCTTCGTCGGAAAATGAATCATTTCCAGCGCCTGCGCAATCGACGGAAGCCGGTATTCACGAAGCATCTCCTGCGGCAGTGTCTCTTCTGCATCCTGTGCTGCAAGGTCAATTACTGTGCGCATATAGCGGCGGAAGGTTTTTTGGTGCATAACACCTTTTACGCTGTAAACCGGCTCGAAATCTGTTTGTGCTCCTGTATGTAAACGGCTGACCGTAATCACTTGGCGCCCTCTGTCCCACGTGCCGGTCACATTGACCTGCATGCCCGGCAGCAGACGGTCTTTCAAGTAATGCTGATTGAAAAACACCGCTTTCACTAAATGATGTCCGACCAGCAAACGCACTTGCATGCGTGAACGGTTCTTTCCCGAATAAAATACTGCAGGCTGTGATTCCACGCGCCCTTCTACAGTCACCCGCTCATTATGCGGCGTTTCAGTTAGGTCTCTCATTCTGAAATCTTCGTGCCGGTAAGGGAATGTATACAGCAAATCTTCAATCGTCAGAATCCCGAGTTTTGCAAACTGTTCAGCTGTTGCTTTGCCGATTCCTTTTACGGTTCCGATACTATTTTTTAAAATGGTTGCCACTGCGGATCCTCCTCTCTATGCAAGCTGAAAAACAGATGTTCTCTTTTTAGTTTACCATGAAAAGGCAGGAAAATAAAAACGTTGCCCCTGCTAACAGGACAACGTAATATTTTTATTCGACAGAAAGAATGTATGGATAAAGGGGTTGTTTCCCCGCGTACAATTCAATATCGACATGGTCGAATTGCTCTTCAATATACGCACTGATTTTTTCAGCCTCTTCTGCAGATACATCTTCACCATATATAATAGTGACGATTTCATCCTCTTCATCAATCATAGAAGAAACCAGGCGTTTCGTAACATCTTCAAGTGATGGAGCTGAACTGGTGATCTTGCCTTCTGCAATCCCCATAAAGTCATCTTTATGAATCGTCACTCCATCGATGGATGTATCACGTACCGCATACGTAACTTGCCCCGTCTTAATGGAAGCAGACGCCTGCTTCATTGACTGCGCATTCTTTTCCACCGTTGCTTCCGGATTGAATGCTAAGATTGCCGCAAGACCTTCCGGTACGGATTTAGTCGGCACGACAGCTGCCTCAATTTCCAATACCTCCGCCGCCTGTTCCGCCGCCATAATGATATTTTTATTATTTGGCAGAATTAATACTTTCTCTGCACCAATTTCCTGAATCGCTTTGACAATGTCTTCGGTGGAAGGATTCATCGTCTGACCGCCTTCAATAACCGCGGATGCACCGATACTTTTTAGGAGTTCAGCGATTCCTTCTCCCATCGAAACGGTTACAATTGCATATTTATGCTGAACTGGTTTCACTGCGGACGCTTCATCGCGATCCATGATGTCACTGTGCTGTTCACGCATATTCTCGATTTTCATCTTTGTTAATGAACCGTATTTCTGGCCATATGTCAGCGCATCTCCAGGCTCTTCTGTATGGATATGTACTTTCACCACTTCATCATCTGAGATAACGAGCAATGAATCGCCCAGTTCACTTAAATCCTGCCGGAAAATGGCTTCATCGAAAGGCTGATCAAGAAGTTTTTTGGAGTCTAATTTGACCATGAATTCCGTACAGTAGCCAAACACAATATCTTCGGAGTTCATAAAGCTCTGAACACTTCGATGGTGTTCTGTATTCACTAAGTCTTCCATCGACTGTACAGTTACTTTTTCTGGCAAGTCTTCGCCTTTCAGGCATGCCAAAAAGCCTTCATAGACATAAACCAGACCTTGTCCTCCGCTGTCTACTACTCCTACCTCTTTCAAGACCGGCAATAAATCAGGCGTGCGTTTTAAGGAAGCCTTTGCTTCTTCCACAATAATCTCCAGTAACCCTGCGAGATCTTGTGCATCTCCCATATGCTGTACAGCTGCATTTGCAGCATCTTTCGCCACAGTCAAAATGGTCCCTTCCACCGGTTTCATTACTGCTTTATACGCTGTATCCACGCCGTATTTAAGCGCTTCTGCAAATTGCCTGACGGATACTTCCGATTCTTTTTCAATCTGTTTACTGAATCCACGGAACAGCTGAGACAGAATGACGCCCGAATTTCCGCGCGCACCCATGAGCAATCCCTTTGAGAATGCCTGCGCTGTCAGCCCGATATGTTCCTGTGCGTGACGTTCTGTTTCCTTTGCCCCTGATGTCATGGATAAATTCATATTTGTTCCCGTATCACCATCCGGCACCGGAAAGACATTTAAAGAATCCACGTAATCCGCATTTTGATGAAGATGATGCGAACCCATTTCTACCATCTTCGCAAATTGCAATCCATTAATTGAAGTCATTGACTTGAAGTCCTCCTTTTACACGTTCGTTACCCGAACTCCCTGTACAAAAATATTTACCGAACTGACTGTCAGCCCGAGTGTCTTTCTCACTATATATTGCACTTTTGATTGTACTTGATAAGCCACTTCAGTAATTTTCGTGCCGTAACTTACGATGACGTATATATCGATATGGAATTCCTCGCCTTCGCTGCGCACAATAACACCGCGGGCGAAGTTTTCTTTGCGGAGAATTTCTGTAAGTCCGTCACGAATTTGATGCTGGGAAGCCATCCCCACTATTCCATAACATTCAATTGCAGCCTCTCCGACTACTTGCGCAATTACATCATTTGTAATATCGATCGTCCCGTGTTCATTTTTAAGTTCGATTGACATCCTCATCTTCTCCTCCCTATCTCCAGATACATCATACGTACATTATACGGCAAATCATCAAGAATGAAAGCATTGAAGACGGTAAAATATAGTGTAAAGGAAAAAACCTTGAAAGTATAAGAAAAAATTGTTGCATCGATTCTGTCCTTATGATAAAGTACTATGGTATGCGAATTGTAACGTGAATCGCTAAATAATTCACGAGGAGGAACTAAAATGGCTAAACAATGTGTTATCACTGGACGAAAAGCTCGTTCTGGAAACTCTCGTTCACACGCTCTGAATTCTAGCAAACGCACTTGGGGCGCAAACCTTCAAAAAGTTAGAATCTTAGTAGACGGCAAACCTAAACGCGTTTGGGTATCTGCAAGAGCTCTAAAATCAGGCAAAGTACAACGAGTATAATGTAAAGCTGAAAGCGCCCGGTAGCCTCGACAGTCGTTGGAGGATCTGCCATAAAGGCGCTTTTTGCCTTTCTGGCGGAGCCGAAACGATCCGAGAGGCTGGCGCTGGAAGCTGGATATAATGTAAAGCTGAAAGCGCCCGGCAGCCTCGACAGTCGTTGGAGGATCTGCCATAAAGGCGCTTTTTGCTTCTTTACTTTACACAGAAAAAACACAAAGCACCTGCTTAGGCGCTTTGTGTTTTTTCTTTTTTGCGTTTTTTTGACTTGGCGGCTTTTGGATTGGCAGCAACCGTTGATTTTGTGCGGCTATCTTTCTGGAACGCCACTGCACACTTTCTCACGATGTTGCTGACAAACTTTGGCAGCGTGAATGTATATACTCGCAAATCCCCACTCCTTTCAGGAATCTGAACTCCTTACCATTAAGCATATGCCCTCACGGAAGGAGATAGTACAAACATCCGCCACTGTTTCATTACTTGTAAAACGAGTTACGCCAATTTCCAGCCGCTCATTTACTGTTTCGTATTTAAAGCCCGTCAGCGTCAGCCCCGTTACAGCAGGGCCGAACGAGAAAAAGGATGTATACGGATAACGGGAATCTTTCTTTACGCGTCTTACTCCGGGAAGCATGACACGGATATCATTTGTTGTATTATGAATCTTAAACTTTACTTTACGGTTCTCGGACTGAATCCGGTACAGCAAATGCAAAGCTGACTGCAAATGATCCAGACGCCCGCCTGTGACGCCTGTCAGCACGATGTAATCGGGCTCGTACGCAAGCGCGCGCTGTACTGCAAGTTCCGTATCAGTTTCGTCCTTCTCTTCGTTCGCACGATGAATCATTTCAGCACCTGATTCGATTTGTTTAAATTGCTCTTCCGTCACCGAATCAAAATCGCCAACCGCTTCATTCGGCACTATGCCTTTTTCGAGTAAATACAATGCGCCCCGGTCCACCCCGATATACACCGTATCCTCCTGATCATACTCTGTCAGATCCACTACTTCCTCAATGGGGCCAGCCGCACACACGATGGCATATTTCATTTCGCCATCACGCTTTCACCGGCTGACTTGATGGCCTGCAGCGCTTCTGCGCGATTCTTTTTATTATAGATGGCAGAACCAGCCACAAAAATAGTCGCACCTGCCTCCACACAAGGCTTGATCGTTTCTTCATTAATACCGCCGTCAATTTCGATTTCAATGGAGAGATTGCGTTCTTTGATGATATCGGACAGCTGCTTCACTTTCGGAATGACGGATTCAATGAATGACTGGCCGCCGAAGCCGGGATTGACTGTCATGAACAATACCAAATCCACATCTTCAAGAACATGCATAATCTGTTCAACAGGCGTATGCGGATTCAGGACGACACCCGGCTTTGCACCGGTTGATTTAATTAACTGCAGTGTTCTGTGCAAATGACGGCATGCTTCCACATGGACCGTAATATAATCTGCTCCTGCTTTCGCGAAGTCTCCGATATACGCATCCGGATTTTCAATCATTAAATGCACATCCAATGGCAGTTCTGTCAACGGACGCAACGCTTCCACCACAATCGGCCCCATCGTAATATTCGGCACGAAATGACCGTCCATTACATCGATGTGAATAAGCTCGGCTCCTGCCTGCTCTACCTCTTTCACTTCTTCTCCTAATTTGGCAAAGTTTGCCGCTAAAATAGATGGCGCAATTTTTATCATAGTTAATACCTCGGCTTTCGATCCATTATTTCTTGCATGAATAACAAGTAATTTTTATAACGGCTTTCTGAAATGAGTCCTTCTTCGACTTGCGCTTTAACTGCGCAGCCCGGCTCCTTCAAATGAAGACAGCCTCTAAATTTACATCCTTCACTTGCTTCAGCCATCTCTACAAAATAATCCCGCAGTTCTTCTTTTTCGATATGATCAAAATCCAGCGAACTAAACCCGGGTGTATCAGCCACCAGACCGCCTGCCACTTCGAGCAGCTCCACGTGCCGCGTCGTATGTTTTCCGCGGCCCAGCGCGTCTGAAATGACTCCGGTTTTCAACTGCAGCTCAGGCAAAATCGTATTCAGCAATGTGGATTTGCCTACACCTGACTGTCCTGCCAGCACGGTAGTTTTACCGCTGATATACGGACGCAGCACTTCCAGCAGCGGTTCTTCATTATCCACATTCCGCAAAACTGTATAACCGATCCGCTGGTAATATGCAAGATTCTCTTCATTATCCTCTACGGTTTGCTGATTGGCTATATCCTCTTTTGAAATATACAAAATCGGCTCTAATTGGTGTGATTCAATGACCGCCAGGAAACGGTCCAATAAACGGAGACTCATATCTGGTTCGACGACTGAAAAGACCAGCAGCACTTGATCCACATTTGCAATCGGCGGTCTGACCAACTCACTCTTACGCGGCTCGACCCCAGTAATAGTCGCATCATTTTCTCCGTCAGGCACATACGTCACAAAATCACCTACAAGCGGATTGATCTTTTTTAACCGGAATACTCCCCGGCTTTTACATTGAATCAATTCACCATTATGTTCCACATAATAAAAGCCGCTGATTGCTTTTCGAATTTGGCCTTCCGCCATCGAACTCCTCCTCTACTCTAACTCTTTATAGTCAAACTTATTTTGTTCAATCACTGTTTGATCGCGCATGATTTTATATCCTCCGCGCGCTCCTTCTTCAATTTCAATAGTGATTTTACGGGTCGTATCTTCCGTAATTTCAAATTCCTCCACTGGATCGTTCATGGTATGTGTCCGGTCTTGGATAAAAATTTGGATTTTCTGAGGTGTTAGTTCCGTCTCTGGGTCAGAATCCGAATCAGGATTTCCTTCATCCTCTCCGTCAAATTCATCTTCTGGCTGGTTTTCGGGATATTTGTAAGGTATATGAATGGTTTTGACCAGCAGTTTGACCGGTTTTGATGCAGGTCCCTTGGATACTACTACATCCACCCGCTCACCTTTTTCCAATTTCTCACCTTTAGCCGGTTTTTGTGAGACGACATGCCCCTTTGTGACTGTGTCTGAGTATTCCTCGCTGACAATATGAATTTTCAGTCCAGATCTTTTCGCGTAATCCTCCAGCTGTTTAGCAGACATCCCTGACAGGTCATTAAGAGAGTGAAGTTCTTTGCCTTTACTCACAGTAAAAATCAATTTCGTATCTTCAGGAATGACAGGCTGATCAGCTTCTGGCTGCTGGCTGATGATTGTGCCTTTAGGTTCTTCAGAGTAGACTTCCACTGGCTCAATCAGCTTAAAACCATAACCTTCAAGGAAACGTTTCGTTGCTTCAAAATTTCGCCCGGTATAGTCGCTGAGCTTCATCGTATCTTTGCCCGTACTGATGAAGAGTTTGACACCGTCGCCTTCTTTGCGTTTCTTGCCCGCTTCCGGGACCGTCTTGGTAACTTTTCCGGCATCGAACTCATCGGATGTCTCTTCAAATCGCTCATCAATGACAAAGCCTTCCTTTTCCAGTATCTCCGTTGCGGCGAGCTCTTCCTCCCCTACCACTTTAGGCACGATGATCTCTTTCGGCTTCATCATCATGAACAGCAGAAATGCCAGCAGCGCCGCCAATAATATACCGCCAGCCGCCACATAAGGCCATTTCCTCTTTTTCTTTTTCACGGGAGATACAGGGTCCTCTTTCGCCGGCGGAATTTTCATGGTGTCTTCCGCATCTTCAAACTTCGGCACATCACGAATCACCGGGATCGCCATTGTCTTATCATCATCAAAAGGTAAAGTAAATTTACTTTCATTTGCCCGTTCAGGTGATAATACGGTCAATAAATCATCGTACATTTCATCCGCTGTTTCATAGCGGCACATTGAATCTTTTGCAGTTGCTTTCAGGATGATATTTTCAACGCTCTGCGGAATTTCAGGAAACTGGTCGCGGACAGACGGCGTTTCTTCCTGAAGGTGCTTTAGTGCAATGGCAACAGCTGTTTCCGCTGAAAACGGCAATTCACCCGTCAGTAATTCATAAAAGACAATGCCGAGTGAATAAATATCCGAACGCTTTGTCGCCATGCCCCCTCTTGCCTGTTCAGGTGACAGGTAATGAACCGTGCCGATCACAGAATTTGTTTTGGTGTGAACCGTGGAATTCAGCGCCATCGCTATTCCAAAGTCCGTGATTTTCACATCATCTTCACTATTCATGAGAACATTTTGCGGTTTGATATCGCGGTGCACAATACCGTTATGATGCGCATGCGAGATAGCTGACACCAGCTGCTGCATAATGGATACAGCGTGTTCTGCCGACAATGCGCCATGGGTGTGGATATAGTCTTTCAACGTTCTGCCGGGTATGTATTCCATCACCAGGTAATGGAGTTCATCTTCTTGGCCGACATCAAAAATATTTACAATATGAGGATGTGTCAGACTGGTCGCGGAAAGTGCCTCCCGCTGAAATCGCTTCTTTAACTCCTCTTCATTGGCAAAATCATAATGCAGTACTTTAATGGCTACGTCGCGGTCGAGAATGATATCATGCGCCAAATAGACTCTGGACATGCCCCCGTCTCCGATGACCCGAATAATTTCATATCGTTTACCGATTCGTTTACCAATCATGCCGGCGTCACCCCGTTTCCGGGAATTTCCAGCAGAATCACTGTAATATTATCTTCGCCGCCGCGTTCATTCGCCATTTCGATAAATTCATCTGCTCTGACTGCCAGCGGGCTGTCTTGAAGGATGATGTCCAGCATGGTTTCTTTATCGATTTTATTGCTCAGGCCGTCTGTGCAAAGCAGCACATAAGAGTGTTCAGTCAAAGGGAATATATAGCGGTCAGGAACGATCGACTTTTCAGAGCCGACTGCTTTCATAATCCAATTACGCTGCGGATGCACTTCCGCTTCTTGTTCTGTAATTTCTCCGCTGTCAATCAATACATTGACGAAAGAATGATCTTTTGTGATCTGGCGGATGGCTTTGCCTGTAACATGATAAATCCTGCTGTCGCCGACATGGAAGACAAGACATTGTTCATCCAGAATCAGCGCAATGTCAAGCGTAGTTCCCATCCCTTTAAAGTTTTCATCTTCCTGAGAAGTTGTATAAAGAAACAGATTAATATCGACAACTGCATCATATAGAAGATCGCACCAATCCTGTTCAGTCTCCACTTCCTCGTCCGCTGCCATAAATCGCTCGCCAATCATGCGAACGGCTGTGGCACTGGCAAAATCACCGCCTTTGTGACCACCCATTCCATCCGCAATGATTGCGAGAACCGTCTGTTTTTTGGAGTGAACAAATACAGCTGCTTCATCTTCATTTACAGTTCGCTTTTTCCCTGTATCTGAGCGGATCTCATACTCCATAGGCTACCCTCCGTTCCAATCTGTCACATCAGCTGATTCTTTGCATGGCTGCAATAAAGAATCCGTCACTTTGATGGTCATGCGGTAAAATCTGCAAATATCCCTGCTCATTCTCTTCTTCCAAAATATGAAGAGGCACCAGCTTAAAGTCCGGCTGCTCCCGCAAGAACCAATCGACAATCTCTTCATTTTCTGATTTGTCGATGGTACACGTACTATAGACGAGCAGGCCGTCTATCTTCACCAGCCGGCTGGCAACTTGCAGCAGCTCTTTTTGAATGACTGAAAGATTTTGGATATCCTGCAGCGTCTTTTTATATTTAATTTCAGGCTTTCTGCGAATAACACCCAATCCGCTGCACGGCGCATCCACCAGCACACGGTCAAATGACCGGGCTTCATAAGTGTCTAATAACGCTCTGCTGTCACCGCTGTTTGTATGAATTGAATTCAAACCGAGACGCTGTGCATTTTGTTCAATCAGACGCAGTTTGTGCGGGTGCAAGTCATGCGCCTGTATTTCCCCTTCATCATTCATGCGTTCTGCAATATGTGTCGTTTTGCCGCCAGGTGCTGCACACATATCCAGTACGCGCATCCCAGGCTCCACTTGCAGTGCAATTGCGGGCAGCATCGAACTTTCATCCTGAATTGTCAGCAGTCCTTGCTTGAATACTTCCGTAGATGCGATATTACCTGACTCCACCTGGATACTGCTGTCTGACAGCGTGCCAGGCGTGGCAATAATACCTTCTTTCTTAAGTAACCCAATGACTTCCCCTATATTCGTCTTCGTTTTATTGATCCGTGCTGTCGTAATAGGCGGCTGGTTATTGACAACTGCCGCAGCAGTCGCTTCTTCCATGCCGTACTGCTCAATCCATCTTCGAATCAGCCATTCCGGGTGGCTCGTTTCGATTGACAAACGGGTAACAGGGTCTTCTATTTCATCAAGGGAAGGTACGCCTTCACGGAGTATGGAGCGTAAAATTCCGTTGACCATAGATGACACCCCTTTATGCCCGCGTTTATTGGCAATCTTTACTGCTTCATTGACAACAGCATGTTCAGGTATCTTGGACAGATAAATGATTTGATACACTGACAGCCGCAGTAATTGCCGTACCCACGGCTGCAGTTTTCCGCGCACGAACGGCGCCAGATAATAATCGAGTGTCATTTGCTGCTGTAAGGTGCCGTATGTTAATTCTGTCAATAACGCACGGTCTTTTGGCGGCAGATCATATAACTCAATAGTTTTATGCAGTAATAAATTACTGAATGCCTGCTCGTTTTCAATTTCCATTAAAATTGATAATGCGGCATCCCGGACATTGCCGCGCCAAATCTTCTTTTTATAATTTGTCATTCAAATTGATCTCCCACTTGCCATTTCGATCCGATTCCATTTAAGAATACGTCGGCAGTCATTCGTTTTTTTCCTGCTGGCTGTAAATCAGTGATCGCCAGTGCGCCTTCACCTGTCTGCACGATAATCCGGTCTTTCTCAAGGCCGATAATTTCTCCCGGCACTGCGTCAGCATGCTTTTCTTCCATTTGCGCCCACCAGACTTTCACTTGATCGCCTGCAAACTTCGTGTAGGCGACAGGCCATGGATGCAGCCCTCTGATTTGGTTATAGATGGAACGGGCGGATTTTGTCCAGTCAATCCGTTCCTGTTCTCTTGAAATATTGCGTGCAAACGTTACTTGTGCCTCATCTTGCTTTGTGCGTTTGTTCGTACCGCTGATAATGGAAGGCAATGTCTCCTTCAATAATGAAGTGCCTGCCGCAGACAGCTTTGTGAACATAGTTCCAGTATCGTCGGTCTCTTCAATTGGCGTGACGACTTGTGAAATAATATCGCCCGCATCCAATTTTTCCGCCATATACATGATCGTGACACCCGTTTCGGTTTCACCGTCCATCACTGCCTGGTGAATCGGTGCACCGCCGCGATATTTTGGTAATAGTGAAGCATGCACATTAATGCAGCCAAGCGCAGGTGCTTCAAGCAATTCATTTGGCAGCAATTGCCCGAATGCGGCTGTCACGATCAGGTCGGGCTGCAATGCCAGAATTTCCTGCAATTCGGAAGATCCTTTCAGCTTTTCAGGCTGAATAACCGGCAGTCCCAGGCGCACCGCTTCTTCTTTTACAGGAGGAGGCGTCAGTATGCGCTTGCGGCCTATCGGACGATCAGGCTGCGTAACGACAGCAGCGATGTCATATCCTTCCCCGTGAAGCATCGAAAGGACACCGACAGAAAATTCAGGCGTACCCATGAAAATAATTTTAGTCATTCGTCGTCCTCCTCCTCTTCAAATTCAGACGGGTCCACTACCCGTTGGATTTTCTTATCAAATAAAACACCATTTAAATGGTCAATTTCATGCAGAATGGCACGAGCTTCATATCCCTCTGCTTCTAACTCATACAGACTGCCGTCGCGTTCCTGAGCTTCTATTTTCACGTAAAAAGGGCGCTCTACTTCGCCGAATAATCCCGGGAAACTGAGGCATCCTTCGACCTCAACTTCTGACCCTCCTGTTGCGGTAACTACCGGGTTGATCATTTCAATGATGTCCTGTTCTTCATCGAAGTCAACAATGGCGGCGCGGATCGTGCGGCCGACTTGCGGCGCAGCAATGCCGACACCGTCATTTTCGACCATCGTCTCATACATATCGTCAAGCAAAACCCCTAGCTTCTCGTCAAATACGGTAACTTCCTCGCAGGGAGTAGTCAAAATAGGGGACGGATGTTTTACAATTTCTAATATAGTCAAAATTACTTCCTCATTTCTGCGTTGTAAAAGTTAAAAAATTGCTGTCGGCTCACGGTTTATAGACATAATTAACCCGTCTTTTGCCCAGCTCGTTTTATAATGTTTCAACAGTTGCTGCAGTGTTGGAATCAGTGCAGGTTCCTGTTTGTATTTTATCAAACTTTGGTAGCGATATCTATTGTTGAGGCGGCTGATGGCAGCAGCCGTCGGTCCAATGATCACAGTGCCTGGCGACAGGTGCTCAGACAGAAACGCGGTTCCTTTATGTGCGTAGTCCGCCGCTTTCAATACATCTTCATGACTGAACTGTACAACCGTTACGTAATAATAAGGCGGATAGCCGAGCTGCCGTCTTCGTTCCATTTCCAGTTCATAAAATGGTACGTAATTCTGTGTTTTAGACAGCTCTATCGCATAATGTTCAGGGTCATATGTCTGAATGACCACTTCTCCAGGCAGCTGATCACGTCCGGCCCGGCCGCTCACCTGCGTCAGCAGCTGAAATGTTTTTTCTGCTGCCCGGAAATCTGCGAGGTGAAGAGATGTATCAGCCGCTAAAACGCCGACGAGTGTAATGCGCGGAAAATCCAGTCCTTTTGCAATCATCTGTGTTCCGAGGAGAATATCTGCTTTGCCTTCACCAAAATCATAAAGCAGACGTTCATGTGCGCCTTTTGTACTTGTCGTATCGACATCCATGCGAATGACGCGTGCTTCTGGCACCAATTTATACAGTTCTTCCTGCGCTTTTTGTGTACCGGTTCCGAAAAAACGAATGTGCTCACTCGTACATTCAGGGCATTCGAGCGGCACCGGTTCCTCATGACCGCAGTAATGGCATTTCAAACTTTCACTCGCGCGGTGGTAGGTCAATGAAATATCACAATTCGGACATTCCACTACAGTCCCGCAATCACGGCAAAGCACAAAACTGGAGAAGCCGCGTTTATTGAGCAAAAGCACAATTTGTTCCTTGCGTGCCAGCCGTTCGCGAATGCCTTCCGCCAATGCAGTTGAAAACATCGAACGGTTCCCCGTCTTCAGCTCTTCCCGCATATCCACGACTTCAACGCTTGGCAGTGCCTGATTTTTCGCCCGCTTTGACAGCGTCAATAACGTATAAACACCTTTCACAGCACGTGCATAAGACTCCAATGAAGGCGTCGCACTGCCTAAAATGACCGGGCAGTTATAGTGCTGAGCACGCCAAATCGCTACATCCCGCGCATGATATCTGGGTGATTCTTCTTGTTTATAAGTAGATTCATGTTCTTCATCTAAAATCAGCAATCCTAAATTCGTAAAGGGCGCAAATATGGCAGAACGTGCACCGATTGCCACTTTCACTTCGCCCCGGTGGATCCGGCGCCATTCATCATATTTCTCGCCGGACGACAATCCGCTGTGCAAAACCGCCACCAGCTCGCCGAACCGTCCTTTAAAACGGGCTGTCATCTGCGGAGTCAATGAAATTTCCGGAACAAGCACAATTGCTTCTTTTCCTTGTGTCAGCACATGGTCAATTGCCTGTAAATAGACCTCTGTCTTGCCGCTTCCAGTAATGCCGTGCAGCAGAAAAGTTTCCTGAATCTGCCGGTCGCTCGCTTCGCTGATTGCTGACAGGGCAGTCTGCTGCTCGTCCGTCAGCTGTTCCGGTTTTCCGCTGTCCTGCATTTTCGGTGTATCCAATTCACGATACACTTCCATATAGGACTGTTCGACAACCTGTTTATCCACCAGTGATTTCAAAACAGCCGCCGTCACGCCCGATTCATTGACGATTTCACTTGCTTCGATCGATTCTGCCGGATGAAGCAATAGCCAGCGCAGTAATTCCTGCTGTTTTTTTGCATTCGGATGGGCCTCTTCCAGTGCGCCCTGCAACTGCTCCGCATCGGGTATATGAATCATCCGCACTTTTTTCATTTTCGTTTTCTGCTGAATCGCTGTGTCGATATCGACGATTCCCAGCTCACTGTATTTCTTTGCTTCATTTAATAAATTCGCATCCTGCAGTGCTTTCAGTGTCACTTGCTGACGATTTCCTAAAAATGCACGGAACGAATCATCCAGCAATTCTGGTTTGACTGCCCTCAAAACCTTTTCATACTTTACCCGCATCGCTGCGGGCAGCATTACTTGCAACGCATCAATCTCATAAGCAATGGTGTCTGTAGCCATCCATTTGGATAAAGCCAATAGTTCTGCTGATAAAACCGGCTCCAAATCTATAATTTCTGCGATTGGTTTAATTTTATTGTGATCCAGTTCACTTTCCTCTTTGACCGCAGTAACGTAGCCAAGAACTTTTCTCGGACCGAACGGCACTTTGACCCGCAGACCAGGCTCCATCACATGTTCCCAATCCGCAGGCACGGCGTAATCAAACGGTCGGTCGATCGGATAAGCCGCTACATCGACAATGACTTCAGCGAACATGCAGTTTACTGCTTTCTTGCTGAATAATCGTTTCAAATAAACGCACAGCCAGCTGACCTTTCGGCATAGAGGAGAAAGGAGTCACATCTCCTTCTCTAGAAAGGAGTGTTACAACATTTGTATCACTTCCGAACCCGCCACCCGGATCGGTCACATCGTTTACAATAATATAGTCAAGGTTTTTAGATTCTAATTTCTTTTGTCCATAGGCAATCACGTCTGTCGTTTCAGCCGCAAAGCCAACGAGTAACTGTTGCTCTTTACGCTCACCGAGTGTTTTCAATATATCCGTTGTACGCTCAAGTTCGAGCACATCATCGCCGGCTTTTTTCTTCATTTTCTGGCCATGTATATTTTTAGGCCGGTAATCTGCAACTGCCGCTGACTTCACCACTATAGATGCATCGTCATACTGGCCAAGTACGGCATCCAACATTTCTGCTGCACTTTCGACATAAATCACGTGAACGCCCGCAGGCACCGCCAATTCTACAGGCCCTGAAATCAGTACCGTTTCGGCCCCAAGTTTTTGTGCCGCAGCCGCCATCGCGTAGCCCATCTTCCCGCTGGAGAAATTAGACACATAACGCACAGGGTCAATTCGTTCACGGGTAGGCCCTGCTGTAATAACCACTTTCTTGCCTTTCAGCGGCTGATTGGAAGCATCCGTAAAATAGCTGCTGATCAGCTCAGTGATTCGTTCGGGCTCTTCCAGGCGCCCTTTGCCTACGTAACCGCACGCAAGAAACCCTTCTGACGGTTCGATAAACTGATAGCCGTCTTTATGCAGCTGTCCGATATTACGGACGACAGCCGGATGGTCATACATATGCACATTCATAGCCGGCGCTATCCATACATCTGCTTCCGTTGCGAGTAAAATAGTTGTTACCATATCGTCAGCAATTCCATTAGCCAGTTTGCCGATGACATTAGCAGTGGCAGGTGCCACCACAACCAGATCTGCCCAGTCCGCCAGATCGATATGCGCAATAACACGGGAATCTTTTTCATCAAACGTATCGAAATATACGTCGTTGCGGGACATCACTTGAAAAGATAAAGGCTGTACAAATTCTTTTGCTGAGTCTGTCATCACCACTTTTACATTAGCGCCTGCCTGGGATAATTTGCTGACAAGTGCAACTGCTTTGTATACCGCAATACCGCCTGTGACGCACAGTAAAATGTTTTTATTGTCAATCTTCATGGAAACTCTCTTCCTTTCCGAAAATAATAAACTCCCTGAGAACGGTTGGATTCTTAGGGAGTTGTTTTTTATTTCAAATCATACTTCATCTTCATAAACAATGGATTCGTCTGCTTTTTCATTGATCAGAATCCCTGCCGCTACTTCTTCGAGGGATCTGCCGACACTTTTTACCGAACGGTACGTGCCAAGTAATTCGTTTTTCTTTTCCTGCATTTCACGTGCGCGTTTTGCTGCCAGTGTAACGAGTGTATATTTAGAATCAACTTTTCCTTTTAGTGAATCAACTGATGGATATAACATAGTTTATTCTCCCTCCAACATTTGTAAGTATCTCTCTTCTACACGTTCTCTTCTGCAATGCTCTGCCGTAACAATCGCATTGATCCGATCACATGCTTTGGAGACCTCGTCGTTTTCTACTACATAATCGTACAGGTGCATCATTTCCAGTTCTTCTCTCGCTTTTAACACACGGTCAGCAATAATGTCAGATGCTTCTGTACCTCTTCCGATCAAACGGGTTTCCAGATCGCTTAAGCTTGGAGGTGCAAGGAAAATGAAAAGGCCGTTCGGTACTTTTTCACGCACTTGCGCTGCACCGACTACTTCAATTTCCAGGAATACATCGCGGCCTGCATCCAATGTTGCGTTGACATAGTCAAGCGGAGTTCCATAGTAGTTTCCTACGTATTCTGCGTATTCAAGCAGTTTGCCTTCGCCGATCATTTCTTCAAATACCTCTTTTGAGCGGAAGAAGTAGTCGACGCCGTCCACTTCCCCTTCCCGCGGGTTTCTGGTGGTCATGGATATGGAATATTCGTAATTAGTATCCGGGCTTGAGAAAAGTTCTTTCCGAACGGTTCCCTTTCCGACGCCGGATGGACCAGAAAGGACGATTAGGAGTCCTCGATGTTTGTACATGTAATCCCTCTTTGTATATGTATTCATTCGCACGTCATACCTCTGATGCGCCGTTGATTTGCGCTTCAGGCGGACGCTTTCCCGAGGGCGTGGCCCGAGCCGCTTCCCTCAATTCGTTCAGTCCAGGGTCTCGAACTCACGCTAATCCTCCGGGAGTCGCCGCCTTACGCTCCAATCAACTGGAGACGCTTCTAAACATAGAACTTTAACAAGAAAGTCAATTTACTACTTGAATTTTATCGTTAAACTGAAAAGGCCCATGTGTGCAATCTGTTCATATTATACCATAATCATACGATGAGTGCTAAAATGGAACAAAACGAAATGAAAGAGGAATCCGTATGGCATTTGATGGTTTATTTACGAAAGCTATAGTAAGCGAACTGCAGCAACTGAAGACTGGCCGGATTTCGAAGATTCATCAGCCGAACTCACAGGAAATTATATTCCAGATCCGGGCCAACAATAAAAATCATAAATTATTAGTATCGCTGCACCCTTCTTTTTCGCGTCTGCAGCTGACCGATGAGGTATTAACTAATCCGCAGGAGCCCCCTTTATTTTGCATGGTGCTGCGAAAACAGCTCGAAGGCGGAATGATTACGTCAATCAAACAGCATGAAACAGACCGCATTGTAACTATTAGTGTCCAGGCACGAAATGAACTGGGTGATCAGATTGAACGGAAGCTCGTCATCGAGATTATGGGCCGGCACAGTAATTTAATTTTACTGGATGCATCGCGTGATATGATTATCGACAGTATGAAACACTTGCCGCCTTCCGTAAACAGTTATCGGACCGTATTACCCGGACAGCCTTATATTCCGGCACCGCCGCAAGATAAATTGAATCCTTTTGAAGTAACAGAAACTGAATTCAGCGAAATTGCAGGCACACTGCAAGAGCCAAAAGATATCGTGCGCCGATTTGCCGGTTTTTCTCCACTGACCGCGGCGGAACTGCTGTACCGTTTGGATAATCAAGCCTCATTCAGCATTTGGCAGTCGTTTCTGCAAAGCTTCTCTGCCGAATCAATGAAACCGACTGTCGTGGAAAATGACAGAAAGACCGTATTTTCCGCGGTGGAACTTACACACGCAGAAGGTACTGCACAGTCATTTTCCACACTGGGCGACCTGCTTGATAAGGTATACTTTGCCCGCGCGGAACGGGAACGGGTAAAATCGCAGGCAATCGACCTGGAACGCTGGTTATCAAATGAAATTGCTAAACTAGAAAACAAAATGAAGAAACTGCAAAAAGAACAGGAAACAGCACAGGATCTTGATACATTAAAGCTGTACGGTGAACTATTGACAGCAAACAGTTATATGCTGCAAAAAGGTGATAAAGAAGTGACGGTGGACAATTACTATGAACAAGGCACCGTTGTCACTATCCCGCTTGATCCGAGAAAATCGCCAATCGATAATGCGCAGCGCTATTTCTCACGCTATTCAAAAGCTAAAACAGCTCTCGTCCGGATAGCAGAGCAGCTGGAAAAAACTAAAGACGATATTGAATACTTCGAAATGGTCAGACAGCAAGTGTACCAAGCTTCCCCCATTGATATAGAAGAAATACGTGAAGAACTGGTGGAGCTCGGATTTATGCGTGCAAGAAAAAGCAAAAAGAAAGTCAAAGCGAAGAAGCCGAAGCCGGAATCATTCGTATCGTCTGCCGGCATCCCGATCTCCGTCGGAAAAAATAATAAACAAAATGATTATTTGACTTTCAAACTGTCAGCCCGGGATCATATATGGCTACACACGAAAGATATCCCCGGCTCCCACGTTGTCATACATGACGCCGAACCGGATGCACAGACGATTGAAGAAGCTGCGGGACTTTCCGCTTACTTCAGTAAAGCAAGGGAGTCCTCCTCTGTACCTGTCGATTACACAGCAGTCCGTCACGTAAAGAAACCTTCAGGCGCCAAACCTGGCTTCGTCATTTACTTTGAACAGAAAACAGTATTTGTTACGCCGGATGAAGATTTAGTGCGGAAACTGCGGAAATAAAAATGAGAGAGAACAGTTAATCGGTCTTCTAATCTTTCTATCCAATAAAAAACGGTCCCCGTCATGGGAACCGTTTTTTTTTACAGTGTGCCTGCTTTAAGTTTCGTATGCCAGTCCATCAATTCTTTCATAGACTCTTCCTTAATCGCGCCTTCTTCTTTCGCCACTTCTGCCAGCGCAGCGAAATTCGTTAAGCTGTGATACGAAAGGTTGGCTTCTGCGAATTTTTCATCCGCTTTTTGCAATTCGTATGTAAAAATCGAAACAATGCCGCTCACTTCTACGCCTTCTGAAAGAAGTGCATTCGCTGCGTTCAAGCTGCTGCCGCCGGTTGAAATCAAATCTTCAATAATAACTGCTTTTGCGTCCGGCTCGATTTTACCTTCGATTTGACGGCTTTTACCATGCGCTTTTGCAGTGGAGCGAATGTAAACCATCGGCAATTTTAAAATATCAGCCACCCATGCTGCGTGCGGAATACCTGCAGTTGCAGTACCTGCGATCACTGTAGCTTCAGGGTAGTGTACACGAATCAATGCCGCAAGACCTTCTGCAATTTCTTTGCGTCCTACAGGATCTGCCATTGTCAGGCGGTTATCACAATAGATAGGTGATTGGATTCCTGAAGCCCACGTGAACGGCTCCTCAGGGTTCAGCGCTACTGCACCTACATTGAGCAGGATTTGTGCTGTCTCTTTTTCTCTGTTCATGAAGTGATTCCCTCCCACAATGTGTTAACTTTTTGATACGCTTCAAGCGGATTGACGGCACCTGTGATGGCACGGCCGACGACAATATGCGTCGAGCCTTCCTGCCATGCTTTTGCAGGGGTCGCCACGCGCTTCTGATCATGGACATCGCCTTGTGCAAGGCGGATACCTGGCGTTACTTTGAAAAACTCCTTGCCGCATACTTCCTCAATGATTTTTGCTTCTTGCACCGAGCAGACAACCCCGTCCAAATGAGCGGATGAAGCCAACATTGCATAATGTTCGACAGACTCTCGAAGCGGCACACTGATCAATTGCTCTTCCCTCACCTGACGTTCGTCGGTAGATGTCAGCTGGGTAACAGCAAGCAATGCAGGACGCTGCGCACCTGCCGCTGTACCTGCATCCAAGCCTTCTAATGCCGCTTCCATCATTGCCTTGCCTCCCGCCGCGTGGACGTTGACCATATCCACTTCCAGTGAAGCCAAAACTTTCATCGCAGATTTCACAGTGTTTGGAATGTCATGCAATTTCAAGTCCAGAAAGATGGAATATCCTTCTTCCTTCAATCGTGCAATCATGGCGGGGCCTTCTTTATAATATAATTCCATTCCTACTTTGACATTGACCGAGTGATCAAATGCTTGCAGAAAGTCGAATGTTTTTTCAGCTGAATCAAAATCTAGCGCGATAATTGGGGAGCGGTTCATACGCGATGACTCCTTCCGATCAATTCTGAAATATGGTCTATTCCCAGTTCATCCAATTTTGCAGGCAACTGGTCAATAATAGCAGGACAGACAAACGGATCTACGAAGTTTGCAGTCCCTACCGCCACTGCACTGGCGCCGACTGATAAAAAGTCCACGACATCTTGGACGCAAGTGACGCCGCCCATCCCAATGATCGGAATATTGACGACCTGGCTCACTTCATAGACCATGCGGATTGCCACAGGTTTCACAGCTGGCCCGGATAATCCGCCGGTTTTGTTGGCAATGACCGGCTTTCCTGTCTTCTCGTCCAGACGCATACCGACCAATGTATTGATCATAGTAATACCGTCTGCCCCGCCCGCTTCCACAGCCACTGCCATCGCTTGAATATCAGTGACGTTCGGCGACAGTTTCACATATACGGGGACGGATGAAACGGCCTTAACAGCCGCTGTTAATTGCTTCGCTACTTCCGGATCTGTTCCAAATGCAATGCCGCCGCATTTGACGTTTGGGCAGGAGATATTCAGTTCTAACGCATGGACATTTGGCGCCTTTGAAAGTTCTTTCGCCACTTCCACATAGTCCGCAGTTTCAGATCCCGCCACATTCGCGATGATCGGCACATCGAATTTCTCCAGCCACGGAAGTTCATTATCCAGCACGCCTTGTAATCCCGGATTTTGAAGCCCGATAGCATTCAGCATGCCGGCTGCCGTCTCCGCAACACGCGGTGTCGGATTGCCGTAACGTGTTTCTTGTGTCGTCGCTTTAATCATGATAGCGCCCAGCTTTGAAAGATCATATAGATTGCCGTACTCTTTACCGAAACCGAAACAGCCGGATGCCGGCATGATTGGATTTTTCAATTCGAGTCCCGGCAATGTAATCGCCAGTCTGTTCATATCTGCACCACCCCTGCCGGAAATACTGGACCATCTGAACATACTTTGACATACGCTTTATCCGAAGCGTTTTCATTCGTATGGCAGACACAGGCGAAACAAGCACCTATACCGCAGCCCATACGCTGTTCAAATGATAAAAATCCTTTTTTATGGACATATGCTTTTTGTACTGCATCAAGCATCGGCATAGGTCCGCAGCTGTAAAATGTTTCAAAGTCGTCAGATAATCCGCTCATCACATTCGTAACAAACCCTTTTGTTCCGTTACTTCCGTCTACGGTTGCGATATGCGTTTCACCCAATGATGCAAATTCTTCTTCATAGAAAACGACGGAGTCAGTCTCGAAGCCGAGAATGTGGATGCAGTTTACACCTTTTGCCGTGAGCTGTTTGGACAACTCATACAATGGAGGCACGCCGATTCCGCCGCCGATTAATACAGCGGTTTGCCCTGCTGCAGTTTCTTCAACCGGAAAACCGTTTCCAAGGGGGCCAAGCACATTGACCGTGTCTCCCTCTCTTTTTTCGGACAGGAGTGAAGTTCCACGTCCTTCTGCCCGGTAGATAATAGTCATTTCATTTAGTTCCGGATTAATTTCCGCTATTGAAATCGGGCGTCTCAGTAATGGTTCAAATGAATCCGATACGCGGATATGGACAAACTGGCCCGGAGAAGTAATTTCTCCGACCAGCTCGCCTGTAAGCTTCATCTCAAAAATATTTTTCGCGATTTCCTGCTGCGATCCGACGGTCATCAAGTCCTGGATGATCATTGAACCACCTGCGGCTGCGGCATTGCTTCCGTCTGGAACGTCATCGATTCAATCACAGACAGCATGGCTGCTGCTGTATCAATAGACGTTAAGCAAGGAACGCCATTTTCCACTGTTTCCCGGCGGATTCTGAAACCATCACGTGCAGGCTGTTTCCCTTTAGTCAGTGTATTGATGACCAACTGCGCCTGTCCTTTTTGAATGACATCGATCAGCGTCAAACCTTCTGTGCCGATTTTACCGACGGTTTTCACTTCGATGTTTTCGGCTTCAAGTGCTTTAGCCGTGCCTTCTGTTGCCATAATGCGGTAGCCGATGTCAATGAAGCGCTTTGCTATTTCAACGATTTCTTCTTTATCTTTGTCAGATACTGTCATTAAGACTGTACCATATTCTTTTACTTCCATACCCGCAGCCACCAGGCCTTTGTATAAGGCTTTTTCCAAAGTGCTGTCTTTCCCCATAACTTCCCCTGTTGATTTCATCTCGGGTCCGAGTGTAATATCTACACGGCGAAGCTTGGCGAATGAGAATACCGGCACTTTTACATAGACTCCGGCCGGCGCTTCTGCCAGACCTCCTGCAAAGCCTTGTTCTGCAATCGACTTGCCCAGAATAGATTGAGTCGCCACATTTGCCATCGGAATATTCGTGATTTTACTCAAGAACGGCACCGTACGGCTCGAACGCGGATTGACTTCAATGACATATACTTGGCCTTCTGAAATGACGAACTGGATATTCAACAGCCCGCGGATATTTAATCCAAGTGCTAAACGTGTTGTGTAATCCGTAATTGTCTCAATCATCGACTGTGACAGGTTTTGCGGCGGATACACAGCAATCGAGTCTCCGGAGTGAACACCCGCGCGTTCAATATGTTCCATGATGCCCGGGATCAATACCGTTTCACCGTCACAGATCGCATCCACTTCGATTTCAGTTCCCGTCAAGTAACGGTCAATCAGTACAGGATGTTCAGGGCTCGCTTTTACCGCGTTCTCCATATAGTGAAGCAATTCTTCTTCATGGTAGACGATTTCCATCGCGCGTCCGCCAAGTACATATGAAGGTCGCACGAGAACCGGATACCCGATTTCAGTTGCAATGACAACTGCTTCAGGGACAGACAGTGCTGTCTTTCCAAGCGGCTGGGGTACGCCGATTTCATGCAGCGCACGCTCAAACTTGTCGCGGTTTTCTGCACGGTCAATATCATCCAATGAAGTTCCAAGAATCGTTACGCCGCGTGCTTCCAGTTCATCCGCCAAGTTGATGGCAGTCTGGCCGCCGAATTGTACAATAACACCTTCAGGCTGCTCGAGATCAATGATGTGCATAACATCTTCAATTGTCAGCGGCTCAAAATAAAGCTTGTCAGAGATGGAGAAGTCCGTTGAAACGGTTTCCGGATTGTTGTTTACAATAATCGCTTCATATCCCGCTTCCTGGATTGCCCATACACAGTGCACTGTGGCATAGTCGAACTCTACGCCCTGACCGATGCGGATCGGGCCTGAGCCTAATACAACCACACTCTTCTTATCTGTTTTTATAGATTCATTTTCTTCTTCATAAGTGCCGTAGAAGTAAGGTGTGTCTGACTCATACTCCCCTGCACATGTATCGACTTTTTTATAGACAGGAGTCATTTCCTGTTCTTTTCTCCAGCTGTATACTTCACGTTCTGTTGTGTTCCATAGTTTCGCAATCGTCACATCTGCAAATCCGAGGCGTTTTGCTTTGTATGCAACAGCCGAATCATATGGGTGATCTTTCAGCGTTTCTTCATAACGAATGATATTGTCGAATTTACGCAGGAAGAATAAATCAATTGCGCTCCATTCGTGCAATGTTTCGATAGTTACACCGCGTCGCAATGCTTCGCCGATAAAGAACAGACGCTCGTCCCCCGCTTTACGGATACGCTTTTCAATCCATTCATCTGACATCTCACCGCCCCCTGGAAGTGACAGATCAAACTGACCTGTTTCCAATGAACGGACTGCTTTCATAATGGATTCTTCAAATGTACGGCCCATTGCCATGACTTCGCCTGTTGCCTTCATTTGTGTGCCAAGGTTACGCTTAGCCGATTCAAATTTATCGAAAGGCCAGCGCGGGATTTTCGTTACTACATAGTCAAGTGTCGGCTCAAAGCAGGCATATGTATTGCCTGTTACAGGATTCATCATTTCATCAAGCGTCAAACCGACAGCAATTTTTGCCGCAAGTTTTGCGATTGGATAACCCGTCGCTTTGGATGCCAGAGCAGACGAACGGCTGACACGCGGATTCACTTCAATGATGTAATAATCAAAACTGTCCGGGTCAAGCGCCAGCTGTACGTTACAGCCGCCTTCAATTTTCAGTTTGCGAATAATATTCAATGAAACATTGCGCAGCATCTGATTTTCACGGTCTGTTAACGTCTGGCATGGTGCCGTTACGATAGAATCACCAGTGTGGATCCCCACAGCATCGACGTTCTCCATATTACATACGACAATTGCATTATCTGCTGAGTCACGCATTACTTCATATTCAATTTCCTTGAAGCCCGCGATGGATTTTTCCAATAGACATTGTGTAACCGGGCTGTATTTTAACCCGCTCGCAACGATTTCTTCCAAGTCTTCATCGTTGTAGCAGATTCCTCCGCCGGTTCCGCCTAATGTGAAGGCAGGACGTACGATGACAGGATAGCCAATTTCATTGACGAACGCATACGCCTCATCCAGATTATGGATGATTTCACTTTCTGGAACAGGTTCTCCCATTTCATTCATCAATGTACGGAATAAGTCGCGGTCTTCTGCTTTATGAATGGCATCCAGCTTCGTGCCAAGGATCTCAATTCCCAGTTCATCAAGAATGCCTGATTCATGCAGTTCAATTGCCATGTTCAGTCCAGTTTGTCCGCCAAGTGTAGCGAGCAATGCATCGGGACGCTCTTTACGGATGATGCGGCTGACGAATTCCAGTGTGATGGGTTCAATATAAACTTTGTCGGCAATTTCCGTATCTGTCATGATAGTGGCAGGGTTAGAGTTGATCAGAATGACACGGTACCCCTCTTCTTTCAGTGACAGACATGCTTGTGTGCCTGCATAGTCAAATTCTGCTGCTTGGCCAATAACAATCGGGCCGGAACCAATAACAAGAATGGATTTAATATCAGTACGTTTAGGCATTAGTATTCTCCTTTCGGTTGCTTGCAGTCATTAATTGAATGAAACGTTCAAACAGATAGCTGGAATCCTGAGGTCCCGGTGATGCTTCAGGATGGAATTGTACAGAGAATGCTTCCAGCTGTTCGCTGCGAAGACCTTCTACGCAATTATCATTCAGGGCTCTATGTGTTACTTCAAGGCCAGTGCCTTCTAAAGAGTCTTCCAGCACTTCATAACCATGGCTCTGAGATGTCAGGTCTGTACGGTTTGTGTTCAGGTCTTTTACCGGGTAATTGCCGCCGATATGGCTGTTTGTCATTTTTGCAGTTTTGGCACCGCAGGCAAGCGCGAGCAATTGGTGGCCAAGTCCGATGCCGAAGATCGGTTTTTTGCCAAGCAATTCTTTAATAGTTTCTACTGCGCCTTCAACATCTTCAGGGTTGCCGGGGCCATTCGACAGAAGAATTCCATCCGGGAATAATGCCTGAATTTGTTTTGCTGATGTATCGTAAGGCACGACAATTACGTCGCAGTCCTTTTTATTTAACTCGCGTAAAATACCGTGTTTGATGCCGTAGTCAATAGCTACAACGCGTTTGCCCAAGCCCGGGCTCGGGTACGGACGCTTCGTGGATACTTTTGCCACCAAATCTTTTGGCAGTTCGTATTGCTGAAGCTCTGCAACTGTTGCATCTGTATCGATGTCTTCTCCTGCGGCAGTCAGTTTCCCCCGCAGTGCGCCTTTCTCACGCAGCAGACGTGTCAGTTTGCGCGTATCAATTTCCTGAATACCCGGAATACCTTTTAACGTAAGCAAGTCTCCGAGTGTCATGCCGCTGCGGAAGTTGGAAGGCTCATCCGCCAGTTCTCTGACAACCAGACCGTTGATAGCAAGATCGATGGATTCATAGTCATCCCGGTTAATACCGTAGTTACCGATTAACGGATATGTCATGACAAGTATTTGTCCGCATCCTGATGGGTTGGAGATTGTTTCTTGATAGCCTGTCATTCCAGTGGCAAATACTGCCTCTCCCACTGAAGCATTGTCTGCCCCAAATGCCTTACCTTCAAAAATAGAGCCGTCTTCTAATACTAAGTATCTTTTTTTCATCATTGACCATCCTTCCACACGATGTTTCCACCGAAAATTGTCATTGCAGGCCATCCCGCGCACTCCACGCCGTCAAATGGTGTGTTCTTCCCTTTTGAAACAAATGTCGTACGGTCGATTTTCTGCTGTTTTTCCAAATCAATCAATACCAGATCCGCTTCAGCACCCACTTCAAGTCTTCCGTATGGCAAGTTGAAAACTTCTGCCGGCTTGACTGTCATCCAGTCCAGCAATTGCTTCAGCGTCCAATGTCCAGGCTTGACGAAGTTTGTATATAGCAGCGGGAATGCTGTTTCAAACCCTGTAATACCGAATGGTGCTTTTGCGATCCCGACTGCCTTTTCATCCGCTGTATGCGGTGCATGATCTGTCGCGATACAATCCAGTGTGCCATCCATTAATCCTTCACGCAGTGCGTCACGGTCTTCGACGGAACGAAGCGGCGGATTCATCTTCCAATCTGCGTCGTCACCGGGCACATCATCTTCTGTCAGCAATAAGTGGTGCGGGCTGACTTCCCCTGTCACACGAATACCTGCTTTTTTTGCATCCCGGATTGTGCGCACAGACTCCTTTGTACTGACGTGGCATACGTGGTAATGTGCGCCAGCTGCTTCCGCAAGCAGAATATCCCGTGCGATATGTACGGATTCCGCAATAGAAGGAATTCCCGGCAAGCCCAGCTCTTTATTGCGCTTTCCTTCGTGCATGGCGCCGCCGTAGATTAATGTATTATCCTCACAGTGCGCAACAATCGGCATATCGATTGCGGCAGCATCCTGCATTGCTTCATACATCATGCCGGCCTCCTGTACCCCTACTCCGTCATCTGTAAAAGCAAAGGCGCCATGTTCTTTTAATTCAGAAAGATTTGTGCGTTCTTTTCCCGCTTCTCTAATCGTAATAGAGGCATAAGGAAGCACGCGGATTTTTGCATTGTTTTCAATTAATGTATTTATCTTTTCAAGATTTTCTTTTGTATCGGGTACAGGGCGTGTGTTGGGCATTGCACAGATTGTCGTATAACCGCCTTTTGCTGCTGCATATGTACCTGTTTCGATTGTTTCTTTATGTTCGCCGCCCGGCTCGCGTAAGTGTACGTGCACATCGATGAAGCCAGGTGATACGAGAAGCCCTTTACCTTCAATCACTTCACAGCCGTCTGTTGCCAGCCCGCTGCCGATTTCTGCAATTTTTCCGTCTTGGATCCGGATATCCGTTTCGACCATTCCGCCTTCTTCATTGACCATTTGCACTTGTTGAATTAACGTGTTCATATTACTTCCGTCCCTTCAAAATAAGTTCTAGAACAGCCGCCCGAATATAGACGCCGTTTTCTACCTGTTTAAAAATACGTGATTGCGGACTTTCTATTAAACAATCTGCTATTTCCACGTCCCGGTTTACCGGAGCAGGGTGCATAATGATTGCGCCTTTTTTCATCTTGGCTGCACGCTCTACGGTCAGACCGTATTGCTCGTGATAGGCAGCTTTCGTATACGCCATTTCTGTATTGTGACGCTCGTGCTGTACGCGCAGAAGCATGACTACATCGCTCGTTTCAATAACCTCGTCCCAATTATCCACACTGTCAAATTCTCCTGCCCATTCAGGCGGGCAAAGGAAGGTGACTTCTGCACCAAGTTTTCGCAAAGCTTCTGCATTTGAACGGGCTACCCGGCTGTGGGCAATATCTCCCGCAATCAGAACCTTCAACCCTTCAAATCCGCCAAATTCTTCCTGTATGGTGAACAGGTCCAGCAGAGACTGCGTAGGGTGCTGACCTGATCCGTCGCCTGCATTGATGATGGCCACGTTTGTCCGTTCGATTAATTCTTCATAGAAGCCATCGGAAGGATGACGGATCACAAGTGCATCCAACCCAATTGCTTCCAATGTTCTAATCGTATCATATAAAGTTTCCCCTTTTAGAGTGCTGGAAAAACTCGTTTCAAACGGGATGATTTGCGCGCCTACTTTTCGTTCCGCCATTTCAAAGCTAGTTTTCGTTCTGGTGCTCGGTTCAAAAAACAAGTTACTTACGGTGTAAGTACCCGGTAATTCACGGAAGCCCAGCCGCTTGAAAATTGCTGCCCGGTCAAGTATGAGCATAATTTCTTCAACTGTCAGGTCTTTCATAGAAACTAAATGTTCCATCGGATGTTCCCCCTTCACGAAGTGCAGGCACTGCTATTGGTACTGCTGTATTCCATCTGTTTTTTATTCTTCCTCATCCATTAATGTGTCGTTTGTTTTACCCGGCAGCACCAGATTCAGCAAGACGCCGACGATTGCCGCAAGCGCCATCCCGCCAACTTGGAACGTAGGGCTGATGTTAATTGTTGCGCCGCCAATGCCGATGACTAAAATGATGGATGCGATCACCAGATTCCGCTGGTTATCAAAATCAATTTTATGGTCAATCAGCATACGAATTCCCGATGATGCGATGATTCCGAATAACAGGATGGAGATTCCGCCCAGTACTGCTGCAGGAATCGTTGCAATGAGCGCCATGACTTTCCCTACGAAAGAAAACATAATGGCGAATACTGCTGCTCCTAAAATGACGTACACACTGTATACTTTTGTAATCGCGAGGACACCGATGTTTTCTCCATAGGTAGTTTTTGGCGGTCCTCCGACCATTCCGCTGATCAGTGTGCCCAAACCATCACCAAGCAGTGATCTGTGCAATCCTGGGTTTTCAATATAATTTCGTTCCACCACTTTCCCCAGTACTAACTGATGCCCTATATGTTCAGAAATGGTGACGATCGCTATTGGCACCATAATAATGAGCAATGTCGGTGTGACGGCAAACTCGTAATCAATTCCCGGAATCAGCATCTCCGGTACAGCAAACCATTCCGCTTCTGCCACCTTTGTGAAATCGAGGATTCCTACGAAGGCGGAGTAGATGTAGCCAACGATAATGCCTATCAGAACCGGCATCAGGCTGATAATCCCTTTAAAGAACATCAGGCAGAACACTGCTGACCCGAGTGTGACAAGAGCAGCGGAAAAATGCAATCCGCTGTATATTTCTTCTTCACCGACCGTAATCATGCTTGCCATATTGACCGCAGTCGGTGCAAGTGCCAATCCGATGACCATGATGACCGGTCCGACTACAATCGGCGGCAGTAATTTCATAATCCATTTATATCCGGTCTTATAAATCAGCAGCGAGACAAGTGCATACACAAGGGCTACGAACATGCTTCCGATCATCGCACTGCCGATGCCGCCCGTCTGCGTCGCCATCTGGATCGGGACGATAAAGGCGAATGAAGAGCCGAGATACGCAGGAACTTGGAACTTCGTAACGAGAATGAATATGATTGTTGCTATTCCGCTTGTTAAAAGCGCGATTGCGGGGCTTAGGCCTACCAGCTGCGGAACTAATATTGTTGCGCCGAACATAGCGAACATATGCTGTAAACTTAATATCACCCAGCGCCCCGGCTGAGGTTTTTCATGTACATCTAATACTTTACCGTTCATCTGTCTGTTTCCCCCAGCTGCTTATAGTGTGCGTGTATGAATTGCCACGCCGTCGCGGTCGTCTGTTTCCATCATGCTGACAACAACCCGTTCATCGCTTGAAGTCGGAATGTTCTTTCCTACAAAATCCGGCCGAATCGGCAGTTCACGGTGCCCCCTGTCGACAAGAACTGCCAGCTGAATGGAAGAAGGTCTGCCGAGATCCATGATGGCATCCAATGCTGCCCGTACGGTTCTGCCTGTGTAGAGGACATCATCTACAAGGATGACTTTCTGATTCGCCACGTCATGTTCGATATTCACTTGCTGTACAAATGCTTCTCCCTGCTGATGCTTTAATTGAAGATCGTCCCGGTACAATGTGATGTCAAGCTCGCCCGTTTTAATGGGTTTGCCTTCAATTTGTTCGATTTTGTCTGACAGCCGTTTAGCCAATATTGCACCTCTTGTTTTAATGCCGACCAAAATACACTGATCGATGCCTCTGTTCTTTTCAATAATCTCATGTGCAATACGTGTGACGGCCCGTCCGATAGCTTGCTCATCCAGTATTGCTGCTTTTTCAGCCATATCAATGAATCCCCTTTCGATTCCATCTTTTATTCATAAAAAAACCCTCCGGTCAGAAGAGACCGGAGGGCAGACGTGCAGAAAAAAGCATACATCGATTCCTGCCGCAGCAGGCCATCATGTAATTCCGTGCAACCTTCCCAGCCTCTCTGGACTGACTTTAAAGGTATCGCTATTCAATTGCTTTATAGAGTATACATCTTACCCTAAGAGTTTGTCAATGCATATTAGGCACGTAATTCATTTAATAATTTTTGATAACTTTCCGGCAGGGGTGCGGTAAACTCCAGATACTCATCCGTTACAGGATGCTGAAATCCAATTGTTCCCGCATGCAATACTTGTCCACCGAAATCAATGGTTTTCCTTGGACCATATTTCGGATCACCTACAAGCGGATGGCCGATATATTTCATATGCACGCGGATCTGATGGGTTCTGCCTGTTTCCAGCCGGCACTCCACCAATGTATAGGTTCCGAAACGTTCCAATACTTTAAAGTGCGTCACAGCATGTTTGCCGTCATCGACAACCGCCATTCTCTGACGATCACGTTTATCCCGTCCGATTGGCGCATCAATTGTTCCGTTATCATGCGGAATATGTCCGTGAACCAGGGCCGTATAGACACGGGTGACTGATTTGGCAACGAGCTGATTAACGAGCGAGACATGGGCTTTATCATTTTTCGCTACCATCAATAAACCTGATGTGTCTTTATCAATTCGATGAACAATGCCGGGACGCATTACACCATTAATACCTGACAAATCTGTAATCTGATACATTAACCCATTGACAAGCGTGCCGCTGAGATGACCGGGCGACGGATGAACTACCATTCCGACCGGCTTATTGACAATTAACACATCCTGATCTTCGTAGACAATCTCTACATTCAGATTTTCAGGCTCCACGTCATACGCTTCTGCTTCAGGCTGCTCGACAGCCACGATATCTCCTGTCTTCACTTTATAATTCGATTTGACTGAACTGCCGTTTACTTTTACACGCTCTTCTTTCACCCATAATTGGATTTGGGTGCGCGACCAGTCAGGCTGCAGGACAGCTATCGCCTTGTCGATCCGATTACCGGTTTGTTCTTCTGTAATTTCATATTCAAATCTTTCCATTACGACACCTTTTTCTTTTTCTTTTTCTCATCAAGCAGCACATGCAGCAGAATGAGTGCGACAGCTATAGTCAGTGCGGCATCTGCCACATTAAATATCGGAAAATCATAATTAATAACAGGAATTAAGACACTGATGAAATCTACTACTTCTCCTCTTAGCAGCCGGTCGATAAAGTTCCCGATCGCACCGCCGAGCAGCAGCATCAGACTGATGCCTAACAGCCGATCTTTCTTTCCTTCTGTATGGAAAAAATAAATAATAGCTCCTACTACGACAATCGTTACGATGAAGAACAGCCACATCTTTCCTTCAAGCATGCCCCAGGCCGCACCGCGGTTACGGTGAGACAGCAGCGCAATATAAGGATCCAGAACAGAGATATGTTCCCCCAACTCCATATTTTTTACAACCAGCCATTTTGTCAGCTGATCCAGGCCGATGACCAGTACAGCCACTGCATAATAAACGATCACTTCATTACCCTCCGTCCGGCAAATTTCTTCTTTAGTTTACCACAAAATGTACCCTTCATTGCATTTACCGGTCCTGTCATGTAAAAAAAGCAGCCATCATCATCCAGGGATAATGATGGCTGCGCATCAGGATTGCTTACGCATAGTTCTCTTTCACAACAGTTGCGCATCGTGTGCACAATGTCGGATGAGCTGTATCTTCTCCAACTGTCTTGGAGATCGTCCAGCAGCGTTCACATTTTTCGCCTTCAGCAGGTTCAACCAGAACCGTTGCCCGATCCAGTTTCAAAGCATTAGGCAATCCTTCATCCGCGCTTTCTTCAAACGCAGAAACGATAAAGAATTGTGCAAAATCAATGTCTTCAGCTTCCAGAATACCGCGCTCAGCTTCAGGTAATACGACTGTCACTTTGGCTTCCAGTGACTTACCGATTACTTTTGCATTTCGTGCTTCTTCCAGCGCTTTTAAGACATCATCACGGATATCCATCAAGTTATCGAAACGTTCACGAAGTTTGTCTGCCGCTTCGCCTTTGTGATCAGCTTCCGGCATATCCGTCAACTGGACACTTTCCGCTTCTTCAAAAGCAAGGTTCTTCCACATCTCATCTGCAGTATGCGGCAAAATTGGTGTGATCAGCTTCACCATTGTGATCAGTGTATCGTACATCACTGATTGCATCGCGCGCCGATGCGGGTGATCCGCAGCTTCAATGTACACTACGTCTTTTGCGATATCCAAGTAGAATGAGCTGAGTACACCCGTACAGAAATTATTGATCGCATGGTAAACAACCGGGAATTCATACTGCTCATACGCAGTAAGCACTTCTTCAATCAAATCTTGAAGCTTCACATAGACGTATTGATCGACTGGACGCATATCATCGAAAGCCACACGGTTTGCCGACGGGTTAAAGTCCGCCACGTTACCGTGCAGGAAGCGTACTGTGTTCCGAATCTTCCGGTATACTTCTGAAACCTGTTTGAAGTTTGAATCGGATACACGTACGTCTGCTGTATAGTCAACAGACGATACCCATAGACGCACAATATCGGCGCCCAGCTGATTGATGACTTTTGCCGGAACGATTACATTACCTAAAGATTTACTCATCTTGCGGCCGTCTTTATCTAATGTAAAGCCGTGGCTCAAAACACCTTTATACGGTGCAATACCGTTGATCGCTACGCTTGTCGTCAATGAAGAGTTGAACCATCCGCGGTATTGGTCAGATCCTTCAAGGTATAAATCGGCCGGGTACCGCAGATCATCCCGCTCCTCAAGTACACCCTGATGCGTCGTACCGGAGTCAAACCAGACGTCCATGATGTCCGTCTCTTTCGTAAACTCGCCGTTTGGACTTCCTTCATGCGTGAAGCCTTCAGGCAATAGCTCTTTGGCAGAACGCTCAAACCAGATATTCGATCCGTTCTCACGGAACAGGTCCGCCACATGGCTGATCGTTTCATCTGTCAGAATTGCTTCGCCGTTTTCCGCATAGAAGACCGGAATCGGAACTCCCCATACCCGCTGACGGGAAATACACCAGTCGCCCCGGTCACGGACCATATTGTACAGACGTGTTTCACCCCAAGATGGCGTGAATTTTGTATTGCGGATCGCTTCCAGCAGATCACTTCTGAATAATTCAATCGAAGCGAACCACTGTGCTGTGGCGCGGAAGATCACAGGTTTCTTTGTGCGCCAGTCATGCGGATAAGAGTGAGTGAAGAACGACAGCTTTTGAAGTGCCCCGACTTCTTTCAGCTTCTCGGTTACCGCTTTATTCGCATCTTCATAGAACAATCCTTCGAAGTATGGTGCTTCTTCCGTCATAACACCGCGATCATTGATTGGAGACAATGCATCGATTCCATACGCCTTTGATACGTAGAAGTCATCTTCACCATGCCCAGGCGCCGTGTGGACACAGCCAGTACCTGCATCAGCCGTGACATGTTCGCCAAGCATAACCAGTGAATCCCGGTCATAGAATGGGTGTCTTGCTGCAATTCGGTCAAGATCAGCACCCTGTACTTCTTTCTCAATAGAATAGTCTTCCCATTCTAATTCTTTTGCTAAATATTCCACTAAGTCCTTTGCTGCCACAAATTTCTCGCCATTCACTTTCACAACTGCATAAGTGAATGCAGGATGTACGGAAATTCCCAAGTTTGCCGGAATTGTCCAAGGAGTTGTTGTCCAGATCAGGAATTTTACATCTTCATCCAGCACACCTTTTCCGTCCCGGATCAGGAAGCTGACATAAATCGACGGAGACTTTTTATCTTGATATTCAATTTCTGCTTCAGCCAATGCAGATTCACTTGACGGTGACCAGTACACCGGCTTCAGACCTTTGTAGATATATCCCTTTTTTGCCATCTCGCCAAATACTTGAATCTGACGGGATTCAAATTCAGGCTTCAATGTGATATACGGATTATCCCAGTCTCCGCGGACACCGAGACGTTTGAACTGCGTACGCTGGTTATCGATTTGATTAAGCGCATACTCTTCACACATTTTACGGAATTCCGCAGTGCTCATTTTCTTGCGGTCGACCCCTTTATTGACCAAAGCCTGCTCGATCGGCAGACCGTGCGTATCCCATCCCGGAACATATGGCGCATGGAATCCTGACATGGATTTATAACGGATAATAAAGTCTTTTAATATTTTGTTGAGTGCGTGGCCCATATGCAAATCACCATTTGCGTATGGCGGGCCGTCATGCAGCACGAAAAACGGACGGCCTGCTGTGCGCTCCTGTACTTTCTGATAAATATTTTTCTCGTTCCATTCTTCCTGCATCTTCGGTTCGTTATTCGGCAAGTTTCCGCGCATTGGGAAGTCTGTTTTCGGCATTAGTAATGTATCTTTATATTCCATTGTAATTCCTCCTTAAATTATGTGAGTTTCAATCGTGCTGTGTTTGAAGAGCAACGTCAGGCTTGGGCCGTTTCTAAACTCCATGGCCCGTTGAACACGAACGCTGTCTGCTGCTTTTTTAATAAACAAAAAACCCCATCCCAAAAAGGGACGAGGCTTATTCTCGCGGTACCACCCTACTTGCAATTGCATACACAATTGCCGCTTAGACACTGGTAACGGCAGTGTAACCGGGGCTCCGCATAAAACAAAGTCCAGCTCAGGAGTGATTTTCCTTGCTGCTTCTCCGCCGGGCTTTCACCATCCCCGGCTCGCTTTGGGTAAAGTCAGTAAGTACTCTTTCCTTCAACGCTTCATTATAACGATTTAGTTGTCATTATAAAAAATGTGTTCGGAAGTTGTCAAGCCTCTTCCACTTTCTCAGGTTTCACTTCATCCAGACTGTCCACATCGGGTATGTCTAATTCTTGCTCTGCCACATTTTCTACACTGGACGTATCAAGCTCATACTTCAACAGCTCGTCCCAGTCTTCTGTGTTGATCATATCCAGCTGCGCTTCGACCATCATCTTAAAACGGCTCTTGAAAACTTTGGACTGCTTTTTCAGCACTTCTACTTCCAGTGCAATTTTTCTCGCCTGGGACAGTGCGTCATTAATCAGACGATCCGCATTTTTTTCTGCTTCCGAAATAATTAACTTAGATTCCTGAACAGAATTTTTACGAACATCTTCCGCAGCTTCCTGTGCAATCAAAATGGACTTTTGCATCGTTTCTTCAATCATATTGAAATGACTGATCTTTACTTCGTGATCTGCAACCTTTTTTTCTAGTTCTTCATTTTTTTTCAGGACGTTTTCATAATCTTTCATGAGCTGCTCAAGGAACTCATTGACTTCATCTTCATCGTAGCCGCGAAACTTTGTGTTAAACGTTTTATTATGTATATCCGTAGGGGTTAAAGCCATAATACGCTTTCTCCTTTCAGTATGCTGTATCAACTTGCATTGTAATCATCTATACTACTTGATTAAACACTACTTTTCTGAAATTATCAAGGATTCTATTTAGACTAACGCCCCGATCATTACACGGATTTTATCTTTTCTCGTACGCCCTTCGATGCTCATGATTCTGAAACGGCCAAATCCCCTGACCGACAGCACATCGTACTCTTCTACTTCGAATGCCTGCTGATCGATCATCGCCCAATTCACTTTCACTTTTTCACCTTTGATAAGGGATGACGCTTTCGCTCTTGAACTGTTCGTCAGTGCTGCAACCACAGTATCCAGACGCAGTGAACTGATAATATGCAGCTCTTCTGCCCACTCTTCTTTTGCATCAATGAAATCTTCAGAGTTCAATACAGGCTCCACGGAAACCTTCACTTTACCAACTTGAGTAAAGTTCACGTGAATATATTCAGACACTTCTGACGCAACTGCAAATTGCACTGCTTCTTCCGTCAATTCGATATCCCCGAACCTCGACCGTTCAATGCCGATTGACAGAAGTGACCCCAGCAATTGAGAATGTTTCAGCGTGACAAATTTTTGCGGATAATTCACCTGATAGATACTGATCTGAAAATCATCTGCTGCCGGTGTGTAATAATCGGGATAAATTAACACACGCTGACGCTCTGCACCGTGAAATCCTCCTTCCGCCGTCAATGTCAAGTCGGAATTTCTGACAATCGATTCTGTAATGAAGCGCTGGCGCGGATCCAAAAATTCCGTTAATTTTGGCGCATACGTATCCTCAACTTCTTTCACCCAGCTATTCACTTTTTCTATAAAAGGCTGTTCCTCTTTACGGAAATGCTGAAACATCGAATCCATTATTTTTATTCTCCTTATACAAAAAAATCCTCACCCTGTGAGGATTTCCGTTTTCTGTTAAGAGTATGCTCAGTAAACCAATGCCTGAAACAGCATTAAATAAATTTGGCCGATTCCCCTGCTAATTAATTGCAGAGCAAGCAAAGCTACGATAGGTGAAAAATCAATCATGCCGAATGGCGGAATGAACTTACGGAAAAACCCTAAATATGGTTCCGCTATTTTGGCTAACATCTGACCAAATTTCGTTTCTCTCGTTGACGGGACCCACGACATCAAAATATAAATGACTAACAGAATTGAAAAAATTTGCAGCGCGCCTGAAATCAATAAATAAGCGTTATTTAATAATGCGATCATAATTACTTGTACACCTCATTCAAAATTGTTCATCTTCCGTTTAACTGGAAGTTTTAAGCTGTGTAGCCTTCCTTCTTTACTGCTCGGATAAGAATTCTGTTATCTTGCCGGCTACTTCTACGTTGTCTGGTGCACATAGGAATATATCTGCTCCGATTCGCTGAATATCTCCGCCAAGCGCGTAAACTGTCCCACTCAAGAAATCGATGATGCGAAATCCCTGATCCCGTTCCACCTGCTGCAGATTAACCACAACGGAACGCCGGTTTTTCAGGTGTTCTGCAATGTCTTCCACTTCCGCATAAGACCGCGGCTCGAGTAAGATGACTTTCGATGACTTTTGGAGACTTTGTAAACTGATGACCGGAGCTTGCGCTGAAGTTTGCTGCTGGCCAGGCTGCACACGTGAATTGAATGCCCGTTTCTTTCCGCCTAGCTTCTTCATCTCTTTACGGGCAAGAGCGTGCTCCGCTTTTTTTGGTTTACTCTGTGGTTGAGGCTGATGAACAACTTCTTCTTCCGATACCCAAAACATCTTTTCTAATCGTTTTTTGAGGCTCATTCAATTTCCTCTCTTTCTGATCCGGCCAATGCTGTGCCGATACGTATATGGGTTGCTCCTTCTTCTATCGCAATTGCAAAATCATTGGACATGCCCATGGATAATTTCGTACATGGCGCATACGGCAGCTTCTTCGCTGCGATCCGGTCACGCAGTTCACGCAGCGACTGGAATACACCGCGAAGCACGGACTCGTCCTCTGTGTTCGGCGCCATCGTCATTAATCCAATCACATGAACATTCTCATAAACTGCCAGCTGCTCAAAGAATACATCCGCTTCTTCCGGCGTAATTCCCGATTTAGATTCCTCTCCTGAGACATTGACTTGTACAAAACAATCCAGCGGCCGGCTAGCCCGCTTGTTCACTTCTTTCGCAAGGCTCAGGCGATCGAGCGAATGAAGACAGTCAATCGTATCAATCAGGTCTTTCACTTTACGCGTCTGCAAGTTTCCAATGAAATGCCAATTTGCTGAATCTGTAATCGCTTCCTGCTTTTCAAGGAGCCCTTCCAGACGGTTTTCACCTAAGTCTTTTATGCCGATATCGAGCAGAGACTGCGCTCTGGAAGGTGACACCTGTTTGGTAACTGCAATAATCGTAATGTCTTCCGGATTGCGCTGAGACATTTCACATGCTGTATTTATTTGTTTTT
Source organism: Sporosarcina sp. P33 (assembly GCF_002077155.1). Classification (GTDB taxonomy): domain Bacteria; phylum Bacillota; class Bacilli; order Bacillales_A; family Planococcaceae; genus Sporosarcina. The sequence continues at coordinate 2,870,864 of NZ_CP015027.1, read as the reverse complement.
GTATAGTTGCTAATCGTTGTTTTACTTGTTCCACAATATCACTACTTTTCATTGTCTTTGCTTCATTGTATCAAGCGGGGAATCATATATCAACGATAAGTCATTTATTCAGCGGTTTATTCTGGATCAGGATAATATCTTTTCCAATCGTCATGACGTCTTCATAACTGACTTTCTGAACGCCTTTAGATTTGCCTTCAGAGAAGAACGAGCGCTCAAGTTCCCCTATATGAAGCTGTGCAATCCTGCCGTTTTTGATATCAATCGTCGCATCCTGAACAAACCCGAGAAACGATCCCTTTTTAAGTTCAATAACTTCTTTTTTCTGCAAGCTGGAAAAACGCATAGTTTCCCCTCCTTCTTTCATACTATGCATAGGCGGTTTTAATGAGAACGCAGAAAACTGTCTTCATAACCAATGAAAATGACGGGCTGGAGCAGTCAGAGACTTTGTTGGAACTAATCATTATTGATAAATCGAGTTTTTTTGTAAAGTTCAAGATGGGAATAGAAGTGAATAGCTTTATGAGCGCTTATGGAGCAAGTATGAGCGCTTGCACAGGGTCATTGAGCGCTTGACGGAAGTTATGAGCGGTCGCCGGCATGCATAGAGCGCTTGCGGGGATGTTATGATCGCTTACGGAGGATTTATGAGCGGCCGGGAGAATTTACAAATCAATGCACAGCCAAACACCACTCTAAAAGCGTTACAAGTGAAACGGAATGGAAGACGGCGACTCGGGGTGGATCAGCCCGACAGGCGAGACAGCCAAAGGGAGCCCAGGCGACCTGGTTGGCACGGCGCGGGCCCTGCCGAACGCGTCCGTCTGGAACGCAGTGCAGCGGTGCCTTACCATTTTCATTTCCATCCTCTTAGTAGTCAATGAGCGGATAACGGACCGGTATGAGCGCTTGCACAGCCCCATTGAGCGCGTGACGGAAGTTATGAGCGGTCGCCGGCACGCATAGAGCGCTTGCGGGGATGCTATGATCGCTTACGGAGGATTTATGAGCGGCCGGGGGAATTTACAAATCAAAGAACAGCCAAACACCACGTAAAAAACTGCAACAAGAGGAACGCAGTGCAGCGGTGCTTTCAAGTGTCCCTAACACTCTCCATAAACAAAACAAAAACTGCCCTACCACTTTTACATGGAGGACAGTCTTAGTAAAGTCAATCGCTATTAACTATTTTTCTGCTCAATCCCAAGCCGAATCTGTTCCATCGCATGCTTCTCTATTCTTGAGATTTGTGCCTGTGATATCCCTAGCTCCTTGGCGATTTCAGTCTGCGTCTGACCGAGGTAAAATCGTTTAGAGACGATAAGCTGCTGGCGTTCATCCAGCTCGCCCATCTTATCCTTAATGGAAACATAGTTCATCCAGCGGTCTTCTGATACTCTCTGGTCATGCAGCTGATCCATCATATAGATCGGATCTCCGCCGTCACTGTTCATCGGCTCGTGCAGAGACATCGGATCTTGTATCGCATCAAGCGCAAAGAGAATATCTTCTTCCGGAATGCCTGTGATTTTCTCCAAATCAGAAATTCTGGGTTCGTGCTGATGTTCGTTAACATATTGTTCTTTTGCCCTGATGGCTTTATAGGCGATATCACGTAAAGATCTGGAAACACGGACAGCATGATGATCACGAAGATGCCGTTTGATTTCACCGATAATCATCGGCACGGCATATGTTGAAAACCGGACATTATGTTTTAGATCAAAATTGTCTATGGCTTTCAACAAACCAATACAACCAACCTGGAATAAATCGTCAGCCTGTTCCCCGCGATAGTTAAAGCGCTGAACAAGACTCAGTACGAGACGCAAATTCGCAAACACCAATTCATCTCTGGCAAATTCGTCGCCGCTTTGCAGCCGGATGAAAGTTTCCTTCATCACATCACTGGTCAATAATGGCAGCTCGGACGTATTGATTCCACAAATTTCAACCCTTGTACGTACCATTGGCTTTTCCTCCGCATTCTATAGGTGAGTGTAATGAGTAGTTTGTCCTCAACTCTTTAGAATATGCGGTTTCACGAATCGCCAATTTCTGCCGATATGTCCAGTTACGAAATCGGCTGATTCAGACGGTCACGAAGTTCTGATATAATTTTCTTTTCTAATCTTGAGATGTAAGATTGTGAAATACCGAGCAAATCAGCTACTTCTTTTTGCGTCATTTCATTTGTACCCATGAGACCGAATCGCTGCTCCATAATATAACGTTCTCTCTCATCCAAGTTCCGGATGGCCTCAATCATATATTGGCGCTCCATTTTTTTCTCTACATCGTCTGTAATAATATCTTCATCTGTACCCAGAATGTCTGACAGAAGCAGTTCATTGCCGTCTGCATCGGAGTTTAACGGCTCGTCGAATGAAATTTCTGAACGGATCCGGCTCGTTTTGCGCAAATGCATCAAGATTTCATTTTCGATACAGCGGGATGCGTATGTTGCCAGCTTAATATTCTTATCTGCTTTAAATGTTTCAATGGCTTTGATCAGTCCAATTGTACCGATGCTGATGAGATCTTCAATATTGGTATTCGTATTATCAAAACGTCTCGCAATATAGACCACAAGACGCAAATTCTTTTCGATCAATGTATCACGTGCAGCAGGATCTCCATTCATTAGTGCCTGTATGGTTTTTGCTTCTGTCTCTTTATCAAGCGGCTTCGGGAGCGATTCATGTCCTCCGATATAAAATACGCCGCCTCTTTTCCTGAAAAAGCCAATAATGTAAGAAATCCATTTTTTCACTTCTGTTAACATGCAGCCGTTCTCCCTTCTTCTTTTAGCATTTCCATCGCACTCATTTGCAAAATGGCTGATGCGCCTTGCGGATACTGGCGCCGTTCTTTTGTCAGGACAGCATAGCCTGCAGGCAATGCTTCTCCATTCACCAGCCAGCTGTCATACTTGATTCCGACTGCCCACGAAGCTCCTTGAACGGTTTGCAGTCGTATTAGCCGAAGACTTTTTTGATGGGGTGCAGGAAAACCGGCTAAGTCAGGGGTTTGATCAGGGCGCCATGCTTCCAAAGCAGAGGCAAAATCTTTAGGTAAATGTTCTTTTACTGCCTGATACCCAATAAAATGGACTGGATCTCCCGACAACGGTTCTATGCAATGATTGCCTGTGTCAATAAACACTTTCAGCGGAATAACCCTGCCCCACAGTGTTAATTCCGACTCATGTGTAAAACTCATTAACTTGCTCACCATTCGGGTATCAATCCATTTGTGCTTGACGATATATAACGAGAGATACGTCAGACCGATTGCAACAAATAAGAAATTTGGATTCGTGCTGATAGAGATTTGTGTGTAGACGAGAGTCAGCAATCCCCCTGCAAAGAACGCTGCAATTAGTACAGCAAGGACTGAACTCTTCCAGCTGCTGAACGTTTGTCCGAAAGCGATATACGTCATCCCTAAAAAAGTGAGAATCATCGCCGGCAGAGAATACGGGAACAATGTAATAAAGAAGGCACCAATAAATGCTGCGACCCATAACCTCCTTCTGCTTGTCTGATGATTTCCAACCTTATTTGTGAATGACAGGATGGCGTAGTTAAAGAGCATGTTGATTCCTATCATCAGTTCTCCATACATATGCCGGCCTCCTTACGAACAGATTAGCACGGCTGTCCTGAAAAACCTGTCAGGCTTTGGATGGTTTCCTATGAAAACTTCGACATTTTTTTGAGCATCCAAAAATAGAACACAATTATTGAGAAAACAAAAAAGCTTTCCGCTGAAGAATAAAATCTTCAGCGGAAAGCTTGGTTTTTCTATTATTTACGGCGTGTACGGTTGCGCAAGAACGTTGGAATATCCAATTGTTCTTCGTGCTGGTGCTGATTCGTTTGTGACTGTCTTGGCTCCGGCTGCTGCTCGTAGCGCGGCTGCTCTTCATATCTGCTTTGAGCAGGCGGCTGCTGCTGGGCAGGACGCTGCTGACGCACACCGCCGGTAACGCCCGGGCCTCTTTGTCTTGATGATGAAAGCAGCTCTTCGTTAAAGCCTGTTGCGATAACTGTGACAATGATCTCGTCTTTGAGATCATCATTGATCACAGAACCGAAAATCATATTGACGTTTTCATCTGACGCAGTGGCAACGATATCTGCTGCTTCCTGCACTTCAAACAAGCTCAGGTTAGAGCCGCCTGTAATATTCATCAGAACGCCTTTTGCTCCATCGATCGATGTTTCAAGCAATGGACTGGAAATAGCTTTTTTCGCAGCTTCTGCCGCACGGTTTTCTCCAGTGGACATACCGATACCCATCAATGCAGAACCTTTGTTGTACATAATTGTTTTCACATCGGCAAAGTCGAGGTTGATCAATCCAGGTACCGCGATCAAATCGGAGATACCTTGAACACCCTGACGTAATACGTTGTCTGCCTCTCTGAACGCTTCCAGCATTGGTGTGTTCTTGTCAACAATCTCCAGCAATTTGTCGTTTGGAATGACAATCAGCGTGTCGATTGCTTCTTTCATGCTGGCAATGCCGCCTGCCGCTGAAGTAGATCTCTTTCTTCCTTCAAACGTGAATGGGCGCGTAACAACCCCTACTGTCAATGCGCCGATATCTTTGGCGATTTGAGCGATTACCGGTGCTGCACCCGTACCCGTTCCGCCGCCCATCCCCGCTGTAACGAATACCATGTCCGCTCCGCGCAGTGCTTCTTCAATTTGTTCTTTACTTTCTTCTGCTGCTTTTTTGCCTACTTCAGGATTTGCCCCCGCACCGAGTCCTCTTGTAAGCTTTTCACCGATTTGCAGCTTTACTTCAGCCGATGATAACTGCAATGCCTGAGCGTCAGTGTTTACCGCAATAAACTCCACACCCTGCACTCCATGTTCGATCATACGGTTGACCGCATTATTTCCGCCGCCGCCCACTCCAATAACTTTAATTACTGCTAAAGAATCTATATTCGTCTCAAATTCAAGCATTGATTTTCCTCCTCTTAATTATCTGCAATTTCCATCTGTCAAGACTTTACTCAAAGAAATTGTCGAATACTTTTTTAGCGCGTTTCATGAAACCTTGACTTTTTTCTTTTTTCGGTTTAACCGGTTTAGCCGCAGGTTCAGCAACTTCATAAATGGAGTCATTTGCTTGAGGTGAACCGACTTGATCTTCTTCATATCCAAAGAATACATCTTCCATATACGCATAGCGAATCAAGCCAACCGCAGTAGAATACATCGGCTCACGAACACCTATATATTCAGGCGTGTACAGTCTGGCTCTGGTTTTGAAGACATCTCGGGCTAACTGCAGAATTCCGTCAAGTTTAGCCGTTCCTCCTGTAATGACGATTCCGCCCGGCAGGTCACGGATACCCGTTGCATACAAGTCTTCTAAAATTAATTCAAATAATTCTTCCAGACGTGAACCGATTACATCAGAAATATAGCGCTGGCTATACTGATCTTTCGCGTCTGATCCCACTACCGGCACTTCAAACAGCTCTTCGTCTGAAGCATCTTCATAATAGGCATGTCCATACTGATGTTTAATCATTCTTGCCTGTTCTGTCGGTGTTTTTAGTACAATCGATAAATCTTTTGTAATATGGTCGCCGCCTACAGGCAATACAGACGTACTGATCAAACGGTTTTCGGCAAATACAGATACCGTAGTGGACCCTCCGCCAATATCGATGAAAGCAGTTCCATGATACATTTCATCTTCAGATAATGCGAATGTACCTGCCGCCAGCGGCTGCAAATAAATTTCGCGAATTTGTAAACCGGCTTTTTCTACACATCGTAAAATGTTATGTAGTTGTGTTTTGGATGTCGTGATTAACGTTGCATCCATTTCCAATCTGACACCCATCATACCACGGGGATCAGTAATTTCATCATAATCATCTACAATGAACTGCTTAGGCACTAAATTGACGAATTCTCTTTCCGGCGGAACATTCATCACTTGCGATGATTTCATTACTCTTTCTAAATCGTCATCAGTAATTTCACGATTTTCGGAGTTCACAGCCACCACGCCTTTGACGTTTTGGAACTGGACGCCGTTCGCCGGGATGCCAAGAACTACTTCTTCAATTTTCAGGCCTGTCATTCGTTCAGCCTGTTCAATCGCTTTACGGATCGATTGTACAGTGGCATCAATATCAATAATTGTGCCTTTGCGGATTCCGGCTGATTGTACATTCCCCACGCCAATTACGTGCAGGGCATTTTGATCCATCTCACCAATTAAGACTTTAATTGTGGACGATCCTATATCTAGTGATACGTAATGATTTGATTTACTCAATTATTGACACCTCCTTAATGTAACTAGTAACTTCCATTCTATTGTATTATGACTGCTTTGTCTAAATATTTTCAACACCCTCTTCTAAAAAAATTTACTTTCAGGCATTTGTATTAGGATTTTTGTTTCTGGACGTCCATTTTGTCAGCAAGATTCTGCGGATGACAGCAATGTTTTGGAATAATCGTACACCAAACGTAAAGACAGCCGCCAAATATAAATCTACGCCTAAATGTACACCAAGGAAAGCAAGTCCCGCTGCCAAAAGCAAGTTAAAGAAAAATCCTGTGACGAAAATCTGGTCGTCGTATACTTGCTGCAGATAGGCTCTGATTCCACCAAATAGTGTATCAAATGCAGCGAGAATCGCAATAGTTAAATAATTATTATACACCTGCGGGATCTGTATATCCGAGAGCAAACCTAGTGAAATGCCAAGGAGGAGCCCAAGTAAGGGTAGCCACATATTGTCATTACTCCTTTGTTTGTTCTTTTAAAAATTGGTTTTCAAAACCGCCGGTCCAGCCCTCTAACGTAATACGGTCCGTTGGTTCACTAATTGACAAAACTAAGTCATCTAGATAGAATTCATCCTGGATTGTAGTTGTCAATAATAAATTATACAGCTTTTCACTGTCTTCCATCGTTGGAGAAACGACTTTTATGTTAAACGGCGGTGTGGAAACGATTTCTCCGCTGACAGTCAGATTGCCGTTGACGTCCCGGATCCAACTCAGTGTAGTGAAACGTTTGCCGTCAATTTCCAGCTCGTTCCCTTGGTGCTGATTGATCACATTAATAAACCAGGCCAGCAATTCAGATGAAACAGGTTCTATGTCATAACCGAACGCAATAGACTCTGGGGACGGGGCTACTTCGATTACAAATCCCGGTCCGGTAATTGGCATGAATCCAGCTTGTTTATACAGCTTGTCCAGTGTGTTTTGCAGCACTTCAGCTGCGTTTGCCTCAGGCGATGCAGTATAGGATGCAAGTGTTTGATCTATTTCCCTGATTTCTTCCAACAGTTCAGAGTGAATTTTCTTTTCATTGGACAATTCTTTACGGATCGCCCACAAATCTCGTGTATCACGTGTTGATGTGGTATTCATAGAATTATATTGTAACGCTAATACAAACCCTACTATACCGAGAATCAAAGTGAACTTCCAGTGTGTGTTCCGTTTCACTCTACCCCCCCACAATCCATCATACTTCGTCACGAATCGCAGGCAGTTGAATTTCCTTCATTTCCTCTACTGTGACGACAATGTTATCCCTTTGCAATCCGTCAATGACACTGCCTTTCAGATGCAGTGCCGGTGACAGCACTTTCGGATCCCCAACTGCTTCTATAATAAAAGGTGCCGGAAAGGTTCTGCCATCAATCATAATAACAGGGCCTGTACATTTTATGTACGAATTCGAATTAATCCGCTGCCCGTTGATGGTCATTCCTTGTGCACCTGCGATTTTCAATTCATTAATGACGCGCAAGACATGACTCTCATGAACGATATAATCATTTGGATTTTGAACCGATGGGTCATAATCCGCATCTTCAAGTGTCACTTTGACGCCTTCTCCCTCTGAAGGAACAAAGCCCAGCAATAATCGTAAATCACGTGCTTTTTCTACAAGAACCGCATGTTTTTTTTCTTTGTCGGAAAACTCCTGTTCGAAATCATGTACCCGTTTTTGTTTTTCAAGTAATTCGCCGGTCAATTCTTTATTGCGTTCCTGCTGCTCAATTAAATCTTCACGATATCGTTCTTCCTGAAGAAATATACTGGATTGTTCAGGATCCAGCACTTGTTGCTTACTGCCGATTGTCCGGTAAGAAAATGCAAGCATGAAGCCCAGTACTAGAAAGACGACAGAGAACACTAACTGCTTGCCTCGTTTTTCCCTAGTTTTCTTCAGTCCCTTGCCCACTTTCTCCCTCCTCTTTCCGTTCCATTTCGACAGGCGGCGCCTGTTCTTCATCAGTTTTTTCGTCTGTCTTTTCATCGGTCTTTTCGTCAATCTGAGGAATTTCGACTTTTACAGGCTCGGGCTCTTTATAATAATCCGAGTATTTTTTAAAATACACGCCAATCTCGATATCCAGCACACCTTTTTCATCTTTCGGCAATTGTGCGATAATATCCGGATAATAAGACATTTTTTCCGCAAAGCCTGAAATAACAGCGTGCACTTCATATCCATCGTTCATAAAAACATCTATTTTTTCCTGTCCTGCAAAATGAAGTTCTGACAGCAGCTCGAAAACGGAACTGTCCATCTTCTGAAGCTGGTCAATCATCCGTTCTGTTACATCCGCATCGGTAAACCCAGACAGAATTGGGGCATGTGAAAGGATTTCTGGATCACCAGTTTCGATGCGCTCCCCATTCTCCAGGAGCAGGTCATATCGCGTCTTATTTTCTATATAAGCAACCGGCTCCCATTCCGTTACGGTTATCGACACATCATGATAAAAATCCCTTTTGACGCTCACTTCCTTCACGCCAGGGATTTTCATTATGTTATTTTCAATGTCTTTTGTGCGGAATCCCCATAGCGACTGTCCTTTATATAATCCGCTCTGATCTATATATTCCTCACTGTCATGTAAAATAGTCTCATTAATTGATATATCCGACACATCGCTTAATGAGGATTGGAAATACAGCAAGGCCAGAAGAACAAGAACGAATATCACGACTAGAATCAGGAAGCTGATATTAGCTCTTCTTCTTCGCTTTTTACGCATCGAGGGAATTCGGTCTTCAATATCAATTATTTTATCCATATCCTGTTCTCCCTTCATCCTGCCCTTTTATTCGCAGAGTAGTGCAGGATTGTTCCGACAGCCAGCCACGTGGTTAACAGCGAAGATCCCCCGTAACTGATAAAAGGCAGCGTCACTCCTGTTACAGGCAGCAAACCTGATACGACTCCCATATTTAAAAATGTTTGAAAAGTAATCATGGACACCATACCGGTGACTATTAAAAATGAGTTCCAGTTACCGAGACGAATCGCGATACCAAATGCCGAAGCAAATAACAGAATGAACAGCACGACGATGGATGCCGCACCTATAAATCCGATTTCTTCTGCAATGATGGAAAATATAAAATCGTTTTGCGGTTCGGGCAAGTACAGGAACTTTTGCCGGCTGTTGCCGAAGCCATGTCCGAATAATCCTCCGGGGGCAATGGCAAACAACGACTGGATACTTTGAAAACCCGTACCGAGCGGGTCATTCCACGGGTCAATATAGGACTTGATCCGATCCAGGCGATACGGTGCAGCCAAGATGAGCCCGATAAAAGCAGCAACTCCGGATACGATAAGAAATATAAAGAATGACAGCGGATAACCTGCCAGAAACAGGATGACAAAAGCAGATACAATCATGATGACGGCTGATCCCAGGTCAGGCTGCATCATAATCAACGCTGCCGGCAGCAAGATGAGTGCAAAATGCTGCCATTGCCATGACTTTCCTTTGTGTTTCTTCATACTGCTTGCCAATTTCCCAAGTAACGCGACTTTTACAAACTCGGCGGGCTGCAAACTGACCGGACCGAGTGTGATCCAGCTTTGGGAACCGTTACGCACCGCCCCGATGCCAGGAATCAAAACTGCCACGAGCATCACAATGGAAGCGATGTAGCAATACGTCCAAAACTTCGGATGTGAAGTTAATGGACTCTTCACCAGCACGTAAGCGACACTTAATGAAATAATCATGTAAATGCCTTGCTTGACGATGAAGGGGGAGGAATCCTGGTAATGCACTTCCCCCCAATACGATCCTGCCGATTGCACAAATACCAACCCGATCAGCGACAAAAGTAAAGCGGCTGTCAAAAAGACTATACGGTAGGTTCTTTCCAGCGTTCGCATCCTTTCTCAAATTAATCAGCTGTCTGTTCATTTTACTTTCCCGCTGTTGCAGCGAAGTTATAATTTCATTACTGCATCAATAAATTGATCTCCGCGGATTTCAAAACTTGGATACTGATCCCAGCTGGCGCAGCTTGGCGATAATAAAATGACATCGTCCTCACTGCTGAATCTATATGCCTTTTCAACTGCTTCCTGCATAGTCGAAGCACGCGCGGTATCAGTCACACCGCATGACACCGCAAACTCCGCAAAACGATCAGCGGTCTCCCCTATCGCCACAACAGCGCGGACATTTTGCATGAACGGCCGCAGCTCTTCAAATGAATGATTCCGGTCAAGTCCTCCAGCTATCAATACGATCGGAGTCTTAAATGATGACAATGCACTTTTCGTTGCCAGAGTATTAGTCGCTTTGGAATCATTATATATGGTGCGGCCTTTTACTTCGCGCACGAATTGCATACGGTGGCGTACGCCTGTAAATGAATTTAAAACATTTTCAATTGCCGTTTTTTCACAGCCAGATAAGATGGCCGCGGCAGTTGCCGCTACAATGTTTTCCAAATTATGGCGTCCTGGCAATTTGATTTTCCTGATTTCAATGAACGGTTCGCCTAACCAGTAAATCCATTCATCATCGGCTGAAATCCCTTCCGCATTTTTCCCTTGAACAGAGAACGGAACTTTACGGGATTCGAATAACCCGACTGCCTCACTGATAAGCTTTTGATCTGCATTATAAATCAAGTACTCTTGTGACGTTTGATTGCGCGCCACCTGCAATTTTGCATGTAAATATTCTTCCAGTGAACCATGATAATCCAAGTGTGCTTCGTATAAATTCAAAAACACTGCAATTCTGGGAGTAAACCGTTCCGTCCCTGCTAATTGAAACGAGGAGGCTTCCAGAACCATCACTTCATCGGGTTTGGCTTTTTCCGCCACGGTGCATGAAACTGTTCCGATATTACCGGCAATCAGCGGCTTTTTCTTCGCCATATTGAGCATATGATAAAGCAATGTGGTTGTAGTCGTTTTTCCATTAGAGCCCGTTATGGCAATAATCGGCGCTTCACTCAGCAGACCTGCCAACTCCACTTCTGTCCAAATGGCAAGACGCTGTTCCAACGCTTTCGCGATCAGCGGATTAGTATACGGGATCCCCGGATTTTTTACGATCAAGTCAAAATTTCGCTCCAGTAAATCTGCCGGATGGCCGCCTCCGATCACTTCTATTCCCTGCGCCTGGAGCTCCATAGCTTCTTCGTTGCCTTCTGCCGGTTTAGAATCATTGACGACAACTTCTGCTCCGAGCCGATGAAGCAAACCTGCTGCCGCCACCCCGCTCTTTGCCAGGCCGACCACAAGTACTCGTTTCCCTGCGAATTGTTCTGCATTCTTCATTTACATGACCTCCAAAAAGACCGGTACAAGGGCAGCAAGCAGTGCTACTCCCCAGAACACAATCACTACTTTCCATTCAGACCAGCCCGATAGTTCAAAATGGTGATGAATGGGACTCATTTTAAAGACACGTTTTCCAGTCATTTTGAAACTAATGACTTGAATAATTACAGAAAGCGTCTCTACCACAAAGACAATCCCGATAATCAGCAGCAGCAACTCCTGCTTGATCAGCACGGACAGCATGGCGAGCGCACCACCAAGCGCAAGCGAGCCGGTGTCGCCCATGAATACTTTTGCAGGCTTAATATTGAATAATAAAAACCCGAGCATGGCACCCGCCACTACAAAAGCGAATAGTGCAATATCATTTTGCTCATACGCTAATGCAAAGACGCCGAATGCCGAGAATGCGATGGTTGAAGTTCCTCCAACCAGACCATCCAGGCCATCTGTCAAGTTGACTGCGTTGGAAAATCCTACAAGCCAAAAGACTAAAAAAGCCACATAAAATACGCCAAGGTCTATCCCGAGATCCGTGAAAGGGATCGTTACAGTTGTTTCGAATGGTCCCAGTTTCAGTAAGAAAAAGGCGATGATCGCTATGATAATCTGTCCGATTAATTTCTGAAGTGATGTTAATCCTAAGTTGCGTTTCGCTACGATGATGATAAAGTCATCCAGGAAGCCGATACATCCGAAACCAATCAGCACAATCAATAACACGATCGTATGAGTAGTCAATGTGTCGTTTATGTAAGATAAGGTAAGTGTTGAAATCAATATGGAAATAAGGAAGATGAGCCCGCCCATAGTAGGCGTGCCCGCTTTTTTCATATGCGCTTGCGGACCCTCTTCCCGTATGCTTTGACCAAATTTCAACCTTCTAAGTAATGGGATGATGATCACCCCGACAATCGCTGAGACAAAAAATGCTGCAGCGATTATCGTGACTGTGGTGCCGAGTGTCATATTAAGTTCTCCTTCTACTATCTATTGCGTGTCAATAAGGCACTGCTTATTCTGTATACAGATGAATGGTATCTTCCACGGTCATCAATGTATGGGGCGCCGGCAACTGACGCACTACCTTCTTGCCTTTGCCGTGCCATTTGATTTTGAACGTGTAATTTTGGGACAGCAGTTCCTTTTCTGTCATTCCGAGTAAGTCTGGCGAGCGGAATGTGATGGCATCTCCCCACCGATACTCTTTCTCCAGCTGTTCTTTCCTTCTCTCGATATGGGCCACTGGTGCTACTTCCTCAATTATCCGTCCCACAATCGGGGCAGCTATGACACCCCCGAATTGAATCGAGTTCTTCGGGCTGTCTACGGCTACATATACCAGTAATTCAGGATCATCTGCGGGAGCAAAACCAATGAACGAAACAATGTAGTCGCCATCACTGTAACGGCCATCCACTACTTTTTGCGCTGTTCCAGTTTTCCCTCCGATACGAAGTCCATCTGCAAATGCATTGCGGCCTGAACCATTTGCAACTACCGATTCAAGCGCATGACGAACTTTTGCTGATGTCTCTTCACTGATTACTTGTCTTTTCAATTCCGGTTCAAATTCTTGAATCGTCTTGCCTTCTGAATCCCTGATTGATTTGACGATATACGGTTTAAAGAGTTTCCCGCCATTAATCGCGGCAGCTACCGCCTGCACTTGCTGGATTGGTGTCACTGATATCCCCTGGCCGAATGCAGTCGTTGCCTGCTCAACCGGACCGAAAGCTTCTTTTGAGAACAGAATGCCTTTTGCTTCGCCGGCAATGCCGGATTCTGTTGAAACACCAAAGCCAAATGACCGAATGTAGCGGTCCAACCTTTCGCTGCCAAGACGCTGACCCATCGTAATGAAGCCAGGGTTACAAGAATTCTCTACGACTTCAAGAAACGTCTGATCTTTATGCCCTTCCCGTTTCCAGCATCTCAATCGGGCATTCGCTACCATCGTATAACCGGGATCATAGAAGCCTTCATTTTCCAGGTCAATGACATTTTCTTCGAGACTTGCCGCCAATGTGACAATTTTAAATGTCGAGCCCGGCTCGTATGTCATCCAAACCGGTAAGTTCCGGTTATAGATAGTGGAATCAGCCGATTGGTAGTCTTTCGGGTCAAAGCCGGGTACAGATGCCAGCGACAGTAACTCCCCTGTCTTCGGATTCATAATAATTGCCAGCGCCTGTGTCGCATCATACTTCTCCATTGCCTGAATGAGCTCACGTTCTACAATTTGCTGCATTTTCAAATCAATCGTCAGCTCGAGAGGTGATCCTTCTTTTCCGTGTTCAAAACTGTCTTCAACATGCGGCAAGGCAATGCCCTTCGCATCAGTGAACAGACGCACTTTGTCCCCTGTCCCATTCAGAATCTCGTCATAAGCATATTCAATGCCAGCAAGACCCTTGCCGTCATAGCCGGTAAATCCAATTAAACGAGCCAACAGGTCATTATATGGGTAATGGCGGACAAAATCTACTCCTACATACAATCCGGCAATTTGCAGTTTGGTAATTTCATCCGCCTGCTCTTTCGTGATGTTTTTTCCTTCAGGAGCCAGTTTCACCATATAATCTTTTTTCTTCAGTTTTTCTTCCAATACAGCAGGTTCTGTCCGCAGGATTTTTGCAATCGCAGGGATGTCATCTGAAATATCAGGATTTTGGGCGGGCATAAAATATAGCGTAGGAGCCAGCTCATTGCCGACAATCAGCTGCCCATTACGATCTGTAATATTCCCGCGCATGGCGCCGAAAGGGATTTCACGGTCCCAGTTTTCTTCGGCTTTTTCTTTCAGCCACTCGTGTTTAATTATCTGCACATGAAATAGTTTGCCGATCACGAGAAGTAAACAGATGAGGAACAAGACAAACGCTGCACGTAAACGCTTTTTTGACTGCATATCGATAAATGACCGCAATGATTCACTACCTTTTTTTCTATTAAGGTATGCCGTGAATTTGCGCACTATACATTAGCCGCCCATGATTTGTTCCTCTTCGCCCTCTTCTTTATTCTCTTTATTCTTCTTTTTATTAAACTGTTGTTCCGGGGTCCGCAGCTCGACTACGACAGGGTCTTCCTTATTCACAGAAGTACCCTCTGTAACGCTCTGACCGACAACATACCCTTCACCATTTATCCGAATGTCCAGCTTAGACAGATTCGTAAATGACAGCACCATTTTTTTGGACCATCCCGTCATATCCGGGAATGTCGTGTCCCCTTCTGTCTTCAGAAGGATGATGGAATCCTCCGTCAATTTGGTCTTGGCTTTAGGTATTTGTTTCGATACTTTGCCGCCCTCCCCTATCAATACCGTTTGGAAACCGTCTTCAGCTGCCAGTTCCGCAGCCTTCTCTGCTTCTTCGCCTTCATAATCCCCTACTTTTTTCACAGGAATTACTTGCTCGTCATCCGGGGCGATATTCAAGTATTTTAGACTGTTTTCCATAATAGGGTTGAATACTTTTGAAACCGGATCTGAACCAAGCTCCCCGCCCTTTAGTTTGGGTTGCTGCACGGTGACATAAATCAAAAGCTGCGGATCGTCGATGGGCGCCATGCCAAGGAAGGAATACAGATAGTTTCCGTATCCGGACATATAGCCTTTTCCTTCTTTTTTCGGAATTTCGGCTGTTCCTGTTTTACCGCCTACTGCATAATTCTCCAAATGATATTTTTGCGCCGTTCCGTTTTCTGAAGTAACGGTAGATGCAAGAATTTCGCGCACCTGTTTAGCAGTTTCTGCTGAAATTGGTTTGCCGCTTTCTTCCGGCTCATGATTCTCGAGAACTTCTTCGGTATTCGGATCAATGATTTGATCAATCACATACGGTTTCATCATGACACCGTCATTCGCGATAGCGGAAGCTGCCTGAATCATTTGCAAAGGAGTGACCGTAGACCCTTGTCCATAGGAAGTCGTCAATCGTTCAGCCGGATAGTTATCAAGCACGACACCGGAAGCTTCGTTCGGCAAATCAATACCGGTGCGTTTGCCAAAGCCAAATTTATGAATGTATTCGATAAATTTCTGATCTCCGATTCTCTCCAGCAGGTAGGCCATGCCGACGTTAGATGAACGCTGCAGCCCTTCAAGGAAAGTAATTGTTCCCCAGCCGTCCACGTTGACATCCCGGATGATCCGATCATAAATTTGATAAGAGCCCGATTTGAAATAGTCATCCGGTGCCCACTTGCCCTCTTCGACCGCCGTGGCCAACGTGAACATCTTCATCGGCGAACCTGGCTCAATTGTCTGTTCCACCGCATCGTTCAACCAGTTTTCCGTCAAACCTTCTCTCGTCATTGGATTGAATGTAGGCCGCTGACTCATTGCCAGGATTTCACCGGTTTTCGGATTCGTTACGAGTACCAGCATTTTTTTCGGCGAGTACTCTTTCTCCACCTTATCCATTGCTTCCTCAACGAAATTACTGATCGTCTTATCCAGTGTCAGCTTGATCGTCTGACCATCCTTTGGTTCTTCTATTTGTTTACTGGCAGTCGGCAGTAAATATCCCCAGCCGTCAGCCTGATAGTTCACTTTGCCGTCCACTCCGGTCAATTGCTTGTTATACGTCTTCTCCAGTCCCATTTTTCCTGTAGTAACGGTGTTTCTGTCTGCCGTTTCCTCTTTTTGTGCAAAGCCTACTAAGTAGGAGGCAAAGCGGCCGTTAGGATAGAAGCGCTTTTTCCCCTCTACAAACAAAATACCCGATAAGCCTTTTCTATCGAGTTCTTCCTTCATCTTCAGCACCGTTTCCCGGTTAAGGTCCTTGCCTGCACGACCAAATTCAATTTGCCATGTGCCTTCCCTGGCATTTTTCATTTTGTCATATATTTCACGTTCGGTTAGCGGCAAATATTTGGCCAGTACTTTGGCCGTTTCCTTATAGTCAATTACGTGATACTTTTTTTTGCTGTTTTTGCTTGCTGCTTCATTTAGCACCGCAACTACATGATAGCTCAACGTATCCGATGCAATGGGTTCATCATTTCGATCCACTATAGCACCGCGGTTCGCCTGAAGAACTGCATGTTTTTCATACTGGTTAGCGGCTATTTTCGCAAGTTCTCTGCCATCCACCTGACCGGTCATCTGAATAAACAAGATTCTGCCGAATAATATGAAAAAGAGCCCTCCGAATACTACAAACATTAGAAAGGCTCCCCATTGAAAGCGAAACTGCTTCATCGTCCCGGTACGACCTTTACGTTACTTTCGTTAAGGTTCAGACCACTCTCTTGTGCTTTTTTCCAAATGCGTTCATATGTGGATTTATCACTCACTTGGATGGACAATTCAGTATTTTGTTTTACCGCATCTTCTATTTCCAAATTCATCAATTGCACTTCTTTATTCACAGCGTTTATATCTGAATGCGTCTGTAAAAGCATAGAAGTAGATCCAATTGTAAATGCTGCAAATAAAGTGAACAATATTTTTTCACCTTTAGAAAAACGTTTTTTTACTCGGCGGACAACCTGGGGCTGATTAATTTCAGTTTGTTGTTCTGTCTCCGGTGTCTGTGGCATATTCAGGTTCCGTTGTTCTAGTCCCATGCTCTATTCCCCTTTTCTATTTTTTCTCTATAATTCGTAATTTCGCTGATCTTGCGCGTTTGTTCAGTTCTATTTCTTCATCTGAAGGTATGATCGGCTTTCGTGTAATAAGCTGGAATTCCGGCTCCATTCCTTCAGGTATGACAGGCAAATTTGGCGGCAGCTCCGGCATAGATGCTGCTTCTTTGAATATAGTCTTACATAAGCGGTCTTCAAGTGAATGGAATGTAATGACGCTGATTCGGCCTTCTTTGCGCAATAATGTGAGCGCATCTGTCAAAGATTTCTCAGCTGCTCCGAGTTCATCATTCACCGCGATACGTATTGCCTGGAAAACCCGTTTAGCCGGGTGGCCGCCCGTTCTTCTGGCTGCTGCAGGTATACCCGTTTTAATGAGTTCCACAAGCTCTCCAGTTGTGTGGATTGGCTCAATCCCCCGTGCTTCTTCAATTTTACGGGCAATTTGTTTTGAAAATTTCTCCTCGCCGTAACGGAAGAAAATTCTGACCAGATCGGCATAAGACCATTCATTAACTACTTCATAGGCTGTCAGCGGCGCAGAAGTATCCATACGCATGTCCAGCGGCGCATCGTGATGGTAACTGAACCCTCGTTCGGGCGTATCAAGCTGCGGAGAAGAAACCCCCAAGTCATATAAAATTCCGTCCACTTCAGAAATCCCCAATTTTGCCAATTCATTTTTTACGTCTTTAAAGTTCGCATGAACAAATTTTACTTGTGCTGTATAGTTCTCTAATTTTTTTTGAGCTGCTTCAATAGCTGTTATGTCTTGATCGAAGCAGATAAGTTGTCCTTCCGGTGAGAGAAGTTTAACGATTTCTTCACTGTGTCCTGCTCCGCCAAGCGTGCAGTCAACATAAATACCATTTTGTTTTACATGCAAGCCATCAACTGCTTCTTGCAGTAATACGGTTGTGTGATTAAACATGATTATCCCGCCCGCTTTCAAAAGTCAAAATCAATAAGGTTTTCTGCAATGTCATTAAAGGACTCTTCAGATTCTTCGTAGTATGCTTCCCAAAGTTCTGCTGACCAGATCTCGATCCGGCTTGACACACCGATGATCATACAGTCTTTTTCGATCTTCGCAAATTCTCGTAAATTTGCCGGGATATTGACTCTTCCCTGCTTATCGAGACTTGCTTCGCTCGCGCCCGAAAAGAAGAAACGGGTGAATGCACGGGCATCTTTTTTAGTGACCGGCAACGCTTTCAACTTTTCTTCAAGTTTTTGCCATTCGTCCAGCGGGTAACCGAATAAGCAATTGTCCAGTCCACGGGTTAAAATAAAGCCGTCAGCTAATAGTTCCCGAAACTTCGATGGAACGATCAGACGACCTTTTATATCGATTGAATGCTGATACTCACCCATGAACATAGAATTCACCCCACTGTATGAAATAATGTACCACATCCCCCCACTTTCCTCCACCCACTAGGCTGTTTTTCTTCGCATAATTTTTAAAATGTGTCAATAGTACTTCTTTCTGATTTGTTTTCCTCCCCGTCTCCCGAAAAACCCACTATTTTCGCCATTTTCTTGGTTTTTCATCAACAAAGAAAATTCTGATGGAAGGAAAGTATTACTAAATGGGCCCGGCTAATTTAGCCAAAGAAAATGCTGAAAAGCGAACATATCCTCGCCTTCACTTTTACATCAGCCCATATGCATTTTGAGACAGAAAAAACCCGTCATTCACAGAACGAATGACGGGCATTACGTTTATAAATAAACCAGCTGATGTGATCCATCAAATGTATAAGGCTGTTTCAGTAATTCGTCTATCAAGCCTTGGCCGAACTGGTTCATATAGAAATACGGCGAATAGAGCCGTTCCTGCAGAGACCCTTCCGGAAACAGTTGTTCTGAAATAAGGTGAAAGCGGCCAAATTGAACATGATGTTTCAGCAATGTCGACTGTTCTTTTTTCTTTTTCAAATAATCAAACTGACCTTTATGGAACTGCAAGTTTTTATCCAACAGCTGCAGCAGAGCCGGATCTGTTGTTTCCAGATGGCTATGCAACTGTTCATACTGCGCTTCCAGCTGATTCTTTGTTTCATCCAACAGCTGATCAAATCGCTCATCGCGCAGCTGCTCGAGCCACAACTCCTGGTGTGACGGCAGCTGGTGATCCAGCACTCGATCTATCGTGATGCCCGTCAGTTTCAGCGCTTCCTGGACCTGTCTGTTGACCAGTGTGATGGATAATCTCGGTACGATGACCGGCATGCGGATGCCTAGTATATGGAATGCGCCTTTTAATAATGACCAATAGGCGATTTCTCCGGGGCCGCCAACAAAAGCTAATACCGGAAAGACCAGATCCTGCATGATGGGCCTCGTTGCCACGTTATTGCTGAGCAGCCACGGTTTGTTCTTTGCCAGCTCATGCATTTCTCCCTCGCTGAAAGATATCCCGGCCTGTTCATTAACAAATTTATGATCTTTTCTTCGCAGCAGCACTCTTCCTGTATCATGAACATAGAAAAGATTGGCATCCTGCTCTTCCGATTCAATTGGTTTTGCGTACCCCATGGTTTGCAGCTGCTGCTCTGTGGAATAAACACTCTCCGCCATCGCCTCCGCATTTTCTATCATTTGAGAGAAATATGGAGATTCTAATTCACGCAGCGGTTTACATGCGGCATCTATGAACAGCAGGCCGTGGGCGGAAAATAATCTATTCATCAAAGATGTAAAGAAGCCCGTGTACGTTCGCTGCTGCTGCACAGTCTGGAGAACGTCTTGCAGTAAGCTTTGCGTATACGCTGTTTCACCGTAGCTTTTGAAGATCTTTTTGATATAGGCTGTCATTTCTTTTTGATCATAAACGGTATCCGAAGCCATCGTCTTTAAAATGGCCGGCTGCTTGAACTGCCTCTTCACAGCTTTGCCCGACTGCGGAGTATATGTATGATTAATTTCGTTAATATCATGATCTTCTCCGGCAATCCAAAAAACAGGAACTACCGGTCTTTCAAGCACCGCCCGCTGTTGCTTTGCCAATAAAATTACGGAAACTGCTTTATGAACAGAGTAGAGAGGACCCGTCAGCACACCAGCCTGCTGACCTCCAATGACGACCAGCGCATCTTCCGCGAGCTCCTGTATATGTTTTGCCGCGAGTTCAGAAATTCCAAACGGTTTCATGTATTCCTTAACGACAGAAGCCAGCCGAGTTCTTTGGAAAGAACGTTCATCTAACTCCTGTACTCGTTCTTTATATCCTTTTTCCGTTACTTCATTGTCAAAAAATCTATGGAAAAACTGCGGATCATGACGGTACGATTCCATCAATTTATTCTTTTTCGGCAACTCCAATGTCTCCAAGTCCATGTCACAAACTCCTTTATGTCAAATACTACCGCAAGTATAGCACCCCATGCATACAGGTTGAATTGATGTGCTTACAGGGAGGCCGTTATTTGACGTACTGGACGATCTGTATAACGATTCCCAAAATGAACAGCAGAATATAAGCCGCGGTCAGCAGCAGAAAAAATGCTCTCCACGTTCTGCGTAATACCCAAAACGTCCGGAATTCTTTTTCTGATGAGCGCTCTTTGACTGCAAAGCCGATAGCAATCAGACATAACACTCCGATGATGAGGACAGGCAGCCAAACATCCCAAATCGCGCGAATCAATATTAATACAGTTATTGCCATGAACGGCGTCGTCCAGTCGACAGCCCAGCCAATTCTTTTTTTCTTCGGTAATCCAATTTTTTTCGCAATAATGAGTAATACAACTAAAATAATAAAAGGAAACAATAATAATGTACCCAATATATTCGTTAACATCCGCCACATTCACTCCTGTTTATTCCCAGCAGCATGCTTTCAAGCACATGCAAAAAAGGGGCGCTGCCGCCTTTTTGTTCAATCCTTTGCAATACTGCCGTCAAAATTGTATCAATTTCCATAGTGCATCCTTTCAATCTATCCGTCAGCATGGAAGATTGATTGTCTGCAGTTTTGCGGCACACACCCGCAATATCTTCGTAACTCAGCAAACCTTCAGCTTCAGGGAAGTTACTGAGCAACTCCTCGCATAGTTGATTAAATAACTGATGAAAATGTGGGTTATCCAGCAATTGCCCATTTTTCACCTGCAAAATCGCTGTCAGCGGATTAATCGCACAATTAATCAGCACTTTGCGAAGAAGCAGAAGTTCCGGATTTTCCTGCGTGCGTACCGGAAAATTTACCGGATCCATGTCGCGCATCCAGCGAATCACTGGCGCAATGTTTTCGTTTTCCGCAATCGTTATCGGACCTACACCGTTATGCCGGACTGTTCTGTCATCCAATCTTCCCGCCCCATGTTCCACCGTCGCAAAAGATACATAACCAAGCGGATACTCCTCAACCATAGACAGATGCCCAATACCGTTTTGTATAAACAGTAAATCCGGCTGTACAGGCAATTCGCTGATTTCAGACAGCATTTTCTGCAATGCATCATATTTTACTGCAATGATCCACAGCGCATCTGTCGGCAGCTCTTCAATATGTATGGTAGCTTGCACATCATATGTATGTTCTTCCGTGTCTCTAACCAAGCCTTTCCGTAAGCATTCCGCCTGTTCCTCACGCCGGACCCAGAATGTTACATTTGCTTTATGCTGGGCTAAATAGGAGCCGATTAACAAACCGATCGACCCCGCACCCGCCACTACAAACTGCATAGCTTTCCTCCTTAAAAAAAGAGACCCGTAAAGGCGTCTCTTTGGTTATTTCTATTATACAGGATAGACCGGATGTTTTCTCGAAGAATTCGCAACTTTTTTTGTTTCATAATAGGCTAAGCGTTCAACGAGAACAGAACGTAAATCATGAGGTGCCACCACTTCGTCTATAATGAGTTCTGATGCCATTTTGTAGATGTCAATTTCCTCTTTATACTCCTGCTGTTTTTCTTTAATAAATGCAATTTTCTCTTTCGGGTCTGTAATTGCTTCAATTTTATTGGAGTATACGGCATTTACAGCTGCTTCAGGCCCCATCACCGCAATTTGCGCTGTCGGCAGCGCGATGCATACATCCGGCTCAAATGCAGGACCGGCCATAGCATACAGCCCCGCACCGTACGCTTTACGGACAATAACAGAAATCTTCGGCACCGTCGCGGAACTCATTGCCATAATCAATTTTGCCCCGTGACGGATAATGCCCTGACGCTCAACTTTTGTTCCGATCATAAAGCCCGGAACATCCGCCAGGAACAGCAGCGGGATGGAAAAAGCATCACATAATGTGATAAATTTTGTTACCTTATCGGCTGAATCCACAAACAGCACGCCGCCCTTTACTTTCGGCTGATTAGCAATGATTCCGACAGGCCTTCCGTCAATTCGCGCAAGCGTTGTGATGACCTCAGCCGCGAACAGTTTTTTGATTTCAAACAGGCTGTTTTCATCCACGAGCTGATCAATTGCTTCATACATATCAAAAGGCGCATTTTGATTTTCGGGAATAATTTCTTCCAATGAACGCCCCGCTTTGACCTCGCCGGCTTCCGCCCGTCTGACAGGCGCTTCAAAATTGGCAGGGAAGTACGAAAGATATCTGCGTGCTTCGATGATAGCCTGCTCTTCGTTTTCAGCCAGGACATCACCGCATCCGCTCACTGAACAATGCATACGGGCACCGCCCATTTCTTCGAGTGTCACTTTCTCTCCAATGACTTTCTCCGCCATACGCGGCGAACCTAAATACATCGACGCATTACCTTCCACCATGATCACGATGTCACAGAAAGCGGGAATATACGCACCGCCTGCCGCGGAAGGCCCAAACAGCAGACAAACTTGCGGAATCACTCCGGACAATCGTACCTGATTGTGAAAAATCCGTCCTGCTCCGCGGCGGTTCGGAAACATATCCAGCTGATCCGTTATACGGGCACCAGCTGAATCCACTAAATACAGTAACGGCACATTCAGTTTCTCCGCCGTTTCTTGAATACGTATAATTTTTTCTACTGTTCTGGCGCCCCAGGACCCCGCCTTTACCGTAGAGTCATTAGCCATGACACAGACTGTCTGACCGTCAATTTTCCCCGTAGCGGTCACAACTCCGTCAGCAGGCAGATCATTCGCTTCACAGTTTGCGAACTTTCCGTCTTCCGCATACTTTCCTTCATCAAACAGCAGCCGCAATCGTTCTCTGACGAACAGTTTGCCTTGTTCCTCCAACTTCTCATGATATTTTTCAGCGCCGCCTCCAGATATGCGGGTACTGATTTTTTGCAGTTTTTCATTATAAGCTGTCTTTGCTGATTCATTTGCCAAGGAACTTCCCGCCTTCCCTTACGATTGAATTGTGACCAACACGTCTTCTTCGTCTACAAAATCACCTTCAGCACCGTGGATTTTACTGACTGTCCCGTCCATTTCCGCTTCCAACGGAATTTCCATTTTCATAGATTCCAAAATAATGACGACTTGTCCCTTTGTCACAGCGTCTCCTTCTTTTACTTCAATCGAAAAAATTGTACCTGCCATGGATGCTTTTACTTCTTGCATACAATCACTCCCCGTAGTCTATTTGCGTACAGTTGATGCAAAGAACTTCTTACAATAAGTGTATCGCATCTATGAAACCGTTTACAAGCAGAAACTAAGCAATCCCGACAGTATATGTCTGCCGGGGGAGGAACTTTACTTGCTTTTTGTTAAGAATCGCTGAACCGCTTCGTGGTGGGCATCGCTTTCCCACAGCACTGAACAGACGCGGGCTTCTTCCTGCATTGCCAGCTTCAGATCACCGGACTTCCACTTTCTTACGGCAATGTTTTTATAGGCACGGTGTACATTTCTGTGCACTTTCAGCTTCGGCGCTAAAAATTGATCGAGTGCTGTCTGCACATCCCCTTCAAACACTTCAGTAGCCCATCCAAGCTGCTCCAGCTGTTCTGCCGAATGAACGCTCGCTCTGCTCGTAAACTGCAGCATGCGGTCATGAGGGCCATTCTTTTCGAACAGCAGCGATGCGCCTCCCCAGCCAGACGTTATAGCTAATGTTCCCTGAATAAATCCTGCTTTGGCATGTGAAGCGACAAGACGGTAATCACAGGCTGTTGCCAGTTCACAGCCGCCGCCGACAGCCGCCCCGTTGACCAGCGCAATCGTCGGCATCGGCAATGTCGCGATACGGTATAAAATATTCGCTCCTCTGCTTAACATAGGCCACGCATCATCCGCTGTCTGAAAACCATGAAAATCCCCAAGATCTCCTCCTGAACAAAATGCCAGTTCACCTTCCCCTGTGATGACAGCAAACGAAACTTCAGGATCATCCTCTATTTGATCTAAAAATAATTCAAGTCCTTCCATCACATCATAATTCACTGCATTACGCATGTCCGGACGGTTAATTGTAAAATACGCAATTGACTGACTGATTTCTATCGTGTAAGACATATGACTTCCCCCTTTTTTATCTAGCATACCATTTTTACACAAAACAAAAAAGACTGCCTTGAGCCATGGTCTCAAGACAGTCTTCCGTTCGTTGCGCTAAATCTAAATTATTCGCCTACAACGTCTTTTCCTTTGTAGTGTCCGCATGATTTGCAAACGTGGTGTGCCAATTTCATTTCGCCACAGTTGTCGCAAGTAGTCATACCTGGCGCTTCAATTTTGAAATGAGTTCGACGCATATTTTTCTTCGTTTTAGAAGTTCTTCTCTTTGGTACTGCCATTGGGGGGCACCTCCTTATAAGGGTTTACTCTTTATCGGTTTCAAAAAAATTAGCCAATTAGACTGACCTAGCGATATGAGACACATATAAAACACCATGATTAGGCTGCTTTGACACCATATTTTATCGGTGTCAGGTAGCCTAATTTTTCTTGGATACGTTCTTCATTATAATAATTTAAATAGGCAATTACTCGTTCAACTACAATATTATTGCGTAATGAATTAAATTTAACGTATTGAAATTCTTCAGATTTCAGACTCGAATGAAATGATTCAATCACCGCATTGTCCCAACAGTTTCCTCGACGTGACATGCTGCCGATCAGGTCGTTATCCTTGATATAGGCTTGATACGCGTATGACGTATACACACTCCCTTGATCCGAATGTATAATCACTCCTGTGGGGTGGTTTCTCGCAGCTAGTGCCGCCTTTAATGTGTCAATTACGAGTGGTGTCTGTTGATGGTCGTATAATTTGTAAGCAACAATTTCATTATTGTATAAATCCATAATGGTTGAAAGATATTTTGTCGTACTACCATACTGGATATAGGTGATGTCGGTTACCCACTTCTGATTCGGTTCACTAGCTGTGAAATTACGTTTAAGAAGATCTGGGGCAATTATGATACTTTCCCCTTGAGATTTCCACTTTCGTTTAGGCTTGATACGACACTGTAAGTTATGCTTTTGCATGAGGCGTTGAACCGTATTGCGATTCAATTCTATGTTGTATTCCTGCTTTAGAAATGCTTTGATTTTTCTATGTCCATTCCGATATTTAGTGCGTTTACACAATTCTATAATAGCCTCCTCTTCCACTGAAAGAGACTTATCCGTTTCCTCCAGACGCCACCTATAGTAGGTAGCTCGTGGTACTCCTAATGCGGATAAAATGGCTGTTATTGTATACTTCTTTTTTAGTTTTTCCACAATCTGCAGAACTATTTCTTTCTCAATCTCCTTTCGATCTCCATGTACTTTTTTAGAATCTCATTCTCCATTTTTAAATGAGACATCTGTCGTTCTTTCTTGTCCGCTTCACTCGAAAGTTCTGGCCCATGACCGAAGGTATATTGTTTACCTATCGGTTGATCAAAACGATATATTTCATTTGCACGATACCATCTCATCCAGGTTTCAATCTGGGATTTATTTTTGACTCCGTGCTTCTCCATAATTTCTTTAGTTGTTAATTCCCCACTCAATTTATCTTTGACAACTGCCCATTTTACTTCGCTTGAATATACGTTTTTGCCCACGCAAAAACACCTCCGTTGTAAGTACTTTTTACAAGTGTACCACTTCGAAGGTGTTTTATATTGTCTCAAAAATTTAGGTTAGCCCAAATCCCGCTAATCGAGGATCCACTTTTTCTTCTGCATCTTGACGCTGCGCTTCCAATTCTTCATCGGTTGTATAGGACCAGCCTTTACCTTCGACCTGTTGCATTTCATCTGCATTTTCGCAGAATACTTGCAGCGGGATCTCCAGCAAAATCAGTTCTTCTAATACAGGCGTAAAATCAATTGTTTCCCCTTCTACCGGATGAATTTCATCATCCGTCAGAAGCGTCTCTTCGTCCCAGCTGAATTGCTCAACTGATTCAATAGAGAATGGATAATTGACGTCTTCCCACGTACGTGCACAAGGCAAAATCATTGAACCTTCTAGCCGAAGCTGGCATGTTAATTTTTTCTCACCAATTATACATGTTCCGCTTACTCGAACAGGCTGAATTGCCCTAATTTCTTCATTCCGATTTTTCACGGAATCTAAATTTACTGCTTCGTCAAACAGTAGCGGGCCTTGCCTATGTTTCCGTAATTGATGAATGGACCATTTCATGTCTATCACCTCAAGACAACAATGTTGATTATAGTATTTAAAATAAAGGATGTCAAGATATTTTCTTGTCACCCTAATAAGTTTAACGTTATAATTCATTATACGCAAGTACAGAGGAGGATTTCATTGATAGCTACTGGTATTGTCGTCGAATATAATCCTTTCCATAACGGCCATCTCTTTCATCTGAATGAAGCGAAAAAGCAGACTGGCGCGGATGTCATTATTGCCGTCATGAGCGGTCATTTCTTGCAGCGCGGCGAACCGGCAATTGTCGATAAATGGACACGCACCCGTATGGCGCTGGCCGGCGGAGCCGATCTCGTCATCGAATTGCCGTATGCTTTTTCTGCAGCCCATGCCCCGCTTTTCGCAAAAGGTGCTGCAGAGATTCTCGATGCACTTCACTGCAGCAGCGTTTGCTTCGGCAGTGAAGAAGGCGCGATCGAACCATTCACCAACAGCCTGGAATTGATGGACACAAACAAGACACTCTATGAACAAACAATAAAGAATGCCATGCAGGAAGGAATCAGTTATCCGAATGCATTGCGGATTGCGTATGATGAAATCTCGCATAACGCAAACGGACCGCTGGCTGATTTATCCGAACCGAATAATATTTTAGGTTTTCATTATATGCGGGCTATCAGCGAAATACAGTCCGGCATGAAACCGGTGACGATTGAAAGGACCGGCACACATTACCATGACGCTGCGCTGCCTGCGGGTTCCATTGCAAGCGCCACGGGCATACGAAAAGAAATCTTTACAGGCAATTCAGCGCAAGTAGAGCCGTTCATGCCTGAGGCTTCATATCAATTACTGACCGGACAGCCGCAGATGAGCTGGAATCACTTCTATCCGCTTCTGCGTTACACTATCCTCCGGGAAGGACCCGAGCGTCTGGCAGACATAGCGGATGTAACAGAAGGCATCGAATATTCTTTCTGCCGCTCCGCCAGGGAACATACTGCGTTTTTAGGGTTCATGCAATCTGTGAAATCCAAGCGCTATACTTGGACAAGAATTCAGCGCATGCTTGTTCATATCCTGACAGGCTATCGGAAGTCTGACCGTGCGCAGATCACCCGCCCGTCTTATTTACGGCTTCTTGGCATGTCGGCAACAGGAAGAACCTATCTGCGGACGGTCAAAAAACAGTTGCCGCTGCCTGTAATCAGCCGTGCTGCTTCCCATACCGATCACTCACTTTTGATGGATATTAAAAGTACAGATATTTACATGTTCGGCGCGCACAGAGCACCGGGGCTTGATTATCAGACGCCGCCCATTTTGATGTAAGTGTTATTTTTCTTCCAGCTTTTCAAGATAACGCAGCGCATCGTCAATCGTTTTAACCGGCACTATTTTCATTTTCGTGCCAATCTTTTCTGCAGTTGCTTTCGCTTCTTCGTAATTGGACTGTAACTGCGGATTTTTCTTTTTGACTTCTTCAGGCAATTCGTCGTCAGGAGCGAAAAATATTTCAATGTCCTGGCGGTCTGCAGCAATGACCTTGAAGTCTATCCCGCCGATTCGTCCCACCGATCCGTCTTCATGCATCTCACCAGTTCCTGCGATATGATAACCTTTCGTTAAATCAGCATCGACAAGACGATTCATCAATTCAAGTGTAAACATAAGGCCCGCTGAAGGCCCTCCGATATCTTCGGTACGAATATCCACTTCGGGTTCTGTTTCAAGCGTAATCTGTTCTTCAAACTCGATGCCAATTCCTGCACGGCCATGCGTACCGGGAAGCTCTGCTAATTTAACCGGAATCTGCAGGGTCTCTTTTCCGCGCTTTACATTCAAATCCACTTGCTGCCCCTTCGACATATTGCTGAATGCGTCGATAAATTCTTCTGCAGAAGTAAACTGCCGATTATTAATCGATTGAATGACATCTCCTACCCTGAGCTTTCCGGCAGATGCTCCCTCCGGCAATACACCAGCTACAAAAACGCCTGTGAACTTTCTGTCAATCGGCAGTCCTGCCTTTTCAAATGCGACAGAAATAGCATGTATTTTGGAATCTGTCATTAATTTCTTTTGACGCACTCCATATTCTTCATCACTTTCCCCGTGTCTTCTGACATTTGCAGCCGGCAATAATTTCATTTTCCCGGAGACATGCGACCAGGCGTAGGTGAGCGGTGTCGCTTTGCCAATCGCGATCGTCATCAAACTGAACGTTCCCCGATCATCCGTATCTCCTCCTGACACTTCTACGAGCGGTGCTAAATCGTATGCGCCACCCGGTCTGGAAATATACATATCTAACGGATAAAGTGCCAGAAGCGCCACTGCAATAAGGAGTGCAGCCGCTATCCCCCACTTGCGCATTTTCATAAAAGCTCACCTCCATTAATAGCCTGTACGAATCCAACATATATATTACGGTAGATTTCATTGTAGTTCAAAAATTAGAAAGGAGTGCGACAGATGCTTATCGATTTTCTATCCTGCCGTATAAGACTATGAGTAATGTACTCTTCATCTGGGCACTGATTATTTTATTCATTCTGCAGCCCGATGTCGCGCATGAAGGAGCTGTGACAGGTGCGCAGCTGTTTACCCACGCGCTGCTTCCTTATTTACTGCCGTATATTATTTTAACGCAGTGGCTGTTAAAAATGCCTGGAAAAAGAGCCTCCAGCCAGTGGAGTCGTTACATAAAAGCGTATGTGCTCGGTTCATTCGGCGGATTTCCTGTAGGTGCCGTCACTGTCAGTGAGATGAAGAAAAACGGAGAAATTACAGCGGCCGAAAGCAGTCTGCTTGTCGCCTCCTGCCATGCACCCGGCCCGATGTTCATTATTGGCTTCGTTGGCAGCGAATTATTCGGCAGCACCGCAAGCGGATGGAAGCTGCTCCTTGCGATACATCTGGCCAATATTGTATTTTTCTTGCTGGCCATGTCGATAGCAGGGAAACGGAACCAGTATCCGGCACCCGCCGCTGTTCCAGTGCAGCATACAACGTCACCGCTGCTGCGCTCCATCAAAGACAGCTCGTCCGTCATTTTACTCGTAGCAACGACCGTTATCTTTTTTTCTTCGCTGGGTAATGTACTGTCTCATTCCATCTCTGCATTGTTCCCCGTGGATATGGAGGTTACCAAAACGCTATTGCTCGCGCTATTTGAAATGACTTCCGGCGTCCAGTCGGCCACTGAGCATTTTAACGGAGAAGCGATTTATCCAATGCTGATTGCCGCCATCCTTTCAATCAACGGCCTGAGCATCCACATGCAAGTCATGACCATCGCTAAAAGCGCCGGCATACGGATATTCCCTTATATCATTGCACGGGCATGGAACACATTACTCGTCCCTGTGTTGTTCATGTGGATTTATTGACTGCGCATCGTAGTGTGTAAAAAAAGTGGTTATGATGATTCACTCATCATAACCACTTTTACACATAATGTTTCAGCTTACTTTCAATTATTGAACTTTTCCTTGAGCGCTTTGTTGACATGCGGGGGCACAAGTGTGGAGACATCTCCGCCGTATCGTGCAACTTCCTTCACGATACTCGAACTGAGGAATGAATATTGACTTTTTGTCATGACGAAAAACGTTTCAATGCTTTCATCCAGCACCCGGTTCATCGAAGTGATTTGCATTTCGTACTCAAAGTCCGATATTGCGCGTAATCCGCGCACAATAACAGAAGCATTGATCTCATGCGCATAATCAATCAACAGGCCTGCGGATGTATCAATCGTGACATTGCCATATTGGGATGTTACTTCATGAATAAGGGCGATTCGTTCTTCCACTGTGAACAACGGCTGCTTCGACGAGTTATTCATGACCGCGACGTGCACTTCCGGGAATGTTTTCGCAGCCCTTTGGATGATATCCAGATGACCGTTCGTTACGGGATCGAAACTTCCCGGTACAATTGCAATTTTCGACATGCTAGTAGCCTCTTTTCTCGTAAATCGTAATAGCAGTACTTCCATAAACTGCAGAAGTAATTTGGATATATGTATCGTACTGTTCAGGCAATGCTGTATTTTTATCATGTTCACACACGATGGTTGCATCATCCGCCAATAGTTCTTGCATGATCACTTCTTTTATTACATCATAATATTCGACTGCTGCATAGGGAGGATCTACAAACAGCAGATCTATACGGATGTTTTTCTGTTTTAAGACCATGGCAGCCTGACGGGCATCTCTTTTTTCAATATGCAGAAGTTCCTGCATTCTGCATTTCTCTGCGTTTGCTTTAATGACGGCACAGGCTTTCGGATTTTTTTCAAACACAATTGCCTGCTCCATTCCTCTTGACAGTGCTTCAATGGCAATGGAACCGCTGCCGCCAAACAGCTCAACAACTGTTCCCCCATCGAAATACGGACCAATTTTATTGAATAGTGATTCCTTTACTTTGTCTGAAGTGGGACGTGTAGAAGTGCCAGGCAAGGATTTTAATGGCGTTCCTTTTCTCGAACCGGAAATGACTCTCACTCTTTTTCCATCTCCTTTATCAAATTTTCAATCTGTTCGATAGAAATGGTCTTTTCTGACTTTTCGATCAGCACCAAAAAGATGCGGCGCAACCAATTTTCATCAAAATATAATTCCTTGTTAATATAAGTATGAGGCTTTTCCAGATAATCGAATTTTCGGTCATTCATGACGTAGAACGGCTCCAATTTAGAAAAGCGATACTTGCGATTTGGACTTTCAATGTAGATAGACTGTTCATTAGAACGGATTGCATAGCCCATTTTTGACAATAACTCAGCTGCAGGATAAAAGCTCTTTCCGTCTTGTACGACAACCTTTACTGCCGGAACTTCTTTCCCATCCAAAAGAACTGTACGAGGGTCAAGTAACAGGAACGGATAGTTAAGCTGCTGCTCATGCATAGTTTTTTGGAAATATTGTGTATCGAACGCCATTACATCCGCCAGCAATTGATCCATCCTTGAAGCGGACAGTTCTTTGCCTATCTGTTCATGCACATTTTGCCGGAATGATTGATACTGTTCTTCGGAAAGTGATTCTTTTAACCGGATAAATACACCCTGCTCAGCTTTTGTTCCCACCGGCTCATCACCGAGCAGGGAAGCCAGCATACTATTCATCGACGGCTCGTCCGGCCTCAAAGTGAAGCGCGACTTGACACTCATTTTGGCTGCCTGCTTTACCACCTGAGGCATATTTCCCGTCTTTTCCACAATAATACGCTCTGCATACAGCGGCTGATTGCGCGGCGCCAGAACTACACTTATATGATTTCCGCCGACTCCTTCAAGCATCTTCACCATTTGGTCATTCTGTTTCTTGTCGATCCCTACCCCATACATAGACAATTTATTGGAAGAGTAAGCCAGCGGCACATCTTGCGGCTGCCAGTACAGTTCATTAACGAAGCCGACACCCCGGTAGAGACGATACGTGATGCGCTCTTTGTCTGCTTTTCCTACACGTTCGAGTCCTGTCACCCACATTCCGCCAACATCCTGCTCATCGGTCATGTGAAGTACTGTCGTTAATGGTTTATTATCTTTCAGTAATGCAAACGGCTTTTTAAATAATTTCCGTCCTGTCAGGGGCTGTTTTTTCGGTAATTTATAGATGACGGACTGCTGATCACGCTCCCCTTCTTCAAACGCAACGCCCGACTCATTCAACCGGGAGCACGGCGCGGATTCTTCCTGCTCACAGCCGCGTTCCACACTTCCCTGAGGCCATATAATTTCGTGTCTGTCTTCTGACAGATTATAAAAATGGTGCCGGATGTATAATCCATCTGTCCGATTGATCACTTCGATTTCCTGACGGTACGTCCCCGAGTCAGCGCTTTCACCATCTGCATTTGCCGATTGACTGTAATGCAAATATATGAGGACTCCGTTTACCGCCGCCAAAAGAAATAAAATCCTTACAATAGCTTTCAACGTACAACACCTCATCACATGGTATGATGGATACGAACCATTACTAATCGCCTGAAAGGAAGAGCCTGATTATGATCCAACAACGTTTTATTGAACTGGGAGAAGGATACAGCGACATTTACGAGCTGCTCGAATTAATGTCCACAAATTCCCGCAGAATTTATAAATCTTATATTTTTTCATCAGCACACGGCAGTCATGAACAGTTATCGCTTGCGGTTTCTTTTTCTCCTGCAACAGAAAACAGCCACTATATGCCGATCTATATTTGCAGAGAAGGAATTCGGCACACCGCGGACAAGCCGTCCAAGCGCTATGATTTATTTGTCGAACATGCGGAATCGCTGAATACAATACCTGTTCGGGTGGAAATAAAGCACTCTTCGCAGTTTGCCGAAAAAGAATTATTTTATCAGTATATTATTGGAATCTTGCGGCTGAATCATTTGCTCCCGCCGCTCAATTAATCGGATGAACTATCATAAACCCGTTTTATAATCGTATTCCTTTGCTTTATCCGGCTTTGCATTTTCATATTCTGTACTGACAAATGGACGCTGGGAAGGCAGTACTTTTCTGACAGCGGACAGACGCTCCAATTTGCTGATTGTCGTTTCCACGTCCTCCATATTACAGTAGAGTACAACGTATTTCATTCTCTTGGAAATATAATGAACATGCCCGAATTTACGCAGTGATTTTGCTTGTTTTAAATGATGGAGATAGACAATTATTCCTTGCCGATCAATCATGATTCTCCCCCTCTTTCTTACTCCATACAATACCATAGGTGAGAAAAGTCCTGCAACCTTGCTTTGTAAATGTTTGTCTGAATGCGGGCACTATATGTAAGAACATGAATCTTTGATTGCACACCTTCTCATAATTAGGTTACAATTAGTTAGACATTTATCTGAATTCAGCCGGATGCTCTTTTCGAACTGGCGGCTGAATACAAGTATTTTCCGGTCCGCTGAAGTTCAAACAGCCGCGGATTGAAAAAGCGAAAAAGAGTTATTTATAAGGAGGTTTTAGATTGGGAAGGAAAACAAAGGTTGCACTAACTGTCGGAGCTGCCGGAGTGGCTGCATGGGCAGCATCAAAAGTAGTAACGAAACAACAGCCCCGCGACGAAAAGAAAGCGCTTCAATTTACTGAAACGGCTGTACTGACAGATGCGCAATTTCCCCTGGAGAGCGATGTCCATCCGCTGACTGCTTTTACAAAAGCAGCTGATTTAGGCGTACATGGATTCACTGTGGATGTGCAGCTTACGAAGGACGAAGAAATTATTTTAGTGCCGGCCCGGGAACTCTTGCCTTCCGATGAAATCGCCGACTATACTTTTGCTGAAATGCAAGATGAAACTATTACAGCAAATGAAGGAGATCCCGTACCGCCGCCCAGCTCCATTATCGCTTTGCGTGAACTGTTGGAAAAATTCCCGCAGCTGCTGTTTGTTGTTTCCATGAATGATTCACCAGATTCTTACGAAGGCAGTCTGATCCCTTCCAAGCTGTGGCATTTGCTGAATGAAATGGATGCGACGGAGCGTGTAGTCGTGACCAGTTCGTATGACGAACAAATAGACCGCTTCAATCTGTATGCACAAAATTCCGTCGCTCTAGGAGCAGGCAGTGAGGAAATTAAAAAAGCATACTTGACTTATACAAGTAAATTTGGCCATCTCTATCGCCCAGCCGCAGATGTCTTTTGTCTACCGGAAAAGCTTGGTGTATTTCCGCTGGCGTCTGAAGGATTTGTCCACTTTTTGCAAGAGCTGAATATTGCGGTGTTCTATGAATTGGATGAAACTTGCGATCTTCCGAAATTGTCCAAGCTTCACGTTGACGGCTTTATTACAAGCCAGCCAAAAGATTTGCTGACATTCTTTAACGAAAACTAAACCCTGCGCGCAGGGTTTAGTTTTCGTTATAATCATTATGCCGAACAAGAACAACTGCCGCCGGAGCCGCAGCCGCCTCCGCAAGAACTGTTCGAGAAAGTTCCGTCACCGGCAGGCACTTTGACTGCATCTGAAACCGATTGTCCGATCATGATGCCGATTTCATCCAGCAATGATTGCACATCATTTTCCGCCAGACGCAATTCCGCCACTTCGTCCTGCAAGTCCAGTTCCCGCTTTTGCAGGCGTATTTCCTTCATAATTACTCTATAATCCGGATGATAGCGTCCAAAACGCTGTACATCTTCATATTGTTCTTTCATTTTGGTAAATTTTATGATCTTTTCACGCAGATCAGCGTTTGAATATACACGGTTGTGTGCGTCTCGATAGGCTTTCACCACTTCAGAACGCAGCAGCATATCGGAAAGTTCTTCCGCCACATCGATGACTCTCATCCACTCGTCTGTCATCATCATAGTTTGCCGCACCTCCTATCTACCCCATCATACCAAAAAACCGGTTCCCCGACTATTCATTAAGATTTCTTGCGCCTTTTATTTTCCGCAGCGAATGCTTTCTTCACTTCTTCCATATCACAAAAGCGGATCGTTTGATTTCCCGACTGCTGTGTCTGTTCATGCCCTTTACCTGCGATAAGGACAATATCTCCGGGCTGCGCTTGCCTGATCGCGTATTGAATCGCATACTGCCGATGCACGAGGATATCTACTGGCGTTGCGAATCCTGTCATGCCGGCAAGGATATCCAAGATAATTTGAGATGGTTCTTCTGTTCTCGGATTATCAGAAGTAAGAATGACACAGGAACTGTAATGAGCCGCTACTGCACCCATTTGCGGGCGTTTTTCACGGTCCCTTTCTCCGCCGCAGCCAAATACCGTAATTACACGTTTGGAACTCGCAGACAGCGCCTCAAGCACGGCTTGCAGTGCATCCGGTGTATGCGCATAGTCTACGTACACTTCGATACCCGCTTCTTCATACTTTTCCAAACGGCCCGTCGGCAAACGAAGACTTGTCAGATGGGGTCGTACGGCCTGCCAAGTATAACCAAGAGCGAACAACGCTCCGACAGCTGCACGGGCGTTCATTTCATTATGCCTGCCGAGGACCGGATAGGTTCCGGGTGGCTGCGGCATCCCGTGAATGTGCTGACTGCTGAAATAAATTGGCGGATCAGCCAGTTCCATGCCAATTGAATGACAAGTTTCATCTTCTTCGTTGATCACCAGCTGGTCAGCCAGCAAAACCAATTTCTTCTTTGCTTCAATATAACGCTGCTTGCCGCCGTGTTCAACGTAATGATCCATCCCGATATTCAAAAATATACCGACAGCCATCGGACAATGGGCCAGCCGGTTTGAAGATAAACCGAGTGATGATGCTTCCAGCACAACATGTGTCACATGCTGATCGGCACATCTGCGCAGAATGGGATGCAGCTGTTCGGCCGGCATGGTCGTCATAGAATTGGCTATAGTTTCTGTCAGCTGGCCGTTGATATAAAGCCCTGTCGTCCCAATCACTGCCGTCTTGCAGCCTAGTTCATTCAGTAATTGACCGATAAAATGACTGACTGTCGTTTTGCCGTTCGTACCTGTAACACCAATCACCGTCAACTCTTCAGCCGGATTTCCTGAAAACCTCGCACTTCCATATGAAATAAATAATGAGCAGTCCGGTACAAGCACCACGGTAATATCATCAGGCACGAGTGAGAGATCTGCATTCGTCCGGTCTACTGCAAGTGTTTTCGCTCCATTAGCTATAGCTTCATCTATAAATGCCATACCATCTTGCACAGATCCCTTCCTTATGACAAATACATAGTCTTTCTTCACTTTTTTAGAGGATTCCGTAATGCCGCTGACTGACTGCCGTATCGAGCCCTGCAGCACAGTGCATGGCCATTCCTTTAGTAACTCAGATAAAAGCAAGGCAACCCGCTCCTTCCCGAACATTTTATTCTTCAGAGAATATAATGAAACGAAGCATAAAGTATTCTATGAAAGGCGTAAGGAGAATGTCACGAAGAAAGTTGGGATACTATGATTATCCAGAAGTTCGGCGGGATTGCGATGCAGAATGAACAGCAGCGGGCAAAGTGCATTCAACATATCCGCCGTGCACTGTCGAAGTACCGCGCCGTAATCGTCGTCGTCTCTGCAATGGGGAGAGGCGGCGATCCCTATTCAACGGATCAGCTGCTGACACTCACCAACTCTTTCTCTAAATCCGGCGAAGCCAGAGATTTGGCAGCTGCATGCGGAGAACTGATTGCTTCTGCTGTATTATCCGCAGAATTAACTACTGAAGGCATAGACAACACAATTATCTATGGACAAAATACAGGCATTCGAACAAAGGGCGCATTTTGTAATGCCACCATCGAAAAAATCAACAGTACACATATTGTCAATACATTGCAGACGCATTCATGCATTATCGTTCCCGGCTTTCAGGGAATGAATACGCAAGGTCAGTTTATGACACTCGGCAGAGGCGGCAGCGATTTAACAGCGATTGCACTGGCTTCATCTTTACAGGCCAGTCATGTGGAGTTTTTTAAGGATGTACCGGGAGTCATGTCAGCCGATCCCCATAAAACATCAGACTATACACGTTTCGACCGGCTGACATTTGACGAGTTTCTTCCATTACTTCAGTGTGAACGTCCTGTTATTCAAGAAAAAGCAGCTGTATATGCAAAAAAAACAGCGATGCCTCTTCATATAAGAGGCATCGCATCGAACGAGGAAGGCACATGGATTCTTCCTTAGTCGTCATCTTCCGATTGATCGGTTTCCGTCCGGGCAACAAATGACTGTGTGTAGTATTTATTGTAAACGCCGACACCGGTATGCGTAAAATTGGGATTCAGCAGGACCTCCCGGTGCTTCGGTGAATTTAGCCAGCCATGAACCGTTTCAATGGAATCGATATAATTAAATGCAGTATTTTCTCCAGCCTTCGCAGGTGGGATGCCGGCCGCTTTTAACCGTTCTGAAAACGGTTCAATAATTTCTTCACCATGCGACCGGTATTTCTGAAAAATCATTTCCTGGCTATGCTTTCTTGAAAGTGCAGCCAGTTTTTCGTCATATGATAAAACCGGCAAGTCACGTTTTTCACGCACCTGATTAGTCACTTCGAATGTCTGTCTTTCCATAGCACGGTCTACCTCCGTCTGAACTGTTGAAGAAGGCTTTGGCGCTTCTATCATTTCGCCAAGATAGGTCATATCATACGGCTGATGTTTGACCAGCGTACTCGGAGTGATGAAGCGGACGCCTCCAAGCACCCCGTCTACTTGATCAATATATAATTGTACGAATAAGTTCTCGTAGGGTATTAGCATACGGTTTTTAATATCATCACTGTTTAATGAAAATGAATAAATATTGTCTTTGATTGTTACGTCAATCTCTGATTCAATTGGTGTAAAACGATGAATTTCCTGCACATTCTGCCCGATGGTAAACGGGGACACATCCGCTGATCTGTCGGCAGTATACAATTGGTTGACCTTTCCTTTTCGCACACCTGCCATAAAACTTGGTTTATCTGTGTATACCCACCATTCGTACTGATAGCTGGATGGCTCCACTCTGGATGGTTTGCCGAATTGCTCTTCCAGTTTTTCGACCTTCTGACCGACAAACACGGACATCCCTTCCGATGGTCTTGGCATACCTTCACCGCCCACTGAGGGGCCCTTTTCAGGCACTGCAATAGGCGAACCATGCTGTACGGGTGATTCCAGCGGTTCATTTACACTCACCTTATCAGTTATAAAATAAAAAATCCCCATGACGATCAATAGCAAAATGAGAATCTTCCAGCCCACTCTCCACATGTAATCTTCCTTTCCGCTCGTTTTATACAGTTCGTATGATTGCACCTTATCTTTTATTGCTGCAAACCATGATGAAACAAATGTATATATCATGATACGTATTTACATACTGGAACTTTCTTTTATTGTACAGAAGACACAGACGCTAGTCACCTATATACACCGTGAAAGAAAGCGTTGACACAATGTTGTCATTGCAAGTAAAATTGATTTGTTTTATGATATAATAGTATACGTATTCGTCAGGATGAACATGGAGGGGGATTTACAGATGTATGTTGAAAATATAGGTCTTAAAGGCCTTGTGGCAGATTTGCGGGTTATGGAAGAAATCATGAATAAGCATAATCTTGAAATCGACGGTCAATGGGACTACGAGCGCGTAACTTTCGACAGAAAGTACGTTGTTAGAGAAGGTACATACTACTTGCGCGTGTTCGGTGAGCTGGTAGAAGGCGACATCGACGGCCGTAAAGCTACTGTTCGTCTGAAGCAGCCTGTTCTGGGCAAGTATTACTATCCATTCGGCGTTGAGTATGGCGAAGAAGAAAACTTCCCGGCAAGCCTGGTTAAAGACTGCGAACTAACATTGAAAGCAGTATATGACGAGTTAAAGCAATATAGTTTGTAATGACAGGAAAAAGCCGAAGAGCGATTGTTCTTCGGCTTTTTCTACTATTACTCCACTAACTTGGTTATAATAAAAACAGTATCTACGTGGAGGACGATTACTCTTGAAATTTCTCACAAAACGAAACATTATGATTACACTCAGCATCATTGTATTACTGCTTATTGTGTTTTTTATTTTACCGGTTTCCATACCTATTATTTTAGCGTTTTTGACAGCTTTATTCATAGATCCTTTAGTAAAATGGGTGGAAAAACGATTTAATTGGAAACGTAAAGTTTCTGTTATTGTGAATTTCATCGTCTTTGTCGGTGTCAGTATATTCTTTCTATTCTACACTGTCACGACGCTGATTGGTAAAATTATTCATTTCACAAAAGAGATTCCGAACTACTTAAACTCTCTTTCAAGTGTGTGGATTAACACGCAAAGTAAATTATTTCAGTACACCGTCGGCATGCCCGATGATATTCTGACTATGCTGGAAAATGAATTTAATGAAATTGTAGAATCCATTCGCGTGTCAATTATTACACTTTTAAGCTATGACCGTATTTTAGCACTCATGTCCGATATTCCAAACTTTCTTGTCAGTTTTATCGTGTTCATGATTGCACTCTTCTTGTTCATGCTAGAGCTGCCGAGCCTGAAAAAGACATTTTATTTTCATCTGACGGAAGCAACCGCTCAAAAAGTTCATTATATGGCGAAAAGATTACGATTTGTTATCTTAGGTTTTGTCAAAGCACAATTGCTTGTCAGCCTGATTGTACTGGTCGTATCGTTTATCGGACTGCTGATGATTATTCCTAAATACGCTGTCGTCATGGCGCTCGTGATCTGGATTATTGATATTATTCCTATACTTGGTTCCATCATCATTCTGGCGCCCTGGTCCATCTATCAGTATATTTCAGGTGATATCGCGATGGGTACAAAATTAGCGATATTAGCAATTATTCTTCTGGTGATCAGACGGACAGTGGAACCGAAAGTAATGGGTTCGCAGATCGGGCTGTCTCCGCTGCCAACGCTAATCGCTATGTTTATCGGATTGAAACTGGTTGGTTTTCTCGGTTTCTTCATCGGGCCTATGATTGTCATCCTGTTTAATACGGCAAGAGAAGCAGGCATCATCAAATTGAATTTCAAAATTTAAAGCGAAAGAGACTGGGACATAATATGAAAAAAGCGTAAAGGAGTTTATTCATCCATGGGCTAACCTAAATTTTTGAGACAATATAAAACACCTTCGAAGTGGTACACTTGTAAAAAGTACTTACAACGGAGGTGTTTTTGCGTGGGCAAAAACGTATATTCAAGCGAAGTAAAATGGGCAGTTGTCAAAGATAAATTGAGTGGGGAATTAACAACTAAAGAAATTATGGAGAAGCACGGAGTCAAAAATAAATCCCAGATTGAAACCTGGATGAGATGGTATCGTGCAAATGAAATATATCGTTTTGATCAACCGATAGGTAAACAATATACCTTCGGTCATGGGCCAGAACTTTCGAGTGAAGCGGACAAGAAAGAACGACAGATGTCTCATTTAAAAATGGAGAATGAGATTCTAAAAAAGTACATGGAGATCGAAAGGAGATTGAGAAAGAAATAGTTCTTCAGATTGTGGAAAAACTAAAAAAGAAGTATACAATAACAGCCATTTTATCCGCATTAGGAGTACCACGAGCTACCTACTATAGGTGGCGTCTGGAGGAAACGGATAAGTCTCTTTCAGTGGAAGAGGAGGCTATTATAGAATTGTGTAAACGCACTAAATATCGGAATGGACATAGAAAAATCAAAGCATTTCTAAAGCAGGAATACAACATAGAATTGAATCGCAATACGGTTCAACGCCTCATGCAAAAGCATAACTTACAGTGTCGTATCAAGCCTAAACGAAAGTGGAAATCTCAAGGGGAAAGTATCATAATTGCCCCAGATCTTCTTAAACGTAATTTCACAGCTAGTGAACCGAATCAGAAGTGGGTAACCGACATCACCTATATCCAGTATGGTAGTACGACAAAATATCTTTCAACCATTATGGATTTATACAATAATGAAATTGTTGCTTACAAATTATACGACCATCAACAGACACCACTCGTAATTGACACGTTAAAGGCGGCACTAGCTGCGAGAAACCACCCCACAGGAGTGATTATACATTCGGATCAAGGGAGTGTGTATACGTCATACGCGTATCAAGCCTATATCAAGGATAACGACCTGATCGGCAGCATGTCACGTCGAGGAAACTGTTGGGACAATGCGGTGATTGAATCATTTCATTCGAGTCTGAAATCTGAAGAATTTCAATACGTTAAATTTAATTCATTACGCAATAATATTGTAGTTGAACGAGTAATTGCCTATTTAAATTATTATAATGAAGAACGTATCCAAGAAAAATTAGGCTACCTGACACCGATAAAATATGGTGTCAAAGCAGCCTAATCATGGTGTTTTATATGTGTCTCATATCGCTAGGTCAGTCTACCATTACGCTTTTTTTATGTCTATTTTTTAATAAATACTTTGCAAAGCATTTGAGTGGACCGGAGCGGAAAAAGGCCGACTCCTGCGGGATTTAGCGCGAATGTTGAGACCCCGCAGGAGCGCCAGCGACGAGGAGGCTCAAGCGCACCCCGCGGAAAGCGTGCCTTTTGGAGCGCAGGGGAACGGACTTTATTTTTAATTTTTTCCCAGCCTCGTATGGCAAAGAAAAAGCTGAAGATCATCCACACGTGCCCTGTGAATAATCTTCAGCCTATAAGCCTTATTAAAAACCAAGGATTGCTTTAAATACAGAAGTGGTTTCGCCGCCTTTATAAAAGACATACAGCAGCAAGTATACAGCGACACCTGTAATAGCGGTGAAAAACCAGATGATACTTGTCACAGGTCCGATTTTTCGATGACGTGACAGGTTGTTCCTAAGGCCGGCAATAATAGTAACGACGCCGAATACGGCACCTGTTGTTGCCAGTACGATATGAAAAATCAAAAATATGGTGTAATAAACTTTCAGCGAATCTGGTCCGCCAAAGGCTGTATTACCGATAAATACTGTTCTGGAAATATAAATAATAAAGAACAGCACAGCGGACACTGCAGCCGCAATCATCGTTTTCTGATGAGCTTCTATTTTCCTTTGACGTATTAACTTCCATCCGACTGCAACCAGGATCGCGGATAATACGATGAAAAATGTACTGACAGTAGGCAGTAAAGGAAGATCCATTGCTCATTAACCCCTTTTTAAAATCTGTTAGCCATGCATCGTTAACTTCTGACGTTTCAGCATGTCCTGCCGTGTAATTTCATCAGCATTGTCTTTTTCATACTTTGCCCAGCTTAAGAAGATACGTCCGATGACTACCACATAAATAAGTTCCTGTATTACTTTCATCAAGATACCGCCTAATTGCTGATCATAGATAGTCGGCATATCCGTAAACAGCTCCGGACCCGAGATTCCCATGCCAGACAGGCCGGCCAGCGTTCCGCTTGGCACACACAATGCCATCGCC
The DNA here is from genome assembly GCF_002077155.1 of Sporosarcina sp. P33. GTDB lineage: Bacteria > Bacillota > Bacilli > Bacillales_A > Planococcaceae > Sporosarcina. The sequence goes on along the minus strand of NZ_CP015027.1, from coordinate 2,828,196 downwards.
TTTAACCACGCTTCACCGCTCTGGTACGTTTCATATACAGGCACGTCTACAAATATAATTAACGAGCAGGCAGGTGTGATGAGTAATGCACTTAAAATCACATAACCGATTTTCTTCAAGCCATGTAACTGCGGCTGTCCTTTAACTGTATTCACAATCGGCCACCAGAGGAAGATAGCGGATAAGAAAAGTGTAATAGTGAAAATTGTATGCAATGGCAAGCTCAATTTAACTACATCCAGAATGAGCGGATAGTGATACATGGAAAACATTAATGTAAATAATAACAAACTTATAAGCGGTTTCGTAAATAACATAAAGATTTTATTGAATATCTTTATGGTCAGCAGCTTTTCCCAAATCCAGTTTGGAATTCCGATAATAAAGAACGGTGCAACCATCAGCAGCAAAATTGCCATTTGAGCCATATGGACAGAGAATAAAATATGTCCCATTAAATCCATAGGGGATCCTTTAACAATATATAGAAGCGCCATAGATGACAGGAAGTATACAGCCTGGCGTTTCGTTAATGGCTCAGATCCTTCAAAACGGCCTCTCCATTTGACCGTGATAAGATAATACAAAACAATCCCCAGCGCAATGGCCAGTAAAAAATAAGGACTCCATAAAGCCCGAAAACCAAAAATACTTAAAGGCAAAACAATCACTCTCCTTTTATGATCAACTCGAGTATCCATATTACACTATGCTTTGCGAGTTGCTGAACAATGTGTGCTCATGATTGCATCACGTTTACAACGCTGTCGAATACTTCACTCTTCTAATTATACGAGCATACAAACCATAACTCAATGTACGAACTTTGACAATTTCATTTCCAGTATAATAATAAAAAGAGCTTATGGACGAATCCATAAGCTCTTTCTATTATTTACCACCAAACGATTGTTACGAATGTAAGCGGGATAAGGAATCCAAGCAATGCACCCGTGAACATAAACATTTGTGGAATGCCATGTCCTTTTTCACTCATATGCATGAAGTAATACAGCTGGAGACCAACTTGTACGATTGCAAAGAGGAATAATGTTGGAATAACAAAGTATTTTGAGAAACCTGCAACATCAGAAATATGGGCAACTACCATCGAGAAAGAGATGAGTGTTAAGAAAATCATCAGAGAAAACATCGCAACTTGACTGCGCATAGCTTCCTTTGCCCGACGTTGTGACAGTGACTGTTCAGCAGGAGATCTTTTAATCATTTGAATTTCAGACATCTTAACCGATCACTCCCATCAAGTAGACTACAGTGAAGATGAATACCCAAACTACGTCAATGAAGTGCCAGTACAATGAAAATGTATAATACTTTGTTGCGTTATACAAATTCAATCCGCGCTTGGAGTTACGGAAGATTAACAATGTAACCCAAACCAAACCAATCGCTACGTGGAATCCGTGTGTTCCAACTAACGTGAAGAAAGAGGAACTGAACGCACTATTGTTGAACGTAAAGCCTTCTTGAACATAGTGAGTGAACTCATAAACTTCTAACATCAAGAACCCAAGTCCTAAAAATGCTGTCAGTGCCAGCCATAGCTGCATCTTTTTAAAGTTATAACTCTTCAGGTGGTACATTGCATACACACTTGTTAAGGAAGAAGTTAAAAGAAGCATTGTCATAACAAATACTAACGGCAATGTATAAAGCTCCTGGGTTGTAAAACCAAAACCGCTTGGACCTTTGTTTTTCAATGCCATATACGTTGCGAACAATGTTGCGAAGAGAATCGTCTCCCCGCCAAGGAAAAGCCAGAAACCAACGAATTTGTTTTTAGCTTCCAAAGTAGCCTTTTCAGGATTAGCAGGCCACGTCTCAGGGGTGAATTTAGTATTCAAATCCATTAGTTACGCCCCCTTTTACTATTCTCTATATCTTGAAGAATTTGCTCTTTCGTTACATAGTATCCCAGATCATCTTTTAATGAACGAGCGGCCATCATAACAAATGTAAATGCAAGACCGAAAACTAATACCGGAAGTCCCCAAGATGTTTCTTGATGGAACATTGCACCGAATCCGGCAATGAATAATCCCAGAGTCATTAACATTGGAATAATCGAACCGTTAGGCATATGAATGTCCGTAATAGGTTCAGCCGGGGTAATCATTTCCTTGCTGCCTTCTGTCTTCTCAATCCAAAGAGTATCCAAACCACGGATTAATGGAGTTGCAGGGAAGTTATAGAAAGGCGGTGGAGATGGAATCGCCCACTCAAGTGTACGTCCGTCGCCCCAAGGGTCATTTCCGACACGCTCGTTTTTAACAGTTGTCATAATGATATTGATTACCATTACTGTAAAACCAACTGCCATTAATAGCGCACCGACTGTACTGATCATATTTGACATATTCCAGCCTTGTCCGTCCATATATGTCCAAACACGGCGTGGCATTCCCCAGAATCCTAACCAGTGCTGAATCAGGAATGTTAAGTGGAAACCGATAAAGAAGAATACAAATGTAATTTTACCTAAACCTTCATGTAACATTGTACCGAACATTTTTGGCCACCAGTAGTGAAGCCCTGCGAAAATAGCCAGTACTACCCCACCTACGATTACGTAGTGGAAGTGAGCAACGATAAAGTAAGAATCGTGTAACTGATAGTCAAGTGGTGCAGCACCTTGCATTACTCCAGTAACCCCACCCATTACGAATGATGGAATGAAACCTAGAGCATACAGCATCGGAGTTGTAACTTTAATGCTGCCGCCCCAAATCGTGAGCAGCCAGTTAAAGATTTTAACACCTGTTGGTACAGCAATCGCCATAGTTGCTACCGCGAAAATTGCGTTCGCTGTCGGTCCAAGACCTACTGTAAACATATGGTGAGCCCATACCATGAAGCCAAGGAAACCGATTAGCACAGTTGCGAATACCATCGCTGTGTAACCGAAAAGACGCTTACGGGCAAATACAGAAAATACTTCAGAGAAAATACCGAATGCCGGTAAGATCAGGATATATACTTCAGGGTGTCCGAAGATCCAGAAAATATGCTCCCAGATAATTGTGTTTCCGCCCATCGTATGATCAAAGAAGTTACCGCTGAACATACGGTCAAATGTTAAGAAGAACAACCCAACAGTCAATGGAGGGAATGCGAATAAAATCATCGCAGACGCTACAAACGTAGTCCAAGTAAACAAAGGCATACGCATATATGTCATCCCTGGTGCACGCATGTTAATGATAGTAACTAGGAAGTTAATCCCCGCCATTAACGTACCGCCACCGGCAATTTGTAAACCGATTGCATAGAAATCAACACCATGACCTGGTGAGTGAAGTGATAAAGATGCGTAGGATGTCCATCCAGCATCTGGAACCTCACCGAATAACCAAGAAATGTTAAGGAACAATCCGCCAAATGCGAACATCCAAAAACCTAATGAGTTAATGAATGGGAACGCGACGTCACGCGCTCCGATTTGAAGCGGCATAATGGCGTTCATAAAACCAAAGAGAATCGGCATTGCTGCCAGGAAAATCATGGTCGTTCCGTGCATTGTAATTAAATCATTGAAAAGCCCTGCGCTTACGAGATCATTGTTCGGCGTGATCAACTGAAGACGGATAATCATCGCTTCAATACCGCCAAGAACGAAGAAGAATAATCCCCCGAGGAGATACAGAATTCCAATCTTCTTATGGTCGACTGTTGTCAGCCAATCCCATAGCGTTGCGCCAAAGCCACTTTTTTGAGCAACTGAACTCACTGTGTTACCTCCTATTCAATTTCCGTTTGAAAATTATTTTTCGACTTTTAAGCCTAATAAGTATTCAGCTAATGCATCCAAGTCTTCATCAGAAATTTGATCTTTACTGAATGAAGGCATCGTATTGCCAGGTTTGTGTTTCTGTGTATCACGAATCCAGTCTTTCAAGTTCTCTTCGTCGTGCTCAAGGAAACCTGCCACTCGGTTACGATCCCCGAACGATGCTAAGTTTGGTCCCTGCGCTCCTGACTCACCAACACCTGAAACTGCGTGACAGCCGATACAGCTTTGAGAGAATACTGCTTCGCCGTCAGCATTTGCAACAACAGGTTCTTCTGCTGTCTTTTGCATTCCTGCGACCCAGTCATCAAACTGATCTCTCGGTAATGTTTTCACTTTGAAGTCCATCAAAGCGTGTGAAGGTCCGCAAAGTTCAGCACATTTTCCGTAGAAAACGCCGTCTTTCAAGCCTTCAGATTCTCTTTCAAATGAGAGATAAAATTTATTCACGTTCTCAACGTTCGTGTCAAGCTTACCTCCGACTGATGGAATCCAGAATGAGTGCTTAACGTCTGCAGCGATTAAGTTGAAATAAACTTTTTCATCTGTCGGTACTACCAGTTCCTGAGCTGTAACAATACCTAGATCAGGATACTCGAACTCCCACCAATACAATTTCGCTGTAACATCAACTACTAAGTTTTCAGCGTTTCCATCCTCATCAACCGCTTCCATTGCTTTTACATCACCTAATTTATAAGTGTAGTAAACCGTAGGAACCGCTAGGATAAGAATTAATACAATCGGAATGAATGTCCAGATCAGCTCAAGTGTGTGACTTCCTTCCACTTGTTCAGGTATATGATCTTCACCCAATTTAGAACGTCTGAAGCGTAATAGTGCAACAGTATAGATTGCCACTACTACAATGATGACTAGTAACATAATTCCTGATGCCAACAGCAGCAAGTTAAACTGATCTTGAGCGACTTGTCCAGCCGGATGGAAGGTTGAAATTTCTTCTTGTCCGCAACCTGCCAGGAACACGGCGAAAACCGCAAGTAATGAAAAGAGACGCCACTTTTTGAGTCCTTTAATCATCGCTAACTAATACCTCTCTTTCTGAAAAAATGATTTTCTGCTATCGAGGACTGAGTGCCTCTGTATGATGAATTCCTGTTTTAAAGAAAGAATTCCGAACCGTCAGATGAATATAGAGAAAATAATCATGGAAACAAACAGGATAGTCATGTAATTCAATGAATATACAAACATCGATGTTGCCCACTTCAAATCTTCTTTGGCCTTAAAACCTTTAAGCGCCAGGTAAAGCCAGCCTACATTCAACAGTGTTGCAAAAACTACAAATCCTGTACCGAGCTGCTGCAATAAGAAAGGAAGAGGAAATAACAAAAGCACCCACATAAGCATGGATTTTTTCGTCCGCTCAAATCCTTTTATTACCGGCAGCATGGGAATGTTCGCCGCCCGATACTCTTCTGTTCTGCGCATGGCCAGCGCATAGAAATGCGGAGGCTGCCAAATAAACATGATTAAAAACAATGCCCACGCTCCCATCGGCAGTGTAGGATCAACCGCTGCCCATCCAATAAGGGGTGGAATTGCTCCTGACAGACTTCCTACTACTGTATTGCTCACGTGTTTGCGTTTAGACCACATGGAATATAACACAACGTAAGCGAATACGCCCAAGATGCCTAGCCAGCCTGCCATGGAAGATGCAGAAAACAGCAGTACTTCTCCTGCAATCATAAATGTTACGGCCAACGTCAGCACAGCGGGAGCTTTAAATCTTCCCGTTACTGTCGGTCTCGACTTCGTTCTTGACATGACAGGGTCAATATCACGGTCAATCAAGTTATTCATAGCACCTGATGATGCGATGATCAACCCAGTGCCCAGAATTGCAAATACCAGAAGATCAAAATTGTGGAGAAAACTTTTGCCAGTGAATTGAAATGCCAAAAAAAGACCGGTGAACGTAGTGATTAAATTGGAATTGACAATACCTATCTTAATCAGCGCCAAAAAGTCTTTCCACAAGGTAATTGTCTCTACTTTTGGATCTGCAACTGTCGAAAGCGTTCGACCGTTTGACATAATAACCCTCCTTTCAAAGTTTTCAGCAAAGACCCTACCACCTACTATATCGAAAATCGTCTGTAATTTCTAGACCATTTCTCAATTTATAGCGGTTTCGTGCAACCTTTGTGTCTTTGTCCTTCACTTTCTATATAGTAATCCATTTACAGGCGGCATTTGTGAAGTTAAAGAGGCTTTTTTATGAACAATTTGTGAAAAGCCCTGCACTATAATGGTTTCTTCCATGCCGCCATTGTGTTTCATGATTTTTTTCGTTATCATAAAGCTTGCAATAGATGCCCTTTATCAACAGAAAACCAGATAATGCAACAAGTTGCTCCAAAATTATTTTTTCTTTGTTTCGGGCAAATTTCAACGTAAATCGATCTCTGTTTGAGATCAATTCAATAGAAGAAGGTGTTTCATACTTGCGATACAACAGATTTTTAAAATGGTTTGCGGTTGCTTCCACGATTGGAATGCTTGCCATCTTGCTCGGAGGGGCATTAGTTACAAAAACAGACAGCGGGATGGGCTGCGGAAGACACTGGCCGGGCTGTAACGGACAGCTGATTCCGGATGAAATTACAGCAGAAGTATTGATTGAATTCTCGCACCGAATCGTAACCGGCGGCGTAGGAATTTTCATTGTGGTACTCGCTGTCTGGTCCTGGAGATCACTGGGGCATGTCAGGGAAACCAAATTCCTTTCATTTATGGCTGTATTCTTCTTAATTCTACAGGCATTGATTGGTGCAGCACAAGTATTATGGGGACAAGGTGATTTCATACTTGCCCTGCATTTCGGCATATCGCTTATTTCTTTTGCCTCTGTCTTCTTACTCACGCTGCTGGTGTTCGAGGTTGACAAGAAATTTGATACAGACAAAATTCGTATAGGCAGATCATTACACTTCCATACGATTGGGGTGACGGTTTATTCATATCTTGTCATCTATACCGGTGCTCTAGTTCGGCATACCAACTCGGGCCTTGTCTGTGCGGACTGGCCATTGTGCCGAAATAACGAGTTCAGTTTGCCAAGGAATATGTACGAATGGGTCCAGATGGGCCACAGGCTGGCTGCAGCACTGATCGTCGTATGGATTGGGTTCATCGCTATTAAAGCTATTAAGCATTACAGTGATCAGCGTGTCATTTACTGGGGCTGGATCGCCGCATTCGCTCTTGTGCTGGCACAGGCAGCTACTGGGATGATTGTCGTACTGACAAAATTGAATTTGTATATAGCTTTATTGCATTCACTGTTCGTCACCTTATTATTCGGTTTATTGACTTACCTGGTTCTTCTTGTCTCACGGAGCCGCACAAAGAAATAACTAAAAGCGTGCAGAAGCTGTTAAACAGCAACTGCACGCTTTTAGTATACATAAGTACAGAAAAACAGCTCCCGCAGGTATATGAACCTGCAGGAGCTGTTTTTTAATGTTCTAATTCAATCAGCAGATCGCCTGTTGAGATAGAATCCCCCGGGCTAACATATAATGCTTTAACAACTCCCGAGAAAGGAGCTTGAATCGTTGTTTCCATTTTCATTGCTTCTGTAATGAGCAAATGCTCTCCGCGTTTTACTTTTTCCCCTATCGAAACCGCAACTTGCAGGACAGTACCCGGCATAGTGGCAGCAATGTGGGATTCATTCGTCGGATCTGCTATCTGCTTTTTCACGTCTTTTGTTTCAATTTGGAAGTCCTGAATGACGATTTCTCGTGACTGGCCGTTCAATTCAAAGTACAGTACACGGGTTCCATTAGGATTCGGTTCGCCGATTGATACTAATTTGATAATGAGCGTTTTTCCGAACTCAATCTCAATTTCAATCTCTTCACCTAAACGTAATCCATACAGGAATTCCGGCGTATTAATAACTGATACATCGCCGAACTGCTTTCTAGTCTCAATGTACTCCTCAAAGACCTTTGGATAAAGCACATAAGCCAGTGCATCATGCATCGTAGCAGGCTTATCCATCTTTTCAGACAGTTTGTTCAATACATCCTGGAAATTCACAGGCGCCAATAATTCACCCGGACGCACTGTAATCGCTTTCCTTCCCTTCAAAACGACTTCTTGCAGTTCTTTCGGGAAACCGCCGTACGGCTGTCCGATTGAACCTTCAAAGAACTCAATAACAGATTCCGGGAAATCAATGGACTCGCCTCTTGATATGACCGTATCCTCGTTCAAATCATTTTGCACCATGAACAACGCCATATCCCCAACTACTTTGGAAGACGGTGTCACCTTGATAATGTCTCCAAAGAGGAAATTCACGCGGGAGTACATCTTCTTCACTTCTTCCCAGCGCTCACCAAGCCCCACTGCCTTAGACTGTTGCTGCAGGTTGGAATATTGCCCGCCCGGCATTTCATGGACATACACCTCTGAGTGAGGACTGTTCATACCGCTTTCAAACGGGCTGTAATATTTACGCACATCTTCCCAATAATGCGACAATTCTTCCAATGACTTGGTTTCTGCCCGAACACTCCGCTCGTTATTTTGCAATGCATACGCAAGGGAGTTGGCAGACGGCTGTGATGTCATCCCTGACATAGAACCAATTGCCGTATCTACAATATCCACGCCAGCCTCGATAGCTTTGGCATACATATAAATCCCGTTGCCGCTCGTATCATGTGTATGCAAGTGGATCGGAAGATTTGTAGTCTCTTTTAATTCAGAAACTAAACGATATGCTGCTTCAGGTTTCAACAATCCTGCCATATCCTTGATCGCCAGCATATGCGCACCGACAGCTTCCAGTTCTTTTGCCATCTCTTTGTAATAATTAACGGTATATTTCGCACGGCTGTCGTCCAGAATATCACCTGTATAACAAATCGCCGCCTCAGCAATCTTACCTGTCGAACGCGCTTCGTCAATCGCAACTTCCATTCCTTTGATCCAGTTCAAGCTGTCGAAAATACGGAATACATCAATGCCTGATGCAGCAGATTCTTTGATGAATTCACGGATTACATTATCTGGGTAGTTTGTATACCCGACTGCATTAGCTCCTCTGAATAACATTTGGAACAGAACGTTCGGAATTTGCTCTCGCAGTTTCTCCAGACGATCCCACGGACTTTCTTTAAGGAAACGGTATGCTACATCAAATGTTGCTCCGCCCCACATTTCAAATGAAAATAGGTCAGGCAATAAATGCGCACTTTCCGTTGCAATCTGTGTTAATTCCTTCGTTCTTACACGGGTGGCCAGCAGTGATTGATGCCCATCGCGGAATGTGGTATCCGTCAGCAGTACATCGTCTTGCTCAAGCACCCATTTAACGAGTCCGTCAGCGCCCCGCTCGTCCAAAATCTGCTTCGTCCCTTTTGGCAACGGAACATTTCGATCAATTTTCGGAATGCGGACAGGATGCAAAACAGGCCGTGCAGGATCATCAATTCCCGGGAATCCGTTAATGGTAACGTTTCCAAGATACGACAGCATTTTTGTGCCTCGGTCCTGTTTCTCGGCAAAGGTAAATAATTCAGGCGTTTTATCGATGAAGCTCGTATTATAGTCGCCTGTTAAAAAGTTTTCATGGCATACTACATTTTCAAGGAAAGGAATATTTGTTTTAATCCCGCGTATTCTGAATTCCTTCAAATTTCTGTACATTTTGCTTGCAGCATCGCTGAATGTCGGGCCCCATGTAGAGACTTTAACCAACAATGAATCATAATAAGGACTGATGACAGAACCTTGATAAGCGTTTCCTGTATCAAGACGGACACCAAATCCTCCACTTGAACGATAGACCGCTACTTTTCCTGTATCAGGCATGAAGTCATTCAGCGGATCTTCCGTGGTCACACGGGACTGGATTGCAAAGCCGAATAACGGGATATCTTTCTGCTCGGGAATATTCACTTTCTCAGAATGCAGACTCTCGCCCGCTGCAATCAGGATCTGCGACTGAACAATATCAATTCCTGTAATCATTTCCGTTATCGTATGTTCTACTTGAACACGCGGATTGACTTCGATGAAATAAAATGAATCATCGGCTGCCAGAAACTCTACTGTACCGGCATTGATATAGGATACATTCTTGGACAGTTTGACTGCTGCTTCGCAAATTGCTTCCCGCAGCTCATCGGTCAGCGAGATGGAAGGAGCAATTTCCACTACTTTCTGATGGCGGCGCTGTATGGAACAGTCACGCTCGTACAAATGGACAATTTCACCATATGTATCTCCCAGTATTTGCACTTCTATATGTTTCGGGTTTGTAATATATTTCTCCACATACACTTCATCAGATCCAAATGCAGACTTCGCTTCGGATTTCGCACGATTATATGCTTCATTCACCTCTTCAGGTGATTCGACGATCCGCATGCCGCGTCCCCCGCCGCCAAGTGAAGCTTTAATAATGATCGGATATTTGTACTGTTCTCCAAACGCTGCGACCTCTTCCACTGATGTGACAGGTCCGTCGCTTCCTGGTATAACCGGAATATCTGCAGCAATCGCCTGTTCTCTTGCCTTTACCTTATCGCCGAACATTTCCAGATGTTTTGATGTAGGGCCGATGAAGATAATCCCTTCCTCTTCCAGACGGGCCGCAAACTCCGCATTCTCGGCTAAGAAACCATAGCCCGGGTGAATCGCGTCTACCTTTGCTTTCTTTGCAATATCAATTATTCCTTCGATGTCCAAGTAAGCGTCGATTGGTTTCTTGCCTTCGCCTACTAAAAATGACTGATCGGATTTGTATCGATGCAGAGATGCCCGGTCTTCTGCTGAATAAATACCTACTGTGGCGATGCCTAATTCTGTACACGCCCGGAATACTCGTATTGCAATTTCGCCGCGGTTTGCGACTAGTACTCTCTTGATCTCTCTTCTCTCCACCAATAATTCAATCCTCTCTACTTCGTTTTCTCATACTTGACGAACATCGAAACATTCATCAGTATGCCAAGCGCAATCGACAGGAATACTACTGATGTACCTCCGTAACTGATGAATGGCAGTGTAACGCCTGTCAACGGGATCAGTCCTGTCAATCCTCCTAAATTCACTAGTGTTTGGATAGCAATCAAGCTGCCTACACCAGCCGCAAGCATTCGTGCATGTGCATCTTTTGTGCGCAATGCAACAGTAAACGCTCTCATTACAATAAAGAATAGACCCCCAAGAACAAGCGTTGTTCCAAATATGCCTGTTTCTTCAGAGATTACAGCCATGATAACATCAGTATGGGGTTCAGGTAAATACCCAAGTTTCTGAATAGAGTTTCCAAGACCCACCCCTTTCAGACCTCCGGCACCTATTGCGATGTAGCCATTAACGATTTGCAGGCCTGATCCCTGAATGTATTCAAAGGGATCTGTGAAGGCAAGAAAACGCCCCATTCGCGATACGGTCATGACTGTATCCCACTTAATCCACAGGACAATTCCGATTAAAACACCAAGTAATGCAAAGAATCGGCTGATGATTAAATAATTTTTTACTTTCATTCCGCTGGCCATAATAACCGATATAGCCACCAGGAATAAAATCATCGTTGCCCCGAAATCCGGCTCCAATAGAACTAATAACAGAGAAGCCGTCAAAATGGAAAACGTCGGAAAAATCGTCGTTTTTATTTCATCCAGTGTTCCCGCGTAATACTTATTTGCGAATACACCTGAGAAATACACGATAAAGGCAATTTTCGCCACTTCAGTCGGCTGCAGGTTCCCAAGCCCGAATGGGAGGGAAAGCCAGCTCTTCGCTCCGACTGCATCACCAAACCCTATGAATTTGACAAGAACTAATAGTGTAAACATGATACCAAGTGCAGTATATAAGAACTTCTTACTTCTGTAGTGCCGGTAAGGTATTATGGATACAACGAGAAAGGCCGGTATAGCAATTGCCAGACTCTTTATCTGTTTTTTAAAGAAATGTGATGGCTCGAAATTATAAATATTCATGGACCATACCATGCTGGCACTGTATATCATAATCAGGCCAAACACGCAGAGCAGCATATATACTGCAAATAACGGATAATCAAAATTGCGTAAAATTCGATTCATATAAGTCTTCATTTTCCTTGTACCTCATCGTCCTAAATAAAAAACTCAAACTGTTGGAGTAGTTTGAGTCTTCCATTTATTTATTTGTATACAGTTCATGCAAGATGTTTAACTCTTTTTCCAGCATAGAGAGTATTTCACGGCCCTTTTCATGCTCAACGAGACCGAGCTTCACGGCAAAATCAATTTCACGGGACAGCCCGTACATTTGCGTATCGAGTACTTCCTCATATAGCGGACATTGCGGCATAGTTAAATTATCCATTTGAACTTTGATCAGCTTCGCAATTTTCTCTGCGTCGATCTGCAGTTGTTTCATGGCTTGTTCTTTGTACGTATCTTGAACTTCTATATCCATGGAGACGCCCCCATTACTCATTATTCCCGCAAGGTGTTAATGTCTAAATTGTATCTTTTGCTTATGAAAATTGCAAGCGTTACCCAATGAAAAAAATGATCTGAAATGAAATCCTTTTCACTTCATCTATGAAACGGTATACTTACTCTAGTGACAATTGAATGAGGGGGAAGTATCTTGGAACTGATTATACCGATTACCGGAAATGTTAAACATGCGATCACGCTGGATCCTACCGTTTGGATATTTGATGATCGCCGAATCGATCTTGACGAATTTTTTACAGAGGGATTTGTCGAGAGAGATGAAATGGAAGAATATAAAGAAAAGATGGGAAAGCACTGGTCACGCGAAATTATGGAAGGTGCCATCTATCCGCCTACTTTGAAAAGTGAAAAGCGCTACGAGAAGAACAAAATGCTTTCAAGCAGCTTCGGCATCGTTTTGAAACCTTTTATTCATAATGCTGTACCGTCAGCAAACGCCAAGACGTTCACATTAATTACAAAAGACGACAAATACACGTACCCACTTGAGGAAGCGGCCAACATTATTTTCAAATTCAGTCATGAAGGCAAACCTCTTCGTGAAGATGGACCTGTCCATGTACTGTTCAAAGACGGGTCGAATAAAGATTCACCGATCCGTGATGTTCATGCAATCCAAGTGGACTGAAGGAGTGGCTGGAATGCGCGTAAAATGTGTCCTTTGCGACCAAATCAATCAATTGCCAGATGATAATCCACTCGCCAAGAAGTTGCGGAATAAGCCCATTCATACGTATATGTGCCCAACCTGCAAAGAGCGGATCAGTGATTTGACAGAGAAACGGATTGCGACCGGTAATTTTGTCTTTTACCGCAGCTCGCATCTGACAGAAAAAGATTTTTAATCAAAAAAAGACTTCGTTGTTATTGCACAACGGAGTCTTTTTTGTGTTCGTTCATCCGACGGACACGATAGATAATAAGAATAGCAGCGGCCACAAAAAGTCCTTCTACTATCGGAAGGAAGAAGGCCAGGAATGTCAAAATTAAGCATCCGATAAATAAAAATGCATAGATGACGACATTCCGCCAAAAACTGATCTTTCTTGCAAATCCAAGCTTATACACAATAGCAGACATGATGAAAACGAGCGCCAACAGAATATAGCCGGCCATCGTGAAATCAGGCGCAAGTTCATAGATCATGCGCGCGATTCCCGACATCCGATTGTAGACCATTTCTGAATCTTTTACTCTCATTTCATACATTCCCTTCTATCTATATTATTCGCCAAGTTTCTTCTTTTTATTTACACGTTCACGTTCACTCTTGTCAAGAATTTTTTTGCGCAGTCGGATAGTTTGCGGCGTAACTTCACAGTATTCGTCATCACCAATATACTGCAATGCTTCCTCAAGCGACAAAATACGCGGTTTTTTCGTTGTAACTGTTTGATCTTTTGTTGCGGAACGAACGTTGGTTGCATGCTTAATTTTCGTCAGGTTAATGGTCAAATCACTGTCCCGGTTGCTTTCCCCAACTACCATGCCTGCATAGATTTCCGCACCTGTTTCAACAAACATTGTTCCGCGGTCCTCCAGCTGCATAACACCATAGCCGGTGACTGTACCGTTCTCCATTGAAACAAGAACCCCGTGACGTCTGCCGCCGATTTTACCGGATGTAACCGGCTTGTAGCTGTCAAACGTGTGGTTTAGAATTCCGTATCCGCGCGTTAATGTTAGGAATTCTGTTGTATAACCAATCAATCCGCGGGCAGGCACTAAGAATATTAGACGCACTTGTCCATTGCCGTTATTGATCATATCCAGCATTTCACCTTTACGCTCACCGATAGATTCAATGATAGATCCAGTATGTTCTTCTGGCACATCAATTTGTACACGCTCGAAAGGTTCGCTTCGCTGCCCGTCGATTTCACGAATAATTACCTGCGGTTTAGAAACTTGCAATTCAAAACCTTCACGGCGCATGTTTTCGATCAAAATAGACAAGTGCAGTTCACCGCGTCCGGATACAATCCACTCGTCCGGAGAATCTGTCTGATCTACACGTAATGAAACATCTGTCTCAAGCTGCTGATCCAGACGCTCTTGAATCTTACGCGCAGTTACCCATTTCCCTTCGCGTCCTGCAAACGGGCTGTTGTTGACTAAGAAACGCATTTGCAGCGTAGGCTCATCAATGTGAAGTTCAGGAAGTGCTTCCTGATGATTAGTCGGGCAGACAGTTTCACCAACGTCAATATCACCCATTCCGGAAACCGCTACAAGGTCACCCGCGTATGCTTCTTCTACTTCTACGCGTTTCAGACCCATAAAGCCATACAGTTTGGTTACACGTAAATTCTTTACGGAACCATCCCGTTTAAGTACCGCGACCTGCTCTCCAACCTTCATTGTTCCGCGGAAAATACGTCCGATTCCGATACGGCCGACGTAGTCATTATAGTCCAGCAAAGATACCTGGAATTGAAGCGGCTCATCACGGTTATCAACTGGTGAAGGGATATTTTCAAGAATTGACTCATAAAGTACACGCAGCGTATCTTCCTGAGTCTCAGGATCTGGAGAAAGACTTGCAGTCCCGTTAAATCCAGAGGCATACACAACTGGGAACTCCAATTGCTCATCGTTTGCATCCAGCTCGATGAATAATTCCAGTACCTCGTCCACCACTTCTTCAGGTCTTGCAAATTCACGGTCGATTTTATTTACAACTACAATCGGCTTCAGGTTTGTTTCTAACGCTTTCTTTAGAACAAAGCGTGTTTGCGGCATACATCCTTCGAATGAATCGACAACTAAGATGACGCCGTCTACCATGCGCAGAATTCTTTCTACTTCGCCGCCGAAATCAGCGTGTCCGGGTGTATCCAGGATGTTAATTTTTGTATCATTATATTCAATAGCTGTATTTTTAGCTAAGATCGTAATTCCTCGTTCACGTTCTAATTCATTTGAGTCCATTGCACGGTCATCCACGTGCTCGTTTGACCGGAAAATCCCGGATTGTTTTAGTAATTGGTCGACCAATGTCGTTTTACCGTGGTCTACGTGAGCAATAATTGCAATATTTCTAAGATCTGTACGTTCGTTTGTCATTTTTTCACTCCGTTTATCTTTATTTCAGATGTTCAACTGTGTTATTATAGCACAAGATCGTTCATTTAAATAATATTTAATTTTATATGGAGGGATTTTTTTGAAAGACATTAAGTGGATTTTCGTAATTTATTCACTCGGCGCCGTACTTTCCATGTCTGCAATTGGTGTTGGAATCGGCATGCGCAGTCTGCTGGTTGTCGTCCTTGCCATTGCTGCCCTGATTCTGATCATGGGCAACGGATTTAAAACAAAAGCACGTATGCGCAGGGAAGGCACGCTATAAATAACTCAAAGGGACTGCAAATTAAACCTCTCAGGTTTAACAAACAGCCCCTTTTTTTATTTTAGTCGGATATATTTTGTCAGTATTTCCTCATGCAGTCCCGGACGTGTGACAATAAATGTGTCAGTTCCAAGAAGATGCGGTTTTACACCTTCTAAATTTGTTGCTACCGCACCTACTTCTTGTGCGATGACGATTCCCCCTGCTATATCCCAAGGAGCTAGCCGCATCGAAATATACGCATCAATTCTTCCTGACGATACATATGCCAGCTCAATCGCCGCTGAACCGTATGAACGGGTGCCGCGGCAGCGTGTGACAAGCTCGATAATTTTTTCATTTTCCACCCGGTGATTCGGTGCAACCCAGCTGGCGTTGATGCCGATGATTGCTTCCTCAAGCGGTGTGATTTCAAGTTGCGGCAGCCGCTCGTCATTGAAATAAGCGCCTTCGCCTTTTGCTGCATGATACAGTTCATCACGCATTACATCATATATGTAGCCCAGCATCCCCACGCCGTCTACATAAATCCCCAAAGATATTGCAAAGTTTCGTTTTTGATGGATAAAGTTCATCGTACCGTCAATAGGATCCAGGAACCAAACGACTCCCTCAAGCGAAGAAATCCTGTCTCCAAACCCTTCTTCCGAAACCATTTTATGTTCCGGAAAGTCTTGTCTTACCCGCTCAATAAAAAAGCTCTCCACTTCTCTATCGATGTTGGTAACCAAATCATTGGCATCTGCCTTAGAATCGATGTCAATTGTACTGAAAAATGACACGCGTATCTTGTGGCCAGCCTCTTTGATTAACGATTTTGCATATCGATCGATCGCATTAAGATTCATTATGCCACCTCTTCCCATTCCGACTAGTGCTAGTATAACATACAGCAAACGGAACAAAAGGGAATACGGTTACAGGAGTTTAAGTAAAAAGACATCCCGTCACATTTTCTTCAATTCTGAAGGAAATGGGGATGTCTTTTTACTAAGTTGCACTTACACCGTGAATACATTTAGCGTCTCCAATTCGTTGTGAATTTCAGCAAGCCTCGTCTTACTTTTTTCAACTTGTGCCGTGTCCTGTTCTTGCAGTGCATCATAAAGAGTAGCTAATTCATAATCCAGTTCCAAATGCAGTGTTCTGATATATTCTCTCTCAACATCTTCTTTTCGGACGAAATGAACAACCTGTTTCATTAGTAGCACCCCTTTTAATTAGTGATTGACTCCGACCGCCTTATAATAAGGTATGTGAAGATTGCGACTTCAAGTGGTTGGGAGCCTTGTTATTTTAAATTATTCCCCGTTTACTGATAAGATAAACGTAGTGATTACAAACTGGAGGAGATTTTCTTGACTCAGTCTTATTGGTCAGCAAAAGAATTTGACGTTTTCGCCATTGAAGGCCTGGACAAGCGCATGACAGCTTTACAACAAAACATTCAGCCTAAATTTGCTGAACTCGGAAACCATTTCGCACACCGCCTTTCTGCCCACGGCAAAGGTGAGTTTTTTCCACATGTCGCAAAACACGCAAGACGAACGGTAAATCCACCTACAGACAGCTGGGTGGCATTCGCTCCTGCTAAACGGGGTTATAAAGCGCTGCCTCACTTTCAGATTGGCTTATGGGGCACCCATTTATTCATCGTGCTTGCAATTATTTATGAAAATCCTGATAAAAAAGGCATTGCGGAACGATTAGAGAAAAACATGCAAGTTCTTACATCATTGCCGGATGATTTCATCGTATCCGGAGATCACATGAAGCCTGAAGCAGAGTTAATCTGTGAAGCGGGCAGCGGAGGTCTCGAAAAGTTGCTGGACCGTCTGCAGACAGTTAAAAAAGCGGAGTTTTTAGTGGGCCGGCACCTTCCAAGAGAAGATGCCGCAAAAATGAACGAACAGCAGTTTTACGCCTATGCAGAAGATACACTTACGCAATTACTGCCTGTTTACGATACAGTTATTCATTCATAAAAAAACTGTATGCGGGCACACAATACGGCAGATATAAATCTGCAAATATCAGAATTTCAGTAAGCAAAATATATAAAAAACTGCTTGAAACCGTGATAATACAACATGGATTCAAGCAGTTTTTTTATTCGGCAGGACTGTATATGATACATTGTTTTATTTTTTCAGTTTCAGCAATTCCCCGCTTCGGCCTTCCTTAGCTGCTTTTACGGCACGGAAGGAAACGTAGCCGCTGCTTTCCTCAAATTCTTTACATAACGTTTTTTCTTCGGCCATGGAAGGAACCACGCTTTTGAATGCGCGGTAATATTTCATAAATTCATCCCGCTCAACCGATGATTCAAACGCTTGCTCTACCTTATTGAAAAAGTCAATCACTTTCACAATTTCTTCTGTTGACCAATCCGCACGCAGCGGATATTGATATCCTGCCATCGTCGCCACTCCTTAATTTATTGTCCATTTTTCACGTATTGACAGCGCTTCCTTTTTCATGCGCGCAAATAATTCAGCGACTGCCGGCACATCTTCAATCATTCCTGCGACTTGTCCGCCCCAGCCGAATCCTTGATCTGCATCACCTTCATGGATGAATTTACGGTTAGCTTCCCCGCTAATATAAGTTTTCAGTCCTTCATAGCCTGCGCCTTCCGCTTCTTTTTCCAGAATCCGTTTTGTCCAGTCATTTGATAATGCGCGAGCCGGTGCACCGATTGTCCGTTTGATAATCGTCGTATCCTGCTCACTGCTTGCAAGAAGTGATTCAATATAGGCTGGAGATGCGTCTACACACTCTTTTGTTGCGATAAAGCGCGTACCCATTTCAATCCCTTCCGCCCCCAGCGCATGCGCAGCCATCCAGCCGCGGCCATCGCCTATGCCGCCGGAACCGATCACTGGTATACTGACGGAATCTGCAATTCTCGGAATTAAAACCATCGTCCCGATATCATCGCGGCCCAAATGACCGCCGCCTTCCTGCCCCACAGCGATGACAGCGTCCGCACCAATTTCTTCTGCTTTTTGCGCTTGTCTTCTCGCAGCGACTAATACCATCTTTTTCACCGCAGTTCCTTTTAGCATATCAAACAGCGGCGCGGGATTCCCTCCGGTTACCGAAACGATTTCGATATTCTCCTCAAGCGCGACATTCACCATATCCTCGTAAGATCTGCCATGACTGCCTATCGCAAAGTTTACGCCAAACGGCTTATCTGTCTTTTGCCGCACAGAGCGGATTTCCTCTCTCAAGGCATCAGGAGACGGCAGGCTCATCGCAGTGATCTGGCCTAATCCGCCTGCCTCTGAAACCGCAGCCGCCAAATCAGCATATGCCAAGTGCGCCAAACCGCCTTGCACAATCGGATATTCGATTCCAAACAATTCTGTCACTCTAGTCTTCCACATAACATCCCCACTCCCCTTTTTTCAAAATGTGAAAATAACCCATGAGAATACATTCCCATGGGTTGTGAAATTCATGTTGTTTTATTTCGTCATCATGTGAATCGGTTTGCCAAGAGCAACTTCTGCCGCTTCCATTGAAATTTCTCCCAATGTCGGGTGAGCATGAATTGTCATGGAAACGTCTTCCAATGTCATTCCCGCTTCAATCGCCAATCCGAGTTCTGCGATCATATCAGAAGCGTTTTCCCCAACGATTTGAGCGCCCAGCAATAAACCGTCTTCTTTACGCGCCACAAGCTTTACAAAGCCTTCTGTCGCATCCAGTGAAAGTGCGCGGCCGTTTGCAGCGAACGGGAATTTACCGGTAACTACTTCATATCCTTCATCTTTTGCCTGTTTTTCGTTCAAGCCTACAGTCGCAAGTTCAGGATCTGTGAAGCAGACAGCAGGGATTGCCATGTAATCTACTTCAGATTTTTCGCCTGAGATAGCTTCCGCAGCAATTTTCGCCTCATAAGAAGCTTTATGTGCAAGCTGAGGTCCCGCAACGATATCACCGATTGCATAAACATTCGGCACGTTCGTACGGCACTGCTTGTCCACTTCGATCAAACCGCGGTCAGTCATATTCAAGCCAAGACCTTCCAAGCCGATTTCATCCGTGTTTGGTCGGCGGCCAACTGTTACAAGAACGTAGTCCGCTTCAATCTTCACTTCTTCACCTTTTGCTTCGTATGTTACTACGACGCCGTCTTTTGTTTCTTCCACGCCTTTAGCAGATGCTTTTACAACAACTTCCACACCTTTTTTCTTCAGGCCTTTTTTGACGATTTGCGTCATTTGCTTTTCGAATCCTGCCAGAATATCGTCCGCACCTTCAAGAATCGTTACTTCAGAACCAAGGTTTGCATAAGCTGAACCAAGCTCTGTACCGATATAGCCGCCGCCGACAACGACAAGCTTTTTCGGCAGCTCTTTCAAATTAAGAGCACCCGTAGAATTGATTACGCGGTCAGAAAATTTGAAGGATGGAATTTCAACAGGACGTGAGCCAGTTGCAATAATGACATTGTTGAACTTGTACGTTTGAGCAGATGATTCTGTCATTACACGTACAGTATTAGCATCCACAAAGTATGCTTCTCCTTCAACTGTCTCTACTTTATTGCCTTTTAACAGACCTGACACGCCGCCTGTCAGTTTTGAGACGACGCCTTCCTTAAACTTCATAGCTTTTGAAAAATCAAGTTCGACAGACTTCGCAGTGATTCCCATAGTATCGGAATTCTGAGCGGACACAAAACGGTGCCCGACAGAAATCAACGCTTTGGACGGAATACATCCAACGTTTAAACAAACGCCGCCGATTTTTCCTTTTTCTACGATTGTTACTTTCTGACCAAGTTGTGCTGCACGAATTGCTGCAACATATCCCCCTGGGCCTGAACCTACTACGAGCGTGTCTACTTCAATTGGAAAATCTCCTACTACCATTTGCTTTACGCCTCCATTAATAAAAGTGATGGGTTCCCTAGTAATTCCTTAAGATAGTTTAACGCTAATTGCCCCGTTACGCCATCAATTACTCGGTGATCGAACACTAAGGATAATGCTAACATAGGTGCCGCTACAATTTCACCATTTTTCACCACAGGTTTTTCAGAAATTCTTCCGACTCCTAAAATAGCTACTTCAGGATGGTTAATAATTGGCGTGAACCACTGTCCGCCTGCTGAGCCGATATTTGTGATTGTGCACGACGCGCCTCTCATTTCAGATGCCTGAAGTTTTCCATCGCGAGCTTTTCCGGCCAGTTCATTTACTTCGCTGGAAATAGCGAATACTGATTTACGGTCTGCATTTTTAACAACTGGAACCATAAGTCCGCGGTCTGTATCTGCGGCAATTCCGATATTATAATAATGTTTTTGGATTAACTCTTCTGTTGCATCATCCAGCGATGTGTTCAATTGCGGGAATTCACGCAATGTCGCAACTAGCGCTTTCACTACATACGGAAGATACGTCAGTTTAATATCTCTTTCTGCAGCGATCGCTTTAAATTCTTTACGGTGCGCGACGAGCGCTGTTACATCTACTTCATCCAGCAATGTAACGTGAGCCGCTGTATGTTTGGAATTCGACATAGCTTTTGAAATTGCTTTTCGCATCGGAGTCATCTTCTCGCGTGTTTCAGGGAATTCTCCTTCAAGCACAGGTGTCTGCTTTTCAGATACTGCCTGCGTATCCATTACAGTTTCAGCATTTTGCTGCGCATCAGCTGTTTCTGCTGCAGTCTGCTGCTGTCCTCCTGATTTGAATAAATCCACATCTTCTTTTAACACACGGCCGTTTTTGCCGCTGCCTGACACTTGCGCAATCGCAACGTCTTGTTCACGTGCATACTTGCGGACAGAAGGCATCGCAATGACACGGCGAGTTTCATCTGCGTCATCACGCGAGGCTTTAGGCGCCTGCTCCGTTTTCTGTTCTGCTGCCGGCTGCTCTGCTGGAGCCTGTTCAGGTTTCGCTGAACCTTGGCTGCCCAGTGCTTCCCCTACTTGCTCATGAGATTTTTCTGCACTTGCTTCTTCGGATGAAGAATCTGCACTCTCTTCTTCATGATCGTCATGATCCGGAATCCCGTGATCCGGTGCGTCGAAGCGGATCAGCTTATCTCCCACAACCGCCACTGTACCTTCTGTCACATATATTTCTTCTACCGTTCCCGATACAGGTGACGGGATTTCTACTACAGATTTATCATTTTGCACTTCCAGCAATGTATCATCTTCCTGGATTTCATCGCCCGGCTTCACGAACCATTTGACGATTTCCCCTTCGTGTATACCTTCACCAATGTCTGGCAATCGAAATTCATAAGTCACGTAATTCACCCTTCCTCGTTTGTTCTGTCAGTAATTAGAATGTCAGTACTTCTTTTGCTTTCGCCGCAATATCTTTTGCATTAGGCAGCCATGTATTCTCACCAGCTGCAAACGGATAGACCGTGTCTGGCGCAGTTACACGCAGCACAGGTGCTTCCAGGCTTAAAATAGCACGTTCGGTAATTTCAGCGACAACATTCGCAGCAATGCCTGCCTGACGCTGTGCTTCTTGAACAACAATTGCTCGGTTTGTCTTTTCTACGGATTGAATAATTGTTTCAACATCGAGCGGCTGAATCGTACGAAGATCAACTACTTCAACTGAGTAGTTCTCTTTCTCAAGCGCTTCAGCAGCCTTTAAGCTTTCCTGAACCATCGCACCATAGGCAATGATTGTCAGGTCCGTACCTTCACGCTTCACATCAGCTTTCCCTAAAGGAATCGTGTACTCTTCCTCCGGCACTTCCTGTCTGAATGAGCGATATAACTTCATATGTTCTAAGAAAATGACTGGGTCGTCACTCTTGATTGCAGAAATTAAAAGGCCTTTTGCGTCGTAAGGAGTCGACGGGATTACGACCGTTAAGCCAGGCTGTGCAGCCACAAGCCCTTCGAGGCTGTCCGCATGCATTTCCGGTGTCGCTACACCGCCGCCGAATGGCGCACGGATGGTAATCGGCGCATTGAAGTGTCCGCCAGTTCTGAAACTCATTCTTGCCATCTGTCCACTGACAGAATCCATTACTTCAAACAAGAAGCCGAAGAATTGGATTTCCATAATTGGACGGAACCCTGTAAGCGCCAGTCCGATCGCCAATCCGCCAATACCGGATTCTGCGAGCGGCGTATCAAATACGCGGTCTTCCCCGAATTCTTGATGGAGGCCTTCCGTTGCGCGGAAGACACCTCCGTTTGCCCCTACGTCTTCACCAAACAGCAATACATTTTCGTCTGCTTTCAGTTCAGTGCGGAGCGCATCTGTAATTGCTTGAATCATTGTCAACTGTGCCATGAATCAGTTCGACTCCTTTCCAACATAAACATCTAATTGTTCTTGTAAGTTAAACGGCATATCGCCTTTATACATAATTTTCATGAAATCCGACGCTTTTTGTTTTGGTACAGCGTCTGCTTTTTTGATCGCTTCTTTTATTTCTTCTTTCGCGCGTTCAATCACTTTTTCTTCCTGCTCTTTAGACCAGATGCCTTTCGCTTCCAAGTATGTTCTGAAGCGGACAATCGGATCACGCTTTTCCCATTCATCATCTGTATCAGAAGTACGGTAGCGCGTCGGGTCGTCACCGGCCATCGTGTGCGGACCATAGCGGTAACACATTGTTTCAATCAGCGTAGGGCCGTCTCCGTTGATCGCACGCTCTCTTGCGTCGCGTGTCGCCACGTACACCGCCAGCGGGTCCATCCCGTCAACAAGCACACTCGGAACGCCTGCAGCTACACCTTTTTGTGCCAATGTTTTCGCAGCCGTCTGCACATCACGGTGCGTGGAAATTGCATACTGGTTATTCTGAATGATGAAAATTGCCGGCACCTGATATGCTCCTGCGAAGTTCAATCCTTCATAGAAGTCCCCTTGAGATGTTCCGCCGTCACCTGTATACGTAATGACCACTGATTTCTGGCCTTTCTTCTTAAAGCCAAGACCAACACCGGCCGCCTGAATATACTGTGCGCCGATAATAATTTGCGGCGGGAATATGTTAAGCCCATCAGGCAGCACACTTCCTGCATAATGGCCGCGTGACCATAGGAAAGCCATGTGCAGCGGCCAGCCATGGAATAATAATTGCGGAACATCACGGTATCCCGGAAGAATGAAATCATCTTTTTCCAGTACGTATTGGGATGCAAGCTGGGAAGCTTCCTGCCCTGCCGTCGGTGCATAAAAACCAAGACGCCCCTGTCTGTTCAATGAAATGGAGCGCTGGTCTAAAATACGCGTATAGACCATGCGGTTCATTAATTCCACTAATTCTTCATCAGGAAGTTTCGGATCTAACTCTTTATTCACAATCTTTCCTTCCTCATTTAGAATCTGTACCATGTCAAACTGGCTTTCAACCAGTTGAAGCGCTTTCACCGGATCGTACTGATTTCCTTTTTTCGCTACCATATCTTGATCTCTCCTTCTTATCTGTATTATAATTTTCTCTTTTAGAATTAATACAACAGTGTATATTTCTTAGTATACTTAAAACTGATCACTCGGTCAACCATTGTAACTAAAGACTTTTTCAATATTACTTACTTTTAAGAAATATTAACTGTACTAACACAATATCATTTCTGTGTTGGTACAGTTGTGTTTACTTTCGGCAGTGATGCCTCCCAGACCGCCGGCATTAAATGTATGAAATGTGAATCACCCGATCCGCACTTTGACTTTTGTTCTTTCTCTTACATGTTTCCTTATTTCGCCTTTTCTAAACTTACTATTGCACGTCCGGCCAATCTGTTTGCCTGCAGTGTCAATTCATTATATTCTTCCAGCGTCTGCCGGCAAGAAATCAGTAAGTTGTTTACTTCGGCCGCATATTTTTGCAGTTCGCGGTCACGAACCTCCCTGTCTTCAAGCTGTGTATATAACTGAGTCTGACTGTCAATCATTTTTTTATACTCTAAAACAAATGTTTCGTGCTCTTCGTAACGTTTTTGCAATACAGCGGCTACAGCCTCAACTTGCGTCTGTTCGGATGAACCCGCAGAAGCTGCCCATTCGGAAAGTCGCTCCACTGCTTCCTTCGCTTTATCTGCCGCATGCTCCTCTTTTTCCAGAAGGTTTGTCCGTTCGTGCGCAGACTTTTTTAATGCAGCGACACGCTGCTTCACTTCAGGATATTTCCGCTGTGTCAGTTCCATCGCTTCATTGAAAAGGTCCTGCTCTTTACGTTCCAGCTTAGTTAACTTCTTCACAATGGTCTTCCCCTGATTATCTTTTTCATCTACTGCAACTAATAATTCTTTGAGCTGCCGGTCCATTGCCGGCTCTTTGGAACAGGCAGTTAATAGAAGGAGTATGAACAGAGAATACATGATTTTCTTCATTAATTGACCTCCTAATGTTTCATCACACATTTTCCTTTCACCCTTTTTCTCATTCGTTTATACTGTATAAGAGGAAATGGATTTGTATGATTATATACCCGCACCTGCGCGTTGTAAAAGCGCACTGCGGATTGTAGTATACCCAATATATCCGAAAGGAAGAGCAGAAATGATTTTAATGAAAGATATTATCCGGGAAGGCCACCCTACTCTGCGCAAGAAGGCGGAGGAAGTAAAATTCCCTTTAAGCGACGAAGACCGGCAGCTGTGCGATGACATGATGGAGTATATCGTCAATAGCCAGGACGATGAGCTGTGCGAAAAATATGGACTGCGCTCCGGAATCGGTTTGGCAGCACCCCAAGTCAACGCCTCCAAAAGAATTTTTGTTCTCCATATACCTGATGAAGAATATGCGCTGGAAAACTTTATCGCCATCAATCCGAAGATCGTCAGTCATTCTGTGGAAAAAACCTATATTTCTACGGGAGAAGGCTGTTTATCAGTCGATCGCGAAGTGCCGGGTTATGTGCCGCGCTATGCCCGCATTACAGTAAAAGCTTTTGATAAAGAAGGCAATGTAATCAAAAAGCGGTTAAAAGGACTGCCCGCGATTGCATTCCAGCACGAACTGGACCATCTGAACGGCATAATGTTTTATGACCATATAGATGAGAATGCTCCATATAAAGAAATACCGGACGCTGTCCCATTTGATAGAGAGTAAAGGATTTAAACTTGACAGACTGGCAAAAATCTGTTACAGTCATATCAAGGAGTGATGACGCCATGTATAAACGTCTGAAACGCAAATTGCTTAGACGACTCAATGGCCTGCTCGGTAAAAAGACGATTGCCTAGACTATTACGCCCGCCAAGTAATTGGTGGGCTTTTCTTTATTTTAGGGAAATTGCATGCTATTATTGAGGATATGACTTATAACGAACGTAAAAAGGAGAGTTTAACATGATTTTCAAAGTTTTTTACCATGAAAACGTACACCAAGTTCCAGTCCGCGAAAACACACGCAGCTTGTATGTAGAAGCTGAAACAGAAAAAGAAGTCCGCGATCAATTACAGAATCGTGAAATAATGATTGAATACATCCAAAAGCTGGAAGGCGAGCATTTAGCATACGAACAAGCTTCCCCAGACTTTCAGGTTGAGCAGGTCTAATCGATGAAATCTATAAAGAACAATGAAACAGCCGTTTTTGCCCTAGGCGGACTAGGTGAAATCGGTAAAAATACGTATTGTGTACAATTCCAGGACGAAATCATTATTATTGATGCCGGCATTAAGTTCCCTGAAGATGAATTATTAGGCATTGATTACGTAATTCCGGATTACACATACTTAGAACGCAATATCGACAAGATTAAAGGACTTTTCATCACACACGGCCACGAAGATCATATCGGCGGGATTCCTTACTTGCTGCGCAAAGTGAACGTACCTGTATATGGAGGCAAACTGGCAATCGGACTGCTTCGCAATAAGCTGGAAGAGCACGGCCTATTGCGCACAACGGAAATTCATGAAATTGAAGAAGATGATTTCATCAAGTTCCGTAAAACAGCAGTATCGTTTTTCAGAACTACACACAGTATTCCTGATGCGTACGGAGTAGTCGTCAAAACACCTTCAGGCAATATTGTTCATACAGGAGACTTCAAGTTTGACTTCACGCCCGTCGGTGAACCAGCCAACTTACACAAGATGGCGAAGATCGGCAGTGAAGGCGTCCTTTGCCTATTGTCAGACAGTACGAATGCAGAAGTGCCAAACTTTACGATGTCTGAAAGAAAAGTCGGAGAAAGCCTGAATGATATTTTCCGTACAGTAGACGGCCGGATTATTTTCGCTACATTCGCTTCAAACATTCATAGACTGCAGCAAGTCATAGAAGCAGCACAGATCTTCGACCGTAAAATCGCAATTTTCGGACGAAGCATGGATAATGCGATTACCATCGGACGCGAACTCGGATATATTGATGCGCCGAAGGAACTGTTTGTGGATTCGCAGTCACTCAACCGCCTCCCTGCCAATAAAGTCATGATTTTATGCACCGGCAGCCAAGGAGAACCGATGGCGGCATTATCCCGCATTGCAAACGGTACGCACAGACAAGTGCAAATCCAGCCTGGAGACACAGTCATCTTTTCATCATCACCAATTCCAGGAAATACACTCAGCGTTAACAAAACGATCAACTCTCTGTTCCGTGCAGGCGCAGAAGTAATCCACGGTCCATTAAACAACATCCATACATCCGGACACGGATCACAGGAAGAGCAGAAACTCATGCTGCGTTTAATCAAACCGAAGTACTTCATGCCGATACACGGTGAGTACCGTATGATGAATATGCATTCTCAACTTGCAATAGACTGCGATGTCGAGCCAGATAATATTTTCATCATGGGGAATGGAGACGTTCTTGCACTTACTGATTCATCAGCAAGACTTGCAGGGCGTGTACCTTCAGGCGATGTCTACATTGACGGCAGCGGAATTGGAGATATCGGCAACGTTGTACTGCGTGACCGCCGCATCCTGTCAGAAGATGGCCTGGTGATCGTTGTAGCCACAATTGATACGAAGAAGAACCGCTTAGTTTCGGGTCCTGATCTCATTTCTCGCGGGTTTGTTTATATGCGCGAATCAGGAGCAATGATCAATGAAGCACAGTATATGCTGTCCAAAACATTACAGCGTAAACTGGCTGCAAAACCGGATTCTGTAAACAACCTAAAGGGCGATATTATTGATACACTCGTTCCGTATCTGTATGAAAAAACAAAGCGTAAACCTATGATTCTTCCTGTTATTATGGAATTGTAAATATTACCAAATACAAAAAGCAAGCGCTAAACAGCACTTGCTCAATATAGAAGGCAAAATCCGTAATGTTCGGATTTTGCCTTCTTTTTATTTATATGGTTTGACATGTGCACTCGTTCCGCGCAATATTACCTGTCGATTAATGCAATGCTCTGCGTTCAAAACGGTGAATGTCTAAATCAGATCCAATGACGATCAGTATGTCATTGACTTCAATTTGCTCAATTGCCTGCGGTGAGACGAGTATATGTGTACCGCGCTTAATCGCTACAATATTCACTCCATACTTGGCCCGAATATCCAAATCTATCAGCGATGATCCCGCAATGTGATCATTGGCCTGAATCTCAACGATAGAGTATTCATCAGACAGCTCCAAATAATCCAGTATATTATTGGAAACCAAATTATTCGCAATCCTCTTCCCCATATCCCGTTCAGGGTGAACGACTTGATCCGCTCCAATTTTACGCAGCACTTTTTCATGATAATCATTTTGCGCTTTTACTGTAATTCTCTGTACGCCAATCTCTTTTAAAATTAGCGTCGTCAAAATGCTTGCTTGAATATTTTCCCCGATCGCGATAACGACATGTTCGAAATTTCGTATGCCTAATGAACGCAGTGCGGCTTCATCTGTCGTATCTACCGCAACGGCCTGTGTTGCGATATTCGCAAATTCGTCCACACGTTCTTCCGACTTGTCAATGGCCATCACATCTGCTTCAAGCTCAATCAGTTCTTTAACAATACTGCCTCCAAAACGGCCTAAACCAATTACTACAAATTCCTTTTTCATATCATTGCTCCTCGCCTTTACGATCAGTTATATGCCTTACCGCAATCCCATTTTAAATTTCAGGAATAACTCATTATACACCCCAAGCGTTTCTAATCCTAAGTTTTCATACACTTCCAGATTTTCTCGCGCCTGTTCATCAGGATAGAATCTCTCATCACTCGTAATTTCTTCATCCATAAATGATAGAGCCGAGATGTTTGGAGTGGAATAACCTACATATTCAGCGTTTTGTGCAGCCACTTCGGGATCCAGCATGAAATTAATAAATTTATATGCTCCCTCGATATTCGTGGCCGTTTTCGGTATAACGATATTATCAAACCATAGATTCGATCCTTCTTCAGGGACGATATAATCAATTTCATCGTTTTCTGAAATCATATCTGCCGCCTGCCCTGACCAAGTCAGTGCGACGGACGCTTCATTATTGATCATGAGCTGAGTCACTTCGTCACCAATAACCGCCTTGACGTTTGGTCCCATTGTTTCCAGCTTATCCGTCGCTTCTTTCAGCTCCTGCAAACTCGTGGAATTTAATGAGTAACCAAGCGAATTCAGCGACACTCCAATCACTTCCCGGGCACTGTCTACCAAGATCAGCTTTTGGCGCAGTGATGCATCCCATAAACTGTCCCAGCTTTCAAATGTCTGTCCTTCCAACAGCGAAGGATTATAAGCAATTCCAACTGTACCCCAGAAGTATGGAATGGAATATTGATTATCCGGATCAAACGGGAGATCCATAAAGTAAGGATCTATATGTTGAATGTTAGGAATCTTGGAGAAATCGAGCGGTATCAGCAAATCTTTTTCTTCCATCATCTGCACCGCATACTCGGAGGGCACTGTCACATCATAAGACGTTCCCCCTTGCTCAATTTTTCCCATCATTCCTTCATTCGAGTCAAACGTTTCATAGATAACCTTAATCCCCTCCTTCTCTTCAAACTCTTTCAGAAGGTCCGGATCAATATATTCACCCCAGTTATAGACTGTAATCGTATCTTTCCCCGCACTCCCCGCCTTATGTTCAAGCCGGTAATTTATGAACAATAAAAAACCGGAAACTAGCAGAATAGCCGCTGCACTGCTGATTAACCCTCTCATTTCCTCACCCCCTGAGGTGACTTTGCTTTATTGCCGATAATATAATATCCAAGCACCAGAACGATGGTAATCAAAAATATCAAGCCTGACAGTGCATTGATTGTCAAGGTGATGCCCGTTCGTGCCATGGAGTAAATTTCTACGGATAAAGTCGAGAAACCGTTTCCTGTCACGAAGAATGTCACTGCAAAATCATCCAGTGAATATGTCAAAGCAAGGAAAAATCCTGCAAATATGCCCGGTTTGATATACGGCAATATCACTCGCGTCATTACATCTTTTCGCGTGGCACCTAAGTCGAGCGCGGCATCAATTAACGAAGTGCTCATCTCCTGCAGTTTTGGCAGGACCATAATGACAACAATCGGAATACTGAACGCAATATGAGAAATCAGAACAGACGCAAATCCAAGCTTGACCCCTATCAGCGTAAATAAAATTAAGAATGAAGCGCCAATAATGACATCCGGACTGACGATCAAAATATTATTGAGCGACAAGATGGTCTGGCGTGCTGATTTATTCTTCATAAAGTATATTGCCAATGCGCCGATCACGCCGATTGTGGTAGAAAGCAATGCCGACAGCAGCGCAATGATTACCGTATTCATAACAATGATCAGCAGCCGGGTATCTTGAAAGACTGCCTGATAATGTTCCAATGTAAATGATTCAAAATGTGACATTCCGCCACCGGAGTTAAAAGAGTAATAAATAAGATAGAAAATAGGCGCGTATAAAATCACAAAGACAAGCGTCAGATAAATTTTTGGCAGACTGCTTAACTTTCCCATTTAACGGTGCCCCCTCTCTTTGCCCGATGTCAGAACCATAATTAAAAACATGAAGATGATGAGGAATACAGCAATTGTCGAACCCATCCCCCAGTTTTGCGTAACGAGGAATTGCTGCTCAATTGCAGTTCCAAGCGTAATAACCTTATTCCCGGCGATTAAACGCGTAATCATAAATAATGAAAGTGCCGGAATGAAAACTACTTGGACACCCGATTTCACCCCGTCAATGGTCATCGGCCAAACCACACGCTTAAACGTTACCCATGCGTTCGCTCCGAGATCTTTGGATGCATCCAGCAATGCAGGGTTAATTTTATCCAGCGAGTTGAAAATCGGCAGAATCATGAACGGAATGAAAATATAAACCGATACAAAGACAAAACTGAAATCTGTAAATAAAATCTGCTGACCGCCGATGCCAATTGTCTCCAACAGTGCATTAATAGGCCCATACTGCCCCATCAATCCAATGAAGGCATACGTTTTCAGCAGCAGATTAATCCACGAAGGAATGATGATCAGCAGCAGCCATAATTGCTTATGCCTAGTTTTCGTCAAAAAATAAGCTGTCGGATATGAAATCAATAACGAGAAGAACGTGATGAGAAATGCATACCAGAACGAACTCATCGTTAATTTAAAGTAAACCGATGAAAAAAAGTTGCGATAGTTGGCCAATGTCAGATGACCGGACAAATCAAAAAATGAATAGTAGACAATCACGGCGATCGGCGCCAGGACAAACAGCAGCAGCCACGCCGCATACGGCGCAGCATAAACGAACCGCAACGGTTTTTTATTCTTCATCTTCCGCCACTCCAAACGATTCCAGACGTGCATCAAAATCTTCTTCCGATTCATTCAGACGCATGACGTGGATATCTGCCGGTGCAAAGTCCAGGCCGATGACCGTGCCGACATCCGCCGGTTTTGTCGAATGAACAAGCCACTCATTGCCGTCCGTATCATAGGTCGAGAGTTCATAATGCACACCCCGGAACAATTGCGTATCTACTGTGACACTTAGCTTTCCTTGCTCAACTGTCGTCATTTCCAAATCTTCCGGCCGGATGACGATGTCGACTTTCTCATTTGGATAGAATCCGCCGTCCACACAAGCGAACTTTTTGCCTGTAAACTCCACCAGATAGTCTTCCACTATTCTCCCTGTCACAATATTCGATTCACCAATAAAGTCTGCTACGAACCGGTTGATCGGCTCATCGTAAATATCAATAGGTGTTCCAGATTGTTGAATTTCTCCATGGTTCATGACAAAAATTTCATCGGACATAGCCAATGCTTCCTCCTGGTCATGCGTGACAAATACGAATGTTTTGCCAAGACGCTGCTGCTGCTCCCGTAACTCGTATTGCATCTCTGAACGCAGCTTCAAATCGAGTGCGGACAATGGTTCATCGAGTAAAATGACTTCCGGATCATTGATGATCGCTCGTGCAATGGCGACCCGCTGACGCTGACCGCCGGACATTTCAGTAATTTCACGTGTTTCATATCCGTGAAGGTTCACAAACTTGAGTGCTTCCTTTACCCTACGGTCCACTTCATTTTTCTTCACTTTCTTTATACGAAGGCCAAACGCCACATTCTCATACACATTTAAATGGGGGAACAGCGCGTAATCTTGAAATACGGTATTCACTTGCCGCTCATTTGCGGGCACTGAGTTGATTTTCTTTCCATTAAAGAAAATCGAACCGTCTGTTGCCTCTGTAAAGCCTGCAATCAAACGCAGAATAGTGGTCTTCCCGCAGCCTGACGGGCCGAGCAATGTATAAAATTTCCCGCGCTCCATTTCAAAAGAAACCCTGTCGAGCACTGTTGTCGATTCGCTGTATCGTTTCGTGACATTTTCAAAACGGATAATCGGCTGATTAGTCAATATACTTCCTCCTTGCATAACGTAATAACTCAAATAGTACTAGAACAGTTGTAAACTTACTTATTATACACAATACCATAGTGAAATCAACTGTCTCCCTGCATTTAAATGACAATTTACCTACAGAATAACGGTCATGAAAATTGTTTTTTCGCAGATGACATAGTAGAATGAAACCATCTAGTAAGGAGGGATTCAGTTGGAAGACCATTTGTTTTTTTACCTGGACTCTGATGACAAGCGAAACCGAAGATCAGAGCCTGCAACAAGAGAAAATCACCTGGAAGGGATTTTTCTGTTGAACAACAAGAAAATCCGCACATGGAAAGAGATGGCTTCTCATTGTGTGGAGTGCATGGAACCGCTGCATTACAGTGACGAGTTTGATGCACGCTATTGTAAAGATTGCGATGAATGGCGAGAAATGATTTGTGATCCGAATTGCAAAACATGCCAGACACGCCCCGTAAAACCTTCTGACTGCAAACAAGACTTTGAGTAAACACCTGCTCAAATCCTCATAATATAGGTTTTTTGTTCTATTTAATAATAATTATTATCTTCGATTCATTCTAATTGAAATCCATTGCAATATTTGGTATTCTAAGTAAGAATTGTACGACACGGTTATGAAGTTTTACAAAAGACTAATTGGGGGTTTTTTTCAATGGCTGAACGTATGGTAGGTAAACAGGCTCCAGATTTTACAATGGAAGCAGTATTAGCTGACAAATCTTTTGGCAAGGTCAGCTTGCAAGAAAACATTAAAAACGACAAATGGACAGTACTTTTCTTCTATCCAATGGACTTCACTTTCGTATGTCCTACAGAAATCACTGCAATGTCTGATCGTTATGATGAGTTCGAAGATCTCGATGCGGAAGTAATTGGTGTTTCCACTGACACAATCCACACACACTTGGCTTGGATCAATACAGACCGCAAAGACAATGGTCTAGAACAGCTTAAATACCCGCTTGCGGCAGATACAAACCATTCTGTATCACGCGAATACGGCGTATTAATCGAAGAAGAAGGCATCGCATTGCGCGGCCTTTACATCATCAACCCTGAAGGTGAACTTCAGTACCAGACAGTATTCCACAATAATATTGGTCGTGACGTGGATGAGACGCTTCGCGTACTGCAAGCTCTGCAAACTGGCGGTCTTTGCCCTGCAAACTGGCGCCCAGGTGAAAAAACTCTTTAATTTTTAGACAGCCATCCCCACGCATTACAACAATCGTGGGGATTTTTTTATCATATAATGCCCATTTAGCTAGGAGGAATTCTTGATGAAATTACGTGAACAAATGCCGGAACTCCAAGGCGCAACAGCTTGGTTGAACGGGGAAACTTCTAAATCAGAACTCGTTGGGTCAAAGCCGACACTGATTCATTTTTGGTCTGTCAGCTGTCATATGTGCAAAGAAGCAATGCCGGATGTTAACAACTTCAGAGATCAATATTCAGATGAACTGAATGTGGTGGCAGTCCATATGCCGCGTTCCGAAGACGACACAGATCTTGAGCAAATTAAGAAAGTCGCAGCAGAGCATGATATCACACAGTCAATTTTCGTGGACAGCGAACTGAAACTGAATGACGCATTTGAAAACCAATATGTGCCTGCTTATTACGTCTTTGACAAAGATGGCCAGTTACGACACTTCCAAGCAGGCGGCAGCGGAATGAAAATGCTCGAAAAACGTGTGAATCGTGTACTCGATGAAATGAAAAAAGAAGATTAATCTTCAGCGGCCCTTTATATAGGTGCCGTTTTTTTATACTTTCTTATGCGCCTCTTTTCCCGAGCTTCCAAAAGGTATTGGAAATTTATATATGATACGATTAGAAAAAAAGTTTCTTGGAAAGCGAGCAATCGAATGAAAAAACCACCTACTCCTATTGCACTTTATATTCTTATGTTTAATATGTTTATTGCCATGGCAGGCATTGGCCTGATTATCCCTATTATGCCGGAGTTTTTGGGAACATTCGGCGTTGCCGGAAGAGCACTGGGACTGCTGATTGCGATCTTTTCTTTCGCACAATTCATACTCTCCCCGATTTCAGGAAATCTCTCAGATAAATATGGGCGTAAACGCATTATTATTATCGGATTAATTATTTACGGTCTTTCTCAATTAGCTTTCAGTTTATCAACAGAACTATGGATGCTGTATATTTCACGGTTCTTTTCAGGTTTCGGCGCTGCCTTTATCATTCCGCCCACAATGGCGTTCGTAGCGGATATCACATCGCTTGAAAACCGGGGACGCGGAATGGGGCTTCTTGGTGCTTCGATGTCGCTAGGCTTTATGGTAGGCCCGGGTATCGGCGGTTTTTTATCAAAAATCAGCCTGTATTTCCCATTCTACTTTGCCGCATCGGCATCGGTGCTGGCCGCTGTCGTATCATTGATCCTCCTGCCAAACCCTAAACCGGTGCTGCAAGGTGCTGCAGCGAATGAAAACATATTCCAGCAAATGCGGCGATCTACACAAACATCTTATTTCGTGATGCTTCTCGTGATGTTCGTGTTTTCATTTGGACTGGCAAATTTCCAGTCTACAATTTCACTGTACGTAGACCAGAAATATAATTACACCCCCTCGCAAATCGCTGTCATTATTACAGTTGGCGGATTTGTGGGTGTCATCATTCAGACATTCGTCATCGACCGTCTGTTCAAACGATTCGGTGAGATGCGTGTCATCTTGATTAATCTGGTGATTGCAGCTTTTGCCATGCTCGGTATTCTGTTCGTTAATACATTTTTCACCATTTTATTAGTGGCTACTATTTTCTCCACCGCCACCTCTCTGCTTCGACCGGCTGTCAACACACTGGTCTCGAAACTTGCCGGTAAAGAGCAGGGGTATGCAGCTGGTATGATGAACGCTTACATGAGCTTAGGGAATATGGTGGGACCTGCCACCGCGGGTTACATATTTGATATCAACATGACCTCGCCTTATATCGTCGGAACGATTATTTTGCTGCTCTGTTTCACTCTCGCTTTGTACTGGGCAAGAAACAACAAAGCACTTATACATTCCGCCAGAACACCATAAAAAAACTGAAAACAGACCCGGCAGTGTCCGATGTTTGTTTTCAGCTCAGGACTTCCGCAAACTATGGAAGTCTTTTTTATTATTCATTCCGCAATAATGCTGCAGATTCCTGCACGATATCCACAAATGCTTTCACTTGTTTCAGCTCAAACGTTGAGCCGTAGCCGATCAGCCACGTGTCACGTGTCAGTTCAAACTCTTCCTCGCTGTTCAGCAGCGGAATACGGTTAACCTTTTCTTCTCCAGACAGAGTAATCGAAGGCAATATCGCGTAGCCGATGCCTTTTAACGCAAGCTGTTTACATGTTTCGATCTGGTCCACCACAATCCGGCGGCTTGGATTTTGTTTAAAATGCTTATTCCACCAGCGCTGAATCTCCATGTAATAGTTTGAATCACTTTTGTATTGAATAAAGTGGCGGTTCGTATCTTTTAATTCATCAATAGTCGAGATTTCAGAATCCACCAGGTACAGCTGATCACGGAACAGATGCACACGATTGCTTTTCCAGTCCGTCTGTCCCCGGACGATGCCGATATGTGCTTCTCCTTCATAGAGTGCTTTTGAAATTTCGGAACTCCACCCAGTCATTAATGAAATTTTTGCATCCGGATAAAGAGCAACATACTCTTTCAATACTTGCGGCAGCCATGTCTGGCCGATAATTGAAGCACATGCGATCTTCAGCGTACCGTGCACTTTGTCTTCGAGCGATGCAATCAATTCCATCGTCTCATCTTTCTTAGCGAGCGATTCATTTGCATAGCTGATTACGTGTTCTCCTGCAGGTGTCGGTTCCAGACCTTTTTGAGAGCGGATGAATAACTGCATTCCCCACTCTTTTTCGATCGTCTGGAGGCGCTGTGACAAGGCAGGCTGTGATAAGTACAGTCGTTCAGATGCTTTACGCATATTTCCCTCTTCCGCCAGCGCTTTGATAATATCCAATTCAGTTGTTGACATGGTCATACACCTTCCCCCGCGGAATTCGTAAAATCAATAGTAAGCTGACGACAGCAAATACGGCGATTGCAATATAGACCCAGTGCAAAGAAGTTTCCAGACCGTTTTGCAGACTCAACAGTTCTTGCGATGAAATTAGTGAGCGTCCGTCCTCCGTTAACAGCGTATTTACATCATCAATTGTATACGGCAGCTTCTTTTTCGCGAAATAAGCGATGAGTGTGCCGTTTAAAATCGCACCGAATACAGACGCCCCGATCGTGTTTCCAAAATTCTTCATGAACATATTGGCAGCCGTCGCAGACCCTCTTTGAATACGGGGGACCGCTCCCTGTATCGTGACAATGAATGATGTATTCGTCAGCCCCATTCCGACTCCTATGAAGAAACTGGAGCAGCCAGCCCATACAGGCCCGAGCTCTGCATTCATGAAAACAAACATCATCGTGCCAATGACGAGAGAAATCCCTCCCATAAAGGATACGAGGAATGGACCGAAACGAATCAGCAAGTGCCCTGCCAGTGAAGAAGCTAATGGCCAGCCGATCGACATGGCAGTCAACGTAAAGCCTGCGACGATTGCCTGTTGTTCCATTACACCTGATACATAGGTAGGCAAGTAGGAAGAAACCCCTATTAAGATAACTCCGGTAGTCAGCGATACAAGATTTGCATATAAAATAACAGGGTTTTTCCATATACTAAATGAAATAAGAGGATCTTTCGCTGCTTTTTCCTGCCTGAAAAATAACCAGAATAGCATGGCGGACAGCAGGAGCAATGACAGACCGACGGCAGATAAACGTCCAAACCCCTGTCCCCCTTCCACCAGCCAAATTAAGACGGCAGACAGCGCAAATGTCAACAGAAACGCACCTTTATAATCGACGGAAGCTTTGCACGTTTCTTTTGGTTCATGTAAGAAGAAGTAAATAACGGCCATTGAAAGCAGGCCAAGCGGGACATTGACCCAGAATATATACTGCCAGCTGACGTACTGCACGAGCAGTCCCCCGATGACAGGTCCCGAAACCGCGGAAACACCCCATACACTCGATAAATATCCTTGTATTTTTGCACGTTCTTCCGTGGAATAAATATCTCCGATAATCGTGGTGGCGATCGGCATGACCGCCCCGGCGCCTACGCCTTGTATCAGCCGGAAGAAAATCAGCTGCTCCATTGATCCTGCAAATCCGCATAATATAGAACCAACCAGAAAAATTGTCAGACCGGCAAAAAATATCGGCTTCCTTCCAAATAAATCCGCTAATTTCCCGTAAATTAATACGGTTACAGTGCTCATTAAAAGATAAGATGAAAAAATCCAGCTGTAACGGGAGAATCCTCCAAGCTCTGATGCAATAGTCGGCATCGCGGTAGTAACAATCGTCGCCTCCACTGCTCCGACGAACATGGCAAGCATAACTGCTGCAAGCACGAGCGGCCGATTGGTTTCTTTAGGCACGGCATAGTTCAACTCCTTCTATTAGAAAAAGACTCCCGTATCGGAGCCTTTTACTGTCTTAATATACTGCTTCTGTTTCATCATCACACATTATAAATATATTTTTTGAATTCTTTCATGATTACACGTCTGGTGATGATCCCTGCAAATGTTCCATCATCTTCCGTAACGCATAAAAATGGGTGGTTGATTAATAGATCCATAGCCCGCTGAAAACGGTCATTTACACGAATCGTCGGCAGGTTGGTGTCCATAATTTCATCCACTTTTATGTCTTCTAATCTCTCATATTCAATACGTTCCATACCTAAAATAGAATCCGTAATCATACCAATCCCGAGGAGCCCTTTTAAATGATATTGGTGATCGAGGACGGGAATGGCAGAATAGCCGGTCTTCGTTAGTACAAGAAGAGCGTGCTCTGCATTATTACCTATTTGCACGTGGGCAACTTTTTCCGAAGAAATAATTTGGTCCGCAATGGGCGCAGTAAGAAAATCTTTATTGTTTATCGAAACCATAGGTGATCGCTCCTTCTTTTCATCGTCAAACTTGTATACTTATTCATTCATCGCATCTACTCTATCATAACACAAATGGAAATTTTTCACCTCAAAAAGAAAGCGGATTCATAAAAACAAAAAACCTCTTCCTTTAAAGGAAAGAGGCCCAGTAATAAAATATGACGATAAAGATAAAAAATGATACGACGAGAATAATCCACAGCAGCGGATTCATGGTATAAGGATTCTCTGCTATAGCGTCAGGGATTTCATTTTTCTCATTTAACTGAAATGAGCGGCTGGATTTTCTAACACCCGCTATACAGATAGCAATCATGATGACGGTCACAATTACCATCGGCCAGATCCACACATCCCACATCTTCACTCACTCCTTTACAAACATCCTGTACTAAAAGGATGTGCAAAAAGCAAGCTATTATGCGTCATGTGAAATTCAGTAATCGCAGGGAATTACTTTTTAATTAACTCTGAAGTAACAGCCGATTTCAAGTGTTTTTTGTGTATTATAAAAATCATTTCAGCCAATCGCCCCAGACATTTTTTACAGTTTTCTGATGAATTATGGAACCTATTGTATAGTTGGCTTCGTTCAGTACCAAATTAAGCAGAAGGACTTAATCAGCCTTCTGCCCAGAAATTCAATTTATATAATGTTTGATCAGGACCTGTGTTCCTTTTTCTCCGTATCCTTTTTCCAGTAGTTCTGTGTATAGATTACGGGCCAGCTGTAAACCAGGCAAGTCAAGATGAAGCCTTTCTGTCTCCTGCAATGCAATGTTGAGATCTTTCACGAAATGTTTTACATAGAAACCGGGCTCATAATTTTCTTTAATGATCCGCGGTCCGAGATCCGATAAACTGAAAGAATTTGCAGCACCGGATGTAACCGACTTCAGCATTACATCGGGGTCAAGACCTGACTTCATAGCGTAAGCAAGTGCTTCACATGCCCCAATCATATTTCCGGCTACCGTAATCTGATTACACATCTTGGCATGCTGGCCTGCACCTGCTTCTCCCTGATAGACAATTTGTTTACCGAAAACAGATAATACAGGATATAAGAAGTCAAATAACTCCTTCTGACCTCCGCACATGATAGATAATGTACCATTTTTCGCACCGGTATCTCCGCCTGAAACTGGTGCATCAAGTGAACGCATCTGTAATGAAGAAGCTTTCTCGGCGATGCGCACAGCCAATTCAGGACTCGATGTAGTCATATCCACTAAGATTTGGGATGCATGGCCGTTTGCAAATATCCCATGATCCGAAAAATACACTTCCTCCACATCTGACGGCATACCGATCATTGTAAAAATAATATCCGCCCGTTGGATCGCATCGCCAATCGTGTCCGCCCACTTCGCTCCAAGCGCAATTAGCGGCTTCGCCTTCGCTTTCGTCCTGGTGAAAATCGTCACATCGTAGGATGCATTTACTAAGTGTTTCACGACACTTGCTCCCATTACGCCTGTCCCAATAAAAGCAATCCGTTCTTTCTTCATATCTCCACTCCTCACAATACATTACTATAGCTATCGTATCGAAGTCGAAATACTTTTACAACGGTGCAGCCAAAAAAAAGAGGGCCAATCTTAAAATAAGATTGGCCCACAAAAGGGGGAAATGAGAATGTTGCTGTGTTCATTTATAGTATGCCCCCTCTGCTGCATTCTAAACATAAAAACTACATATTTTTCATTTTATTTTTCATCTTTTCTTGCTCGTATTTATTAATCAATCGGTCCAATTTTCGACTGAGTGCAATGGTACGTTCATGGTGTAATCCTTCTTGCTGCGCCGTTTTAATTAATTGATATCTCAGACGTTCGATTTCTCCTTCGAAATTGCATACCAATTGGCACACCTTCCATCTAAATAAATTCTAACCTCTATTATATCATATATGAGCGTAAATTATGCTGCTATATTATCGACACTTTGCGACAATTTGTGCATCTCTATTTATCTGTTTTACAAAGATAACTCTTTACCTTTCACTATTTTTCAGGCAAACTATAAATGATTCTCAATATGAGTTATTCATCACTCTGCCAAGAGTAATTTTTGAATATAGAAAGGATGACTAAAATGACGATTGCAGAAATCGGTGATATCATTGAATTTAAAGAGGGCTTACAAGGGATTGTTGAGAAAGTAAACGAGAACTCCGTTATTGTCGATTTAACTTATATGGAAAATTTCGACGAACAGGTAATGGAAGAAAAGACAGTCATTAACCATAAACGTTATAAAATTATTCACAGCAGCCAGGAATGAAACCTTCCTGGTCCCCGTCCGTCCAATTGAATAATAACAGAACATAAAGGAGCCGATTACTATGAACAGCAAATGGCGTATTATTTTCACTTCATTAGCCGCTTCTGCACTTCTTGCAGCGTGCGGAACATCCGATCCGGATAAAGACCAGGAAGGCAATGCCGACAGCGCTGTGGAAGAACCTGCAGCTCCTGCAG
Source organism: Sporosarcina sp. P33 (assembly GCF_002077155.1). Lineage (GTDB taxonomy): Bacteria > Bacillota > Bacilli > Bacillales_A > Planococcaceae > Sporosarcina. The sequence goes on along the minus strand of NZ_CP015027.1, from coordinate 2,787,210 downwards.
AAGATACAGAAGATAACACATCTTCTGAAGGTGATGCAGAAGCCGACAGCAATACGGAAACGAACGAAGATGCACTGAAGGATGCTGTTGAAACGCAAAGTGATGAGCAGGATTATTCTATGATGGTGCTCCCCGGCTATAAATTAACAAGCGAAGAGCCCGGCAGAGACAGCCTGTATCTGGAAGAAAACAGCGAACTATTCATGCGTATTGAAACGATGCCAAAAGGCGAAGAATCCTATACATTTGATGAGCTTTATGAAAATACGAAAGAATTGCTGGCAGCCTCGAGTGATGGTGAGTCAGTGACGGATATTACAGACGAAACAGAACTTCCTCAAAGCGAAGGAATCCTGTCTGTCAAAGGTGCAAAGGCTGAATCAGCTGAAGGGTATTTTACAGGCTATGTGATGGAGCGCGAAGATAAGCTGGTGCGCGTAACGATTTATGCTGCTGAAGACAATGAGCATGCAGAAGACTTTAAAGAAATGGCAGCTACGATTCACTAATTTTTTTAGTAACAACAGAAAGCCGATCCGCAGACGGATCGGCTTTCTTGTATAGAAATTTGCTTTGTTACACTGACTCTGCCAAGCTAATTTTCGGAAATGATAATTGAAATGTTGTGCCTTTGCCGATTTCACTTGTGACTGAAATTGTTCCGCCATATTCCTGCACCGTTTTCTTAACGAAAGGCAGACCCAGGCCTGTGCCGCCTTCTTTGCCGGAAACGAATGGCAAGTAAATTTTTTGCAGCATCTCTTCATCCATTCCTACCCCGGTATCCTTGACTAGAACATTCACATTCCCCATGTCACCTTCTTCGACTATGACAGTCAATCTTCCTTTCGCTTCCATAGCTTCCATTGCATTTTTCAGCAAGTTCACTAATACTTGCTTTATTCGATTAGGATTTGCACGTATCAATACTGGTTCATTGACATACATTTCATTCACCAAATGTATGTGATCGAGCAGCGCCTTCGGACGAAGCAACACTAAAACTTCTTCCACCAAAACGGTAAGAGAAAATATCGTAACCTCGTCAACCGCGGGTTTTGAAAGCGCCAACATTTCGTTAAGGATCTCATTCATGCGCTTGACCTCGTCTTGAATGACAGCGACATAGTTTCGGGCATTTCCTGACACTTCATGTTCCAGCAGCTGAAGAAAACCTTGCAATGTTGTCATTGGGTTCCGTACTTCATGAGCAATGCTTGCAGCAATTTCTCCCGTAGTGCATAATTGATCGGAGTGCGCCAATTGATCGAAAAGCAGTTCTGTTTCTGTTATATCAACGGCCTTTAAAACAAACATTTCTGTTTCCCGGTCAAGACCCAAATACACATTGAAATAGCGAAGTTCTCCATTGACATCATAAGACATTTTCCTTTGTGCAAACCCACTGGTTCTGGCTTCCAGTATATATGCCTGATAAGAAAAAGGAGGCACGGGGGTCACCTGCTTAAAAAATTCTTGCAAATGGACAAAATCACCGGAAGATTGAATGGGAAATTCTTGTGTGAATTGGTTATTCGTTGAGACCAGAAAACCCCATTCGTTAACCAAAGCCATGGAACAATTGGATGTGGTAAAGATATTTTCATACACTTGATGCATTTTCTTTTTCCACTCGCCAACTTTTATCGTAATAATCACCTTTCCACTGTGATATTGGTATATAATATAACAAGGTTTAAGATTTTTATTTTCGCCTATCAGATGACCCGTCAGGATAGAATGTCCTGTTACCATTTCAGGCTTATTGTTAGACAAGCGTTCTTCAATTTGCAACAGCAGATCCTGATAGAAAATATCAGACATATGCCGGGGTAACGGATTTTGGCCCAGCAATATTTTAACTTCTTCTGTCATGTCTAATATCGAGCCATTTACATCCAAAGTAAGTTTAAGTAGAGAACTATCCAAGAACTCATTAATATTTATCGTTTCCGCAACCATAACAACATCTCCTTCAAAAACGGCAAATTAACAACATCTCCTTCAAAAACGGCAAATTATATTGAAAATCGAGATGTAAAGTAATCTCTGAATATGGGATTTTTTTCTGAATTGTTTATATTATGTCACAGTAACTCGATAGTTCACATAGGTACATAAACCCATTTATTTTCCTTTATTCTTTATATTATTATTTTAATAGGAGTTATCCCATGAATATTGTCTTATCTACACTAAATGCTAAATATATACACACCAACATTGCCATCCGATATTTAAAAGCGTATGCGGCCCCTGAATATCATTGTGAATTGGCTGAGTTTACTATACATGATCCTACACTTTCCATTGTTTCCGATCTATATCAGCATGCTCCGGATGTTGTAGGATTCAGCGTTTACATATGGAATATTGAAGAAACGCTGAAAGTAATCCGTCTGTTGAAACTGACTAGTCCGAACACAGTTATTGTCTGCGGCGGTCCTGAAGTTACGTATGATTATGACCAATGGATGGAAAAAGTACCCGAGATCGACGTGATTGCCATTGGTGAAGGTGAACAAACTTTTAAAGATATCCTAAGGGCAATTGATAGTCAAAAGGACTACTCTTCCGTTGCGGGTATTGCTTACCGTCAAGACGGCCAATTGCGGATTACGGCGCCAGGGCCAAAGCTGGATCTTCGTGTGCTTCCATCCCCTTTCCGTTTTGCAGAAGATATTCCCCACCTGGCAAATCGTGTCACATATATCGAAACAAGCCGCGGCTGTCCATTTTCTTGTCAATTCTGCCTTTCATCGATAGAAGTCGGTGTCCGTTACTTTAACCGGGATGCAATTAAAGACGATATTCGTTATTTGATGGCACATGGCGCAAAAACAATTAAGTTTGTTGACCGCACATTTAATATCAGCCGAAGCTACGCAATGGAAATGTTCCAATTTCTAATTGACGAGCATGTGCCCGGAACCGTTTTTCAATTTGAAATTACCGGTGATATTATGCGGCCGGAAGTTATTCAATTTCTGAACGAAGAAGCACCTGCAGGTCTGTTTCGTTTTGAAATCGGTGTTCAATCCACAAATGATCTGACAAATGAACTTGTGAAGAGACGACAAAATTTCTCAAAACTGTCACGTACCGTCACGATGCTAAAAGAGGGAGGTAAAATCGCGCAGCACCTGGATTTGATCGCCGGACTTCCTGAAGAAGATTACGCGTCTTTCCGTGATACGTTCAATGAAGTATTCGCTCTGCGCCCCGAAGAATTACAGTTAGGCTTCCTAAAATTACTGCGCGGGACAGGGCTCCGCATTCAAGCAGAGCAGTATGGTTACCGCTACATCGACATCGCTCCTTATGAAATTGTATCGAATAATGTTCTGTCATTTGATGATATGCTGAAGATTAAACAAACAGAAGACATTCTCGAGAAATATTGGAATTCAGGGCGATTTATATACTCCATGGAATATATCGTCTCGGAGCTGGCGGATACACCTTTCGACTTCTTCCAACTCTTCGGTGCGTTTTGGGAAAAACAGGGATGGTCACGCATCGGGCATCAGTTTGAAGATTTATTCACGCGGCTGGAACGTTTTTTACATGAGATACTGAAAGTTGATACGTCTATAGCCGTTAGCTTGCTAAAGGCCGATTATTTACTTCACCAAAAATTCCTTCCAAGAAAAATCTGGTGGAAATCTGTATTGCCTGAAGAAGAGCTGAAGGAGATTTATCAGTTACTTGTCCGTTCGCCTGAACTCCTTGATGAATCATTTGCATCCAATGGTTATACAGACAGAACCATTCGTAAACAGGTCTTTATCACAAAATCCGCGGCGAAACTGGAAGAAGACTTAACTGTTACAGCGGATCCGGGGTATCTCGTCGTACAATACGCGCCTGGTGAAAAAGCACGGCAGTATCATCTGTCTGAACACGTATTTGACTCTGTTTGTCAATAGCAAAAAGCAGCCGGGATTTTTCCTCCGGCTGCTTTTTATATGACTGTTTATCCGATGATCACACGCTCTTTTGGATAATGATATGGTGTTTTATTTGATTTTCCGCCTATTGTATAGATAAACGAAATCAATCCGACCCGTCCGATGAACATCAGTGTCATAATAATAATTTTTCCTACAATAGATAAATCAGATGTAATCCCAAGTGACATCCCGCACGTTCCGAACGCAGATGTGATCTCAAACAGCAATGGGATAACCGGGATTCCCGGTTCCGTCAGCAGCAGCAGCAACAAAGCTGCCATCACCATAAAACAGGCCACCAGAATAACTGCATACGAACGAAAGACATCAATCAATTTAATCTGGCGCTTAAATATGTGAATGACATCATTTCCTTTAGCAAAATTGATCAGAAATAATAATGCAATTGCAAACGTTGTCGTCCGGATTCCGCCGCCAACAGAACTCGGTGAAGCACCGATAAACATTAACGCACTGACGAAAATGTCTGTGGCTTCACTGAACTGCGTAACATCATACGTGACCAGTCCTGCTGACCGCGCCGAGACAGAATGAAACAGCGCGGTAAAAAACTGCTGATGCCAGCTCATGCCCTTGAATGAATGGAATGACTCCAATAGCCAGATGATCAGTGTGCCCGCCAGCAACAGCACTCCAAAGGTGGATGTTGTGACTTTCGTGAAAAGCGAAAAACGGAAGTTCGGCACTTTTTTCGAGAAAAAACTTTTCACTTCGATCAGTACCGGGAAACCTATCGCGCCCAGCACAATCAGCGTCATCAAAATCAGCTGCACAATGTAATCATTATGGTAAGGCATCATCGATGAACCCGTAATATCAAAACCCGCATTTGTAGTTGCTGAAACCGCCATGAACATCCCGTTCAGCAAAGCTTCACTGAATGATTCAAAGTAACGGCGTATATATAATGTCAAAATACCGCCGCCGATGATTTCAACTGCTATGATAATTTGGATAATTTGACGGATCAGCTGGACAACACCTTGTAACGTGTACTGATTGGTGTCCACCATGATAAGCTGCCGTTCCCTCATGCCAATCCTCTTCTTGACCAGCAGCCAGAAAAATGTACCCAGTGACATAATTCCAATACCGCCAAGCTGAAGAACGAGCATGATCATACATAGTCCAAATACGGAGTAAGTCTCCCCTATGCTGATAGGAGACAATCCCGTTACACTCACTGCACTTACCGCTGTAAACAAGCTATCTATAAATGAAACTTCTACGCCCGGTTTATATACCCCAGGCAAGTTCAACAGTAGAAAAGATGATGCAATTGCCAAAAAGTAATAGAAGGCGATGATCTGAGCTGGTGTGAATTTATGAAATACTTCCCTGGAAAGCCTCATCTTGTTCAAATTCCTTTCATTACGGAAATGTCATTTTCCTACTTTATCAAATACCATGATGAAAAGATAGCGTTACATAGAACTTTACACTCTTTTCTCCATTCTAAACCAATCATCAATAAAAAGCAGTCCTCCCTGAATCGGGAAGGACTGCTTCTGCATTATCTGTTTGCTTTAATTTTGGACTTCGCAACGGCCAATGCGTATCCGCCTGCTGCAAGAACTAATAACACAATCCAGAAGGTTGTTTTCCATAAAGTGGAATGCGGGAATGTTTCGGGAATGATTAGAAGTGACGGGTGCGCAAGAGTTAACACAGCCAGTTTCACACCTACCCAGCCGACGATTAGAAATGCTGCTGTTTCGAGCGTTGGGTACTTTTCAAGCAAGATTACAAACTGTCTGGCCGCAAAACGGATCATGATTAAACCAATCATGCCACCGAGCAACATCACAGTGAATTGTCCGCCGTTGATGCCGCCGATATGGAAATCACCCAGTTCTGGCAAAGTCACGGCAAGTGCGACTGCCGCAAGCATGGAGTCCAATGCGAATGCGATATCCGCCAATTCCACTTTCAGCACGGTCATCCAAAAACCGGATTGCCTTTTTGGCTTTTTATTCGGGTGATCGTCCGGCTTATGGGTGATTTTATCATAGATATTCTTACCTGCAATGAATAGAAGATAGATCGCTCCGATCGCCTGTATCTCCCAGAACTTCACTAAGAATGTGATCATGAACAGCGCAGTGAACCGGAAGACGAATGCTCCGAGCAGGCCATAAAATAGTGCTTTCTTTTGCTGCGGTTTCGGTAAGTGTTTGACCATTACCGCCATAACTACTGCGTTGTCTGTTGCTAATAATCCTTCGAGTACGATGAGTACGACGAGTACCCATGCATATTCTAATAAAATGGCCTCCAACGTATTTCCTCCTTGTTTTTTACAATATAAAAAGACCCTCACCTAATAATTAGGCAAAGGTCTCGCTAAGTCGGAATTTTACGATCAAAATCCAGCTATCATAACCGATGGCCGTCTGGCAGCCACGTATTGACGATTATGAAATAGGTTTCCCTATAGCTACTCCCCTTTGACATTGCGTCAAAAGTTATTAAGTTATTGGATACTTTTACAGTATTATAACATAATAACTTTGCTGTGCAAATAGTTCAGGTGATCTTTGGTGTGCTATTTTGTTTGCCGATCGGTTATGTTTTGTAGTGTTGGGTCGTTGCTCGATTGGTTGTCGGGTGTTGAAGTTAGTGAGTGTCGGCTTTTTGGACCCGCGCAGGCACGTGGGGGATTGCCTTTCGTCATGAGCCAGCTGGCGAAGTGCGTGCCAGTTGTCTCATGACTTCGGCCGACCCCGCAGTTGTGCCTGCGCTGCGGAGTGGAAGCTATTCATGTACTCTTTTAAAAGAGAAGAAGTGCAGTGACTGGTTGCCGACTGGCGTATGCTTAGGCGAATGAAGTGTCATATTTGCTTCCCCCTAACTGAACGGAGGCGCCTTACAAGCGGTCGGCGTAGTGATGAGACTGACAGGCGCTCTTCCTGTCTGGCTCATTGCGTAGCAATCCGCCAGCGCCGCAGTGACTTCAATGCCGTTCTGTCTCTGGTTTTGTGGTCGTTGCTCGATCGGTTGTCAGGGATTGAAGTCAGCAAGTGTCTGCTCTTAGGACCCGCGCAGGCACGTGGGGGATTGCCTTTCGTCATGAGCCAGCTGGCGAAGTGCATGCCAGTTGTCTCATGACTTCGGCCGACCCCGCAGTTGTGCCTGCGCTGCTGTGTGGAAGCTACTCATGTACTCATTTAAAAGAGAAGAAGTGCAGTGACTGGTTGCCGACTGGCGTATGCTTTGGCAAAAGAAGTGTCATGGTCTGCTTCCCCCTAACTGAACGAAGGAGCCTTACAAGCGGTCGGCGTAGTGATGAGACTGACAGGCGCTCTTCCTGTCTGGCTCATTGCGTAGCCATCCGCCAGCGCCGCAGTGACTTCAATGACGTTCTGTCTCTGGTTTTGTGGTCGTTGCTCGACTCATTGTCGGGTGTTGTAGTTAGCAACAGTCCACTCTTAGGACCCGCGCAGGCACGTGGGGGATTGCCTTTCGTCATGAGCCAGCTGGCGAAGTGCGTGCCAGTTGTCTCATGACTTCGGCCGACCCCGCAGTTATGCCTGCGCTGCTGAGTGGAGGCAATCCAAGTACTCTTTTAAAAGAGATGAAGTCCAGTGACTGGTTGACGACTGGCGTATACTTAGGTAAAAGACGTGTCATGTTCTGCTTTTCCCTAACTGAACGAAGGCGCCTTACAAGCGGTCGGCGAAGTGATGAGACTGACAGGATGCTCTTCCCTGTCTGGCTCATTGCGTAGCCATCCGCAAGCGCCGCAGTGGCTTCAATGACGTTCCCCTTCTTCTCTTGCAATGATGGCGACTGGTGTAATCAAGTGATGAAGTACAAAAACAGAAAACCCTCTGCCCTGCAATTCCTCATCTCTTTTCAAAAACCAAAAGCCAAAGTGACCACCACTCACTGAACGGAGGCGCCTTACAAGCGGCAGGCGTAGCGATGAGCCAGCGCCGCAGTGGAGTTAAAGCCGTTCCGCTTATTTTTAACATCATTATAAACCTTGTACAAAATTCTTTATTGCTATGGCAAATACACTCTACCACCACTATACTTCCGCGCCATGCAATTTATTCTGCTATATGAAAAAAGCCCGCAGCCGGTCGAATCCGGCTGCGGGCCTCTGTTATTCAGTCTTTACTGTAACTTCCTTCGCACTGCGTCGCGTCTCGCGGTCGAATAAGCTGTAAATGACCGGAACAATATACAATGTCAGGAATGTGGAACTGATCAGACCGCCGATTACTGCAATTCCCATCGGCTGATTCAGTTCGGACCCTTCACCCAGGCCGAGTGCCAATGGGAGAAGACCCAGAATGGTTGTGAGGGCAGTCATCAGGATCGGACGCACACGGTCGCGTACAGATGAGATAATCGCATCATACGAGCTGAGTCCCGCTTCTTTCCGCTGATTAATATAATCCACCAGCACAATCCCATTATTGACGACAATCCCTACCAGTATGAGTATACCGATGACCGCTGTGACGCTGACCGGTGTATTCGTGAAGAATAATCCAAGTGATACACCAATGAGCATTAACGGCACGGAAAACATAATAACAAACGGATATTTAAACGATTCAAACTGTGCTGCCATTACGATATAGACCAGTACGACAGCCAGCACAATGGCGAGCAGCATATCATTGATCGCACTCTCAAACAGTTCTCTGTCTCCGCCGTATGAAAGTTCCACTTCGCTCGGCAAGTTCAGATCATCCACGATATCATTCACACGCTTCGTCATGTCGCCCAGTGATTCGCTGGACAGGTACTTGAGTGTGAACGTGATGGAATGTGCCTGATCCACACGGACAATTGAAACCGGTCCTTGCGCAATTTCGACTTTAGCCACGTCTTTTAATTTGACGTAGGTGTCGAGCGGTGTTTTAAATTCCAGTTCTTTTAATTTTTCCACACTGTTTCTGAAACGTTCGTCATAGCCCACATTGATGCCGACTACTTCTCCCGTTTTTTCGAAGACGATTTGTGAAGCGAAGACGCCGCGCGTAACGTCACTGACCGTTTGTGCAATCTGGTAAGGCGCTAAGCCTGCATCTGAAGCCTTCTCGCGGTCAATATCAACCTTCACTTCTTCTACTGTGTCAATTAAGTCATTATCGACTTCTGTCACGGTATCTAATTCACGCAGCTTTTTATCGAGTTTTGTTACAGCTTCTCCTAAACGCTCTTCATTCGTATCGTTTAGAGAGAATGTAAGTGTATTCGGACTAGAGCCGGCCGCAGTCTGCATATTGAAGCTGACTTCCGCATCGTCTCCGATTTCATCAAGCACAATCGGCTGGACTGTATCCACGAATTTAAAAACAGAACGGTCACGGTCATCAAGAGGTACAAGTTTTACATACAATTCTGCCATATTGCTTTCAGAACCGCCTTGCGCCATGCTCTGCTGCGTTCCGCCAACTAAGCTGACATACACTTCTACGTCTTTCTGTTTTTTCAATTCTGCTTCGATTCTTTCTACCACATCATTAGTTGAATCAAGAGAAGCACCGTTTGGCAGCTGTACATTGATGCTGAAAGCACCTTCGTCTGTAGCAGGCAGGAATTCCGTACCTACTTTCAAAATACCGAACGCGCTTCCCGCAAGTAAAACGGTTGTCAGAAGCAATACGAGTATACGGTGTCCTAATGCCCACTTTACTGTCTTTTCAAACGTTTGCTTCTTTTTCACGCGCTGTTTTTTCGCCAAAGCATTTTTATCAGGCGTTTTCAGCATACGGCTTGCAAACATGGGCACGACAGTTAACGCCACAACCAATGAAGCAAATAAACTGAAGGAAATCGTCAAGGCAAATTCTGTGAAAATCTGTCCGATAATCCCTGTAATGAAAATTACGGGAACGAATACTGCTAGTGTTGTCAGGGTAGAAGCAGTGATCGCCCCGCCTACTTCTTTTGAACCATCTTTTGCTGCCTCTGTCGGGGTTTTGCCCATCGCCAAATGCCGTTCGATATTCTCAATGACGACTATCGCGTTATCCACCAGCATCCCGATTCCTAATGCCAAGGCACCAAGTGTCATGATGTTGAGGGAGAAGTCTGCAAAGTACATTAAGACAAATGTGACGATTACAGAATACGGAATGGCGACTCCGATGATAATCGGACTTTTGATTCCGCGCAGGAAAACAAATAATACGAGCATTGCAAACAATCCGCCGAGAATCAGCGACTGCCCTATATTTCCGATCGCAAGCTGCACATAATCGCCTTGGTCAAATATAATATCTGATTCGATGCCTTTATACGCATCTTTCTCCAATAGCTTCTCTAATGACTTTTGGAACTCTTTCGAGACTGTCGCCGTATTTGCACCTGACTCCTGCAATACAGATAACAATACCGCCTGATCATCATTCGCTCTTGTCTCGGTCTGCATTTTCGGTTCCAGCAGCGCAACGTCTGCTACATCGGAGACTTTAATTTTGTCACCTGTCAGCGGATTTACACCTATTTGAATCCCCCGTACATCCGAAATGTTTTGAACGGTGCTGAGAATTCTGGTCGTTAATTTTCTGCCATCCGCGGTATCAATCGGATCACCCGGCATGGATACATTACTCGCCTGAATCATCTGAACTACATCAGACTGTCCTAAACCAAATTCTTTTAATTTATCAGGATCTAATATCACCTGGACGTCTTCAATGATTTTGCCGGATACGTTAACACTTGCTACACCGTCAATACGGCGAAGTTCTTTTTCCAGCTCGTCGGCAATCCTTCGTATATCCGCATCTTTATCGACTGTCCGCAAAGATAGCTGAATCACAGGAAATTGAGATGGATCAAACTTCATGAAGCGCGGCTTATTGGCGCCATCCGGAACCTGTACCTGGTCCATTCGCTGAAGTATATCCATTTGAACATCATCAATGGATGAATCCCAATCAAATTGAAGGAATATCAGATTCGCCCCTTCCTGGGAAGAGGATTGCATCGATTTCAAGCCTGGAGCTGTAGATAAGCTTTCTTCCAAAGGCTTCGTAATCTTCTCGCTCACTTCTGTTGGAGATGCTCCCGGGTAATTCGTAACGACTACCGCAACAGGCGGATTCAAGTCCGGTATAAGCGTTACAGGGATTTTAAAGAAGGAAACCGCACCTAAAATAATGACGAGAAACATGGTGACTAATGTAAATACTGGGCGTTTGACCGAAAAACTACTAATCTTCATTTATCTATTCCTTTCTGTGCGCACCTAATGCCTGTCACATATAACTTTTACATCTTTCCACCATACCACCTGAATACGGTACTTTCATCATACTTTGCTCGAAAACTGCCGAAAACAGCCTATACTTATTCACAATTTCTACAAATAGCCCGGCTGGATTTTAAAATTCCAGCCGGGCCCAAATTCCAAAATGACTTATAATTGATTGTATAGCTGAATATCCGGGAATTTGTCCTGGAACCAGCGCATCGCGAAATCATTTTCAAACAAGAATACTTTTTGATCATAGCGGTCTTTAACAAGCAGCGCCCGCTGTCCGGCCATAGATTCCTTCACATCTTCTTCATTCTCGATCCAGCGTGCCACCTTGGACCCCATTGTTTCCATTTGTACTTCGACATGGTATTCTGCTCTCATCCGGTGTTCAAACACCTCAAATTGAAGCTGGCCGACTGCACCGAGGATGACTTCTTCGGTATGCAGCGTCTTGTAGTACTGAATGGCACCTTCCTGAACAAGCTGTAAAATCCCTTTATGGAACTGCTTTGACTTCATAACGTTTTTAGCTGCCACTCTGACAAACAGCTCAGGCGTAAATTGAGGTAACGCTTCAAATTGGAAATTGGCTTTACCGCCTATGACAGTATCCCCGATTTGATAATTCCCCGTATCATACAGGCCGATGATGTCACCCGCCACTGCCTGGTCTACCGTTTCACGGTCATCTGCCAGGAACTGCGTCGTCTGAGACAACTTAAAATTTTTGGAGAGCCGCGGAACATTCACGGACATCCCCCGTTCAAATTCACCCGAAACGATCCGGACGAAAGCAATCCGGTCCCGGTGTGCAGGATTCATATTGGCCTGAATCTTGAAGATGAAGCCCGAGAACACATCTGATTCCGGATCCACTGCCTCCCCGTCCTTTGTCATTCTTGGCTGAGGTTCAGGAGCGAACTGCAGGAATGTTTCAAGGAATGTCTGCACGCCGAAATTTGTCAGCGCACTGCCGAAGAACACAGGCGTCAGTTCACCTGCAGCAATACGCTCTTCATCGAAATCATTCCCTGCTTCATTCAGCAGCATGACATCTTCAAGTGCCTGCTTATAGTAGGAAGTCTCTGTCATGGAATGTTCTGCGGCAAGTTCTCCTTCTTCGTCGATTGGAAGGAAACGTTCTTTTCCGTCCGGGCGGGCCAATTCCACCCGTTTGTTGAAACGATCATAAATGCCGAGGAATTCTTTCCCCATACCGATCGGCCAATTCATCGCATACGACTGGATCTCCAGTACTTCTTCCAGCTCTTCCATCAGTTCCAGAGGTTCTTTACCTTGCCGGTCCATTTTGTTAATGAATGTAAAAATCGGAATCCCCCGCATTTTACATACTTTAAACAGTTTAATCGTCTGTGGTTCAATCCCTTTTGCCGAGTCGACCATCATAACAGCCGCATCTACTGCCATCAGTGTACGGTAGGTGTCTTCACTGAAGTCTTCGTGTCCGGGTGTATCCAAAATATTGACGCGCTTTCCGGCATAATCAAATTGCAAAACAGAAGAAGTAACCGAAATTCCCCGCTGCTTCTCTATTTCCATCCAGTCAGACGTAGCAAATTTTCCGGTTTTTTTCCCTTTCACTGTTCCCGCATCGCGAATGGCACCGCCAAAGTACAGAAGTTTTTCAGTTATTGTCGTTTTACCGGCATCCGGGTGGGATATAATCGCAAACGTCCGCCGCGAAGTAATTTCATCATGTATATTTTTTTGCATCAATTGTACTCTCCTTTTGTTTACATTTTCTATCATAGAGAGAATGAGGATGCATTTCAATGACTTTCATTGAATTGACTTAAAACTATATGCTCTCAAATCCAGATTATTCTTCAGTTATTAACGGATGTGCCGCCAAACTTTTTTGCTGCTTCATCCAGTGCAATATTCGCATCTGAATGCGGATATTTGGTATTGCCGATAATTTGGAAATTTTCATGGCCTTTTCCTGCAAATATAATGATGTCCCCTGCATTTGCCATCTCTACGGTATGACGGACGGCTTCTTCCCTGTCACCGATGCAGGCGTACTGATCATGCGGCATCGAAGCGCTTAGTTCCGATACAATCGATTCATACGATTCATCACGCGGATCATCTGTAGTGAAGACTACATAATCTGCAGCGGCTGCTTTCTCTCCCATAATCGGCCGCTTCAGCCGGTCCCGGTTGCCGCCTGTTCCAATCAAAAACAGCAATCGGCTTCCTTCCTTTTTTAAAGGCTGAACCGTCGCAATTGCTTTTTCAATTGCATCCGGTGAATGGGCATAATCAATGAAGATAGTCAGCGGCAACGATGTCTCAACTTTTTCCAAACGTCCCTTTACGGTCGATACATTCGCAATGAGCGGTAAAATATCTTGTGTCGCCATGCCTTTTGCATATAATGCCGCGATCGCAGCAAGCGCATTGTACACGTTGAACTCGCCGATCAGCGGCATTGTTACCGGGAACGTCCCATCCGGTGCGTGCAGTTGGAATTTCGTGCAGTTCGGCTGCATGTCAATAGCCGTTGCCTGAAATGAAGATTTCACGTGAATGCCATATGTAAACACAGGAAATGACGTCATCTCCATCATTTTACTGCTCCAAGGATCATCTGCATTCATAATTGCATATTTCTTCTGATCGAGCTGCTGGCCTAATTGGGCAAACAGTAAGCCTTTTGCGGCACTGTAATTTTCCATCGTTTTATGATAATCCAAATGATCATGCGTTAAATTTGTGAAAATCGCGATATCGAATTCTGTTCCTGCAAGCCGTCCCTCCACTAAACCATGTGAAGAAACCTCCATTGTCATCGACTTACAGCCTTCATTCGCTGCCTGCGCAATCATTTGCTGTGTCGTCAGAACATCTGCTGTAGTGTTTTCAGTTTCATATAAAATATCATTTAATTTAAAGCCAATTGTGCCTGACACGGCCGTCTTTTCTCCGGTCTGCCGCAGCATGTCATGAATGATATTGCCGACACTAGTTTTTCCATTGGTCCCTGTCACACCAATCATCTGCATTCGCTTTGACGGGTACTGATAGAACTTGGATGCCAGTAACTCAATCGCTTTTGATGTGTTCTCAACATAAACGACTGCTGCCCGCTCCTCATCTGCCATAATCGGTTCGGAGGCTACAATTACGCGTGCACCGCTCAAAAGAGCATCCTTGACGAATTGATGGCCATTGACGGTATATCCTTTCAAACAGACAAACAAACCGCCATCCTGAACTGCTCTTGAATCCACTGCCACATCAGTTACATATTCAGGAACTGTTCCTTTTATTGTTTTTACCGGAAGTACAGATAATAACTCCTTAGTATTCATGTGATTTCCTCCAATAGGTTGGTAAATAACCCTGCTCATTATAACAAATAAACGAACTTTTCTTCAAAAGAATTGTGATGATAGATAGTTGAAGTATTATATAAATAATCAATTACTACCATCATACGCTCATTTTCTATTCACATCCAGCTAAGATCCTCTCACACGGTTTAATGATCGGAGTGCTGTAAGTTGTCGTCAGAACTACCTCCCCGCCGTCTGCTTTTCAAATTCTCTGGACTTATTTTTCATGCAGCCGCAAGAGGCAATCTCTGTTTTCAACTTAGCAATTACAGTCATAACGTGCAATCCGGCATTTGAAAGATTATGCGGCTGGACACTGGTAAAATGCATTGGTAAGTCTATTCCTTTTTATCTTGAGATGAGATAAGTAAGAGAACAAAAAAATTCGCGGCATACAAAGGCACTCTGAAGACAGAAAGTCTGCAGAGCGCCTGGACCAAACTTTGGATTCAGTTACCTTTAACGGATGAAACGCTTTACTAAGGGCAATTTCCCTTTATAAGGAGGATAAGCAATCGGCATCGTCACGGCTGTACTTTTCTTCATCATCGATTTGGAATGCGTGAACGTCTCAAAACTTGCTTTGCCGTGATATTGATTCATGCCGGAAGAACCTACCCCTCCAAACGGCAGATGGATATTCGCCACGTGCGAAATCGTATCATTGATACACCCGCCGCCAAATGGCAGAGACTCAATAAAGTGGTCCGCCGCTTCATCACTTTCTGTGAAGAAGTACGCGGCAAGCGGTTTAGGCAGCAAGCTGATTTGCTGAATGGCAACACCTAAATTATCATACGGGAGGACCGGCAGAATCGGCCCGAACAGCTCATCCTGCATGCTGGCACAATTCCAGTCCGGCAGCGCTAAAATAGTCGGCTCAATGTACTTATCCGCTGCATCGGTCTTTCCGCCTTGTACGATATACAGCTGATCTTCATCCAGAATAGCCGCCAGTCGTTCGAAATGGCGATCTGCGATAATCCGGCCGTAATCGGAGCTTTTTTGAGCGTCTTTACCATAAAAACGATGAATCGCACTTTTCATTTCTTCCAGCAATTCATTGTAAATGGAAACATCCACTAACACATAATCCGGTGCTACGCATGTTTGCCCCGCATTCATGTATTTGCCCCAGACAATTTTTTCCGCTGCTTTTTTTATATCCGCAGTGTGGTCGACAACAGCCGGACTCTTTCCGCCGAGTTCAAGCGTCAGCGGAGTCAGCCTTTCCGCGCAGGCTCTCATAACAATTTTCCCTACTTTTGCACTCCCTGTAAAGAACACATAATCAAACGGCGCTTCCAATAATAACTGCGTCTCTTCTTTACGGCCGTGCACGACGGTTACATAATCTGACGGATATATATTCTTTATCATCTTATCTATCACTTCCGCTGTATGCGGTGCATCCTCTGATGGTTTCAGCACTGCACAGTTGCCCGCTGCAATAGCTCCTACCAACGGATCAAGCAATAGCTGGAAAGGGTAATTGAAGGGTCCGATAATTAATACACTTCCATATGGTTCTCTGACAATAAAACTTGTCGCCGGCTGCAGATGAAGCGGCGTCTTTACTCTTTCGGGAGCAGACCATTCATCCAGATGATTGATCGCATGGGTAATACTTGATAAAACGAAGCCTACTTCCGATACATACGCTTCGAATGGATGTTTATGCAAGTCCTTATGCAACGCAGCCATAATTTCTTTCTCATGACGTTGAATCGCTTTATAAAGCTTTTCGAGCATCGTCTTTCGGAATGACATGCTTCTTGTCACACCCGACACATAATAATGTTTTTGTTTATTCATAATCATTTCAAGCTCAAGACCGGTCATTCCCACTTCATCCACACTCCCCTTGTTCGTTCTTACTTAGTAGTCTACCATTTTATTTTATAAAAAAAACTCCAGACGCTGAATTCGTCTGAAGTTTCTGTTTTATCCTCTATTTCGCAGCAGCCGCAGTGAATTTAATACTACAATGACCGTTGCGCCCATATCTGCCATGACAGCCATCCACAGCGTCAGCCAGCCTGGAATAATAAGCAGCAATGCAATAATTTTCAATCCGAGTGCAATGGAAATGTTCTGCAGAATGATTTGTTTAGTTCGTGAACTCAGTCTGATCGTATACGGAAGTTTCTCCAGGTCATCTGCCATCAGTGCAATATCTGCTGTTTCCAGCGCCGTATCCGTACCCGCGCCGCCCATCGCAATTCCGATATTCGCTGTGGCCAATGCCGGGGCATCGTTCACGCCGTCTCCCACCATCGCAACTTTACCCGATTGACTTAATGATTTAATCATCTCAACCTTTTGCTCCGGCAGTAATTCCGCTTTCACTTCAGACAGCCCCAGCTGCGCACCGATTGCAGCAGCTGTCGTTTCGTTATCGCCTGTCAGCATGACCGTTTTCTTGCCCATTTCATGAAGCTTTTGAATAACAGATAAGCTGCTTCCCCGAACTTGATCCGCTACAGCAATCATTCCGTCAAGACCTGCTTCAGACCAAACAAGCATGACTGTTTTCCCTTGTTTCTGCAAAGTCAGAATCTGCTGTTCCACGCCGTCATCCGTCATATTCATTTCTCTGAATAAATTCGGACTCCCGACATATACTGTACGCTGTTCGATATTCGCCTTCGCACCTTTGCCTGTGATGGACTGGAATTGGTCCACTTCGTGCAATGGAGCCGGCAATTTCTCGGCAGCCCGCATAATGGATGTTGCCAGCGGATGCTGAGAAAATTTTTCAATGGAAGCCGCAATACGCAACAGCTCGTCTTTTGTTAACTTCGAGACCGCAATTACATCTGTAACTTCGGGACGGCCTTCTGTCAATGTACCCGTCTTGTCGAATGCTACTACGTTAATCTGGCCGGTTTCTTCCAAATGAATACCGCCTTTGATCAGGACACCATTACGTGCCGCATTCCCGATGGCAGTGACAATTGCAATTGGGGTTGAAATCACTAGCGCACACGGACAACCCACAACTAATACGACAAGCCCTTTGTAGAACCATTCACCCCATAGGCCTCCCATTGTGAGCGGAGGAATAATCATGATCAGGACAGCAATCGCAAGAATAGCAGGTGTATAGTATTTGGCAAAACGATCGACAAATTGCTGGGTAGGCGCTTTTTCTGCCTGTGCCTCTTCCACTAAATGAATAATTTTCGCGATCGTTGTATCTTCCGCAAGTTTTGTCACCCGAACTTGCATTACACCTTCTTCATTTAACGTACCGGCAAACACTTCATCTCCGGTCACTTTATGAACAGGCACTGATTCTCCAGTGATTGCCGCCTGGTTAACGGATGAATCGCCTTGGATGACTTCCCCGTCCATCGCGATCTTTTGGCCCGGCTTGATCAAAATGACATCATTAATACGCAGATCTTCCACGTCTACCTCGAATTCATTGCCTCCGCGAAGGACGGTCGCTGTCGTCGGTGCGATTTCAATTAATGATGTTATGGAATTCCGCGCTTTGTCGATGGAGTAGCTTTCCAGTGCCTCACTGACAGAAAACAGAAAGACGACTACAGCCCCTTCTGCCCAGTCGCCAATCAATGCTGCACCAATGACCGCAATCGTCATAAGCGTGGACATATCAAATTCCAGTCTGATGAGATTGGTCAGCCCTTCTTTCAGCAGACTGTAGCCGCCAATTACAATCGCAGCCAGAAATAATCCGATCGACAGCCAGTTATTATCACCATTCGCGGCGGATACTGCATATCCTGCCAGTAATAATATCAACGAAGCGATTGTCGTTTGGTTTTCGCGCTTTTTCCAGAAAGGCTGGTGCTGTTTGATCACTCGCTGTTTTTCAGGAAAGACTTTGATGCCATCAAATGCACCAGCTTCTTCCAATTGCAAAATGGACGCATCCCCTGCAACTGTCAGTTTGGATGCGCCAAAGTTCAATTGGACATCTTCCACAGAATCAATCTGCCGAATGTTTTTCTCGAATTTGGCGGCACAACTTGTGCATGAAAGTCCCTGCAAACGATAGACGTTTTTCTCAGAAGCCATGTTATCAGTCCCTTCAAAAGTTCATTCTTTTCTATTCATATCTTCATTCAATTGTTCATTTGATTGATTGCTTTCAGTATATGCAAAGTAAGGTATTTTGTCAATTTACACACTCAAACGGCGGTTTGAATGTAACGCATAAAAAAACAATCCCCGGATCGCATCCAGCAGGATTGTTTATAAAAATATACAGCTGTAAAAAGATTATCGCACAAGCCGTTTAATTTCATTATAAAGATCGCATAATAAAAGCCTTCGGCACTTCTGCTTCAAAGCGCACCAATTCTCCTGTGCGGGGATGCAAGAACGATAAAGCAGTTGCATGCAAACCTAATCTGCGGAGCGGATTAGTCACGGAACCGTATTTTTTATCCCCAACAACAGGATGTCCCAGCTCCTCCATATGTACACGAATCTGGTTTTTGCGACCAGTTTCAAGCAGGACTTCCAGCAATGAGTATTCTTTGTTTGCCTGCAGTCTTCTATATTGTGTAACAGCGTGCTGCCCGCCGTTATCTGTCGGACTTGAATATACTTTAAATGCACTGTTTTCAGTCAGCCAAGAACTGATTGTTCCCAATGCGTTTCTCACTTTCCCTTCGACAAGCGCTGTATACATTCGTTCTTTCACGGAGTCGTTCCATGTCTTCTGCAGCGCTTGCTGCGTTTCTTCATTTTTAGCAAACATCATCACACCTGATGTATCCCGGTCCAATCTATGTACTACAAAAATTCTGTTTTCGGGGTGATTTCTCCGTACGTAGTCCGTTACTTGCCGGTAGGCGGTCATATCTTTTTCTTTTGCAGAAGCAACAGACAGGATACCTGCATCTTTATTGATCACAATCAGATCTTCATCTTCATGCAAAATCGTTACACCCGTCATCTTAGAAATATTTCTGGCGGTCTGATTACTTTGTATTTCAACCTTCTGACCTGGCTGTAAAGAGTAATTATGCTGTGTGGTCGTTTGGCCGTCCACTGCTACTTGTCCGCGTGTCAAAATGGACTTCACCGAATTTCGGCTGTTTTTAGAAAGCATTTTCAATAAAAACGGCAGTAGCTCCGTCTGCTCATGCACCGTATATACTGCCGCACCGAATGGCTTTTGTTTTCTTTTCATTTATAGTTGCCCCCATTGAACTGATGTAGTTGAATTATCATTAAAAGCTTGCAGATATATGTTTGTTACAACGATTTTCACATAATCGGCTGCTGCATTTCAATCCAAGACATAAAAAAACAGCCCCTAGACATTCGGTCTAATAGGACTGTTATTGTTATAAACCGTGTTCCGACGGTAAATAACTTAGGTTTGGCACCTATGACTCCGACTGGGCTCGAACCAGCGACCTCCACCCTGTCAAGGTGGCGCTCTCCCAGCTGAGCTACGGAATCGAAAATACTAGGATGTGCACAATAAGCAGTTACGCTCTCAAGCACAAATACTATAATAGCATCATCTCGCCCTATTGTAAACAAAGAAATTAAAAATCGATAATTTTTCTATTCCGTCAGAAAAATTACCGATTTTTATGGATATACGTTACATTGTTCAGAGGATATTCTCCTTTCAATTACTGCATTGGATTCGCATTTTCTTCCATCGGTTCATTTTCAAAATATAAAAACTCCTCATGATCCAGCTCATTCATTCTTTCTTTATTGAAGCCATGTGCCAAGTGACCTTCAAAAACAGTTTCCCACCAAGTGTCTTGTGTATTCATTTTATCTCTCTCCTTTTGGTTTGATTGGTTTCTGTACCGATCTGTATATTTTGGCTGTTGTGATTGATTTGCTTATATGTAGTATATACATAACTGACAGTGGCAAAACTGCGCAATTAGTCCAAAAATGATTCATTCTTTTCTAGACCTTTGACTTCTTGACTTTCCTGTAATTCTGTGAAATGAAAATACCTTTTTAGCGATAAAACCAAGTAAATACTAGACTCTTCATCTATTGAAGATGTACATGCACTCTAGTTCTTTTTTATCAATCAATCTAGTGTTTATGACAGGCAAATTGAAAAACAGAAACTTTGAACAGCCGGACAATAAAAAACGGCATGTCTGCTCGCAATATGAGCAGACATGCCGTTTTATTTTTTTAATTTGAAGCCAGTTTTGGCGGATTGTTTTTTCTGTTCCCCATAAACTGAAATGCTAGTAAGATAACGAATAGCACTAAGCCGATAACGTCGGTCAGGGTTTCCGGGTAAATCAGCATCATTCCTGTGGCAATCGTTACGATTCGCATAATCCAGTTTAATTTACTGTACCAATAACCAATCAATCCTGCGCCAATCGCGATCATCCCGACAATTGCGGTCATGGTGACCCATATAATCTCCGTCACGCTTGAATCCAGCATCAGCATTGCGGGATTGAAAACAAACATATACGGAATGATAAAGGCCGCAATCGCGAGTTTTGCAGAAGTAACACCGGTCTTGATTGGATCTCCGCCTGAAATACCCGAAGCTGCAAAAGCAGCCAGCGCAACAGGCGGCGTGATATCTGCGATAATACCGAAATAGAAAACAAATAAGTGTGCAGATACTGCCACTACAATCGGCACAGCTGCACCTGCAGGCTCACCCAGCATCAGCAGCGTAATAATGGCTGGCGCTGCGATTGTAGAAGTGATCACGTAGTTTGCAGTCGTTGGAGAACCCATCCCCAAAACGATTGCTGCAAACATTGTGAAAATCAGTGTCAGTAAAATATTACCGCCTGCTGCTGAGATCAGACCTGTTGCCAAACTTAGCCCGAGTCCAGTTTTCACTACCACACCAACAATGATACCCGCACAGGCCGTCGCTGCCGCAACAGCCAATGCTGTCCGCGCACCGTCAACCAGCGCATCGATCATATCACGAAGACCGATTCTTGTTTCTTTACTGATCGCACTCACTACAATCGTCAGTACAATACCGAGCAGCGCAGCTTTCATCGTTGGAATACCCGCTAATAAGAACACGATAATTCCTGCAATCGGCAGCAGTAAATAAATCTTTTTCAGCGTCTCTTTACGGTTCGGAATTTGTGATGCATCCATCCCTTGCAAGCCTACGCGCTTTGCTTCAAAATGGGTCATAATCCAAATTCCCGTGAAGTACAGCAGCGCAGGAATAGCCGCAGCTTTGGCTATTTCCCAATACGTTACCCCGCCAATGAACTCAACCATCAGAAACGCAGCCGCGCCCATAATCGGCGGCATAATCTGCCCGCCTGTAGAAGCTGCTGCTTCTACTCCGCCAGCGAACTCTTTACGATAACCCAGTTTTTTCATCATTGGAATCGTATATGAACCCGAACCTACTACGTTAGCGACAGAACTTCCAGAAATCGTACCTTGCAGCGCACTTGAGAAAATAGCAACTTTCGCCGGTCCGCCGGTTAAACGGCCTGCAAGTACTACTGCCAGGTCATTAAAGTAAGTGCCGACGCCCGTTTTTACCAAAAATGCTCCAAACAGCAGGAAGACGAATATGAAGGTGGCCGATACGCTGATCGGTGTACCGAGAATCCCGTCTGTCGTAAAGAACATTAATTGAACGAGATTTTCCACACTTTGCCCGCGGTGTGCGAGGAATCCGGGAAAATACGGTCCAAAGAACGCATAAACCAAGAACACGATTGAAATAATTGTAATTGGCAGTCCCACCGCACGTCTCGCCGCTTCAAGCGTTAACAGAACAGCTAAGATACCAATCACTAAATCAATATCAGATACACGTCCCACACGAAATACCAGTTCATCAATGAACAGCGGCCAATACAAACCGACCGCTACTGCCAATAACGATAAAATAATATCGTAAAACGGCACCTTGTCGCGGCGCACACCAATTTTCTTTCTGGCAGGAAACAGTAAAAAAATGAGCGATAAGGCAAACCCTAAGTGAATGGAACGTTGGATTTGCGCTGTAAACGGTTTACCAATCGCAGTGTATAATTGGAAAATAGAAAATGCCAGTAAGCCAAAAAACACAATTTTACTGAGCAGACCCTTCAAGTCCCGTGTATTGGATTCAGGGTCGTATTTTTGAAGAATTTCGAGTTGCTCCTGTTCAGAAAGCGTACCCATTTCTTCGTCTGAGATGGGGGAATTATTTTTTTCCCGTTCTTTGTTAGTTTCCATCTACTCTAGCTCCTTTCAACAACTCATAATTTGATACCTTGGCCACATAAAATTCATAGGAATGACCTTTTTGAAGAAATTCTTTCAGATGATAATCTTTTTGCTGATATCGCAAAGACAGATCGGCATTTACTCTTCCTACATAAAGAACAAACGAGTCGATCACGCGGTTTTCGAATGTAAGCGTATAAACACCATCTTCCACTTGCAGCGTTTCGCCCTCTTCTGCGTAACCCGGCAATCCGATAGCTACGTCTTCATACTGCATACATTCGAAACGGAGCTTTTCATTTTCAGTAATGAGATATTGTTCCTTCACATTGGATAAGTGTATCGAATGAATATAGTTAATTTGAAAATGCCGGTCTTCACGCAATGGAAGGTAATATACTTCGTGCTGTTCGCTCCGAACTTCCTCAAGTACGATCATTTGCCTGTATGGATAAAACAATGCGATCAGCAACACAATTCCTGTCAGAACAATCGGCAGCAGAACGAATCTACGTAATTTCATCCGCTTATCCCTTTCTGTTACTCTCTCATCAGTAGTCGTAATAGTATATGAATTGCGCCAATTTCACGCAAAAATCAAGAACGGGACGGCCAAAGCTTTCGCTTCACCGTCCCCTCTGATCATGTCAAAAAAAACATTCTTGCCAATTAGTTTACTTCATCAAAGTATTTCTGCGCACCCGGGTGAACAGGAATACCAATACCGTTCAAGCCGCTCTCCGCTTTAATCAAAGCGCCTTTAGCATGCTGGATTTTTGAAGCATTTTCATAAATTGCTTTTGTAATCTGGTAACCAAGCTCTTCAGAAATATCATTTTGCATAACGAGCATTGCACCTACTGATACCGCAGGAGTATCCTCCTTAGAACCATATGTTCCGGCAGGGATGATTTCTTTTGCATAGTATGGATATTTCTCGATTAATTCGTCAGCTTTTTCATCTTCAACCGGAACAATGAATACTTCCGCAACAGCGTTCAGACCTTCAACAGCACCTGTTGGAGTTCCAGCTGTAATGAATGCAGCGTCGATTTGTCCAGCCTGAAGACTTTCTTGTGATTCACCAAAATCCAAGTTTTGCGGTTTGATATCGCTCATAGATAAACCGTGGATTTCAAGCAGTTGCTCAGCATTTGCATATGTTCCAGAACCTGGTGCGCCTACTGATACACTTTTGCCTTTCAAGTCTTCAAACGTTTTAATTTTGTTTTTCTTCAATGTAACCAATTGAACTGTTTCCGGGTAAAGTGAACCGACTGCAGATACTTCGTCAATTACTTCTCCGTCAAACATCATTTCACCTTTCGATGCGTAATAAGCGATGTCTGTTTGCACGAATGCGATATGAGCGTCTCCATCTTTAAGTGCCGTCATGTTCGCAGCAGATGCCTGAGATACCTCAGCAGTTGTTTTAATGCCAGTTTCCTGGGTGATGAATTCAGCAAATGAACCGCCTAATGGATAATAAGTTCCTTGTGTTCCCCCAGTCAGCAAGCTCAAAAACTTGTAGTCTTGCTCTGTCTTGCCTTCGTCTTTGTTTCCGTCTGCAGCTTTATCTCCGTCTGCTTTTTCATCGTTACCGCAAGCTGCGAGTACAAGAAGTGCAAGCATGGAAATCAGCGCCAACAGGCGAAGTGAGTTTTTCTTCATGTGACAATCTCCCCTTTTCTATTTGTAGTCATACACATTTTCATTCTACCATGAAAGCGCTTTACCTTGTCAATATTTTATGATCATTTTGTTCTAGTTGATAAATTAGGAGATTAGGAGAGGATGGCAGGCAGCAATGGGCTGAGGTATGATCTATTATTTTATTGCCCAGCGGCGCTTTTTGGATAGCGAGGGGAATTAGGGGTAAGTCTTTTTTAATGGGGTGTTGGGGCGTTGCTCGACTGATTGTTGGGGATTGAAGTTAGAAGGTGTCCGTTTTTAGGACCCGCGCCGGCACGTGGGGGATTGCCTTTCGTCATGAGCCAGCTGGCGATAGTGCGCGCCAACTGTCTCATGACTTCGGCCGACCCCGCAGTTGTGCCTGCGCTGCTGAGTGGAGGCAATCCAAGTACTCTTTTAAACAGAGAAGAAGTTCGGTAACTGCTAGACGACTGGCGTGTGCTTTGGGGCAAAAGACGTGTCATATTTGCTTCCCCCTAACTGAACGGAGGCGCCTTCCAAGCGGTGGGCGTAGCGATGAGACAGCCAGGCGATCTTCCTGTCTGGCTCATTGCGGAAGCCATCCGCAAGCGCCGCAGTGAGTTCAATGCCGTTCTGGCTCTGTTGTTGGAATCGTTGCTCGACTTTTTGTTGGAGATTTGAGTTAGCGAGTGTCCGCCGTTAAGACCCGCGCCGGCACGTGGGGGATTGCCTTTCGTCATGAGCCAGCTGGCGATAGTGCGCGCCAACTGTCTCATGACTTCGGCCGACCCCGCAGTTGTGCCTGCGCTGCTGTGTGGAAGCTATTCATGTACTCTTTTAAAAGAGAAGAAGTGCAGTACGCAGCCGTCCGCAAGCGCCCGAGTGAGTTCAATGCTGTTTTGGCTCTAGTGTTGGGATCGTTGCTCGACTCGTTATTGGATGTTGAAGTTAGCAAGTGCCAGTTTTTAGGACCCGCGCCGGCACGTGGGGGATTGCCTTACGTCATGAGCCAGCTGGCGGTAGTTCGTGCCAGTTGTCTCATGACTTCGGCCGACCCCGCAGTTGTGCCAGCGCTGCTGAGTGGAAGCAAGTCAGGTTGTTGTTTAAAAGAGATGAAGTGCAGTGACTCGCTGCCGACGGGGGTATGCTTAGGCAAATGAAGTGTCATACTTGCTTCCTCCTAACTAAACGGAGGCGCCTTACAAGCGGTCGGCGAAGTGATGAGACTGACAGGCGGTCTTCCTGTCTGGCTCATTGCGTAGCCATCCGCCAGCGCCGCAGTGAGTCCAAAACCGTTTCGCTTCTATTTTTATAATGATGTCAACTTGTGGAAACCAGTTAGGATGCAAAAGAGCTGAACGCGGTCTGCCCTGCAATTCTCTATCTCATTTCAAAAACCAGAAGCCAATGTGACTATCCCTCACTGAACGGAGGCGCCTTACAAGCAGTAGGCGTAGTGACGAGACTGACAGGCGATTTTCCTGTCTGGCTCATTGCGGAAGCCATCCGCCAGTGCCGCAGTGGCTTCAATGACGTTACCTTCTCTCTTCACGATGACGGCAACCCGCGTAATCCAGTCATGATTCACAAGGGCTGAACGCCCTCTGTTTAGCACTTCCCTGTTCCCCTTGCAAAAAAGCGGCCGCATTGGGTTCATAGACGGATGCACCGGACATAAAAAAGACTGCCGCTAGTTATGATCTAGGGCAGTCCCGCTTCGTTCATCAGCTCTTACCATTTTGCACATCTTCAAACGTCAGGCCCGCCTCTTGCAAATCGCGCGTTCTGTGGGCAATTCTGGACGCTGCACACGCCGCGACACTCGCTACGAGATCATCAAGGAACGTGTGGATCCCGATTCCCTTTTTCGTATCCAGGTCGTTAATAATGCCAATTTTGTTCTTATCCAAGTGACCGAACGTCGTAACCGCAATCGAGCCATATGTGTACACTGCGCCTAATGCGATCGTTTCATCCACTCCGAATAACCCCTCGTCCGATTCGACAATTTGCTGAAGCGGTGCTGACAGCTGGCCTCTTTCTGCGATTTCATCCAATTCCACTCCGACTAAAATTGCGTGCTGCAGTTCGCGTTTGCGCAGTACGCTTTCTACTGAATCCACACATTGTTCAAGTGACAGCCCCTTATTATAAGGAACTTGCATTTCATAAACGATTTTTGCAATATCTTCAATTTTAACCCCTCGGCGCAACAGCGCATCTTTTGTTGCAGCTGTTACCACGTCTGAATGAACAATTTTTTTACCTGCTACCATATTATTTCTCCTCTCTCTTCATATCCAATAGTCTTCACTGGCTTTACACTGTTAATTATCGGTATGATAATTATTAAGTGTACATTAATTATGGAGGTCCTACAAAATGAATCCAGGAAAAATCGAAGAAATCCGTTTTTACAGCAAAGAGTTACAGGAGGAAATGGAGCTGCTGATTTACTTGCCCTCCAGCTACTCTCCTTTATACAAACATAACGTCATGCTCGTTTCCGACGGCAAGGATTATTTCCAGCTTGGCCGAATCGGCAGGGTTGCCGATGAATTAATGGAAGAGGAAATCATTGAACCGGTGATTATCGTAGGAATTCCATACAAAACTGTAAAGGAAC
Organism: Sporosarcina sp. P33; assembly: GCF_002077155.1. Taxonomy (GTDB): domain Bacteria; phylum Bacillota; class Bacilli; order Bacillales_A; family Planococcaceae; genus Sporosarcina. The sequence goes on along the minus strand of NZ_CP015027.1, from coordinate 2,760,186 downwards.
GCCGGCGCATGTATCATCCCGAAGGCGACCGCCATCAAGCGTATATCCGCTTTTTAGCACATGAGTTAATCCAGTATATTGATGAAACCTATCCAACATACCAAATGGGTGCTTCACGAACCCTGATTGGTGACTCTTTGGCTGCGTCAATTTCATTATTAACAGCATTAAAATATCCAAATTGCTTTGGAAATGTTGTTCTGCATTCTCCGTTCGTCAACGAACATGTGCTTGAATCTGTTCGTGCCAATCAAAATCCTGCCGCGCTGTCTATTTATCATGTCATCGGGAAAGAAGAAACATACGTCCCGACGACTTCTGACGGCAGACTTGATTTTCTGACTCCTAACCGTGAACTGCACAAAGTCATTAAAGAAAAAGGATTCCCTTTCTTCTATGAAGAACTTAACGGCGACCATACATGGAAGTCCTGGCAGCCGGATATCCGCCGGGCACTGATTGAAATTAATAGCCTTTAGTAATAGAAGAGGACAAACGTGGCTGTTTTCTGATATACTTGAGTAGATGCACAGTAAATTCAATCAATTCACAAGGAGGCAATCTTAAATGAAATACGGTATTGTTGCATTCCCTTCAAAAAAACTTCAGGATTTGGCAAATGGCTATCGCATGAGATATGATCCGCATTATGCGCTGATCACTCCGCACATGACGCTGAAAGATCCTTTCGAAGCGAATGATAAGGAAATTGAGGAAGTAGCAAAAGCGTTAAGAGAAATTACGATCAAGAACAGCCCTTTTGAGTTGAAAGTTACAAAAGTCGGCTCATTCGCGCCGACTACGAATACGATTTACTTTAAAGTTGTGCCAAATGATGAAATTCTTGCTTTACACAAAGATTTAAATGCCGATTTTTACCATGATTCTACTAACTATTCATTTGTACCGCATGTGACGATTGCACAGAAACTGACTTCCATTGAGCATGATGATGTGATCAACCAAATGAAAATGGTTGGCGTTGATCATTCTGAGATCATCGACCGTATCCATTTACTTTATCAGCTTGAAGATGGATCGTGGACAGTTTACGAAACATTCCGTCTTGACCGGGAGTCCTGATTTGCAGATCACAGTGAAGATTGTATCAGATGAAAAGGGACGGCAGGATGCCTACACTGTCCGCAAGAAAGTATTTGTGGAAGAGCAGGGCGTCCCACTGGTTCTGGAATTGGATGAATACGATCAGGACGCCATCCACTTCGTCGTATACGATGAAGATCATCAGCCGATCGGTGCGGGCCGCATGAGAGGGCTCGTTAATGCCCATGCAAAAATCGAAAGAATTTGTATTTTGCAGGAGCACCGCGGGAAACATCTGGGCAGTTTGATTATGAATACGTTAGAAGATCATGCCAAAAAGAATTCGATGAAGAAACTTATTTTGAATGCGCAATCCTACGCTGTGCCTTTTTATGAGAAACTGGGCTACGTCGTCACATCGCCCGAGTTCATGGATGCGGATATTCCGCACCGTGCGATGGAAAAGGTGTTACCGGCGGATTGTCACATTAAATAAAATATCCCTGACAACTGATGATCAGCTGTCAGGGATATTTTTTAGATTTGTCATACATAAGCGTTAATTGCCTGGCCTTTACCTACGACGTTTGCAATTTCAGGTGAGAGCTGTGCCGGATTCGGAGCGATAAATCCTTTTTTTACTAAAGGTTGAGGTGCACGTTTCTTCTGTTGCTGCAGTTGCTCCTCACGACGTCTGTCTTCCTCTTCCAAGACATCTTCCCAGTAGCTTGATTCCTCATTATTCAGACGTACAGGATGTACACGGCCAATGTAAGCAAAGTTATGACGGTCATTATTCATGCGCTCTGCATATTGCTGCGCCTGATAATTTTGAATCGGTAATATATATCCCATGATGTGCACCTCCTTTTATATTTCTTCACTTTTACTATATCCACTCTATAACACAATTAAACCTCATTTAGAAAATTATTTTAATTGCCGCCAAGTAATTTGGTAATGTCATTCAGATTTAATCCTTTGCCGCTCTGAAGGATAGAGTTGACCAATTCATCTTCCAACGGCTGCGGAACATCTTTCTTTGCCACCTGGCTGACTTTCTGAATAATTTTCCTGACTTGTTTTTCATCTTTAAAATCGGCAAACTGAATAGCATTTGCTAATGCAAAGACTTCTTCCATTGGGACACCTGTTTTGGATTCTATTTTTCGAAAGAATGAATCATTCATATTAGGCTCTCCTCCTTAGAAATAGCTTCTGCCTACAATAATGAGTAGGATAAACAGAACTACGATCAAGACGAATGAAGAACCGCAATATCTTCCACCATATCCCCCGCCGTATCCAAAACCACCTTGACCGTAAGATGGATAACATCCGTACATAAAAACCCCTCCTTCCTTTCTTCTCTACTATATGCAAAGAAGAACGAAATGGAGAGGGCGATTGAATCGTTTAGACATTTCCTTTTGAAGTAAACAACAAAGCGCCGATTAATCCAAAAATAATAGCGGCGCTGATTCCTGAGCTCGTCACTTCGAACATACCTGTGACAACACCAATCAAGCCGTGCTTTTCCGCTTCCGCCAATGCACCGTGTGTCAATGCGTTGCCAAAGGAAGTGATGGGAACCGTTGCCCCGGCACCAGCAAAATCAATCAGCGGTTCATACCATCCGATGCCGTCCAGGACAGATCCCGCCACGACCAGCGAACACAATGTATGCGCAGGCGTCAGTTTGGCTACGTCCATCAATAATTGACCAATAACACAAATCAGGCCGCCTACTATAAATGATGTAATATAAATTGAAATCATTCTGGTGTCACCTCATCCATCGTCAGTTCAACCGCGTGGGCAATACACGGAATCGTATCGCCTTGCTGAAACGACAAAGGAGACAGCAGTGCGCCTGTCGCAAGTAAAAGCACACGCTTATATTCCCCAGTCATCAGCTTTTGGTATACGTCAGAAAAGAATACGGCCGCAGAACAACCCGAACCGCTGGCCCCCGCATTAAAGGAAGGATCTTTCCCGTAAAATTCTTCCCCGGCATCCCTGAAGTTCTTCGTATGCGGCAGTCCATTTTCATTGGCCAGCGCTTTAAAAATAGTAAACCCATTGCTGCCTAAATCACCGGTAATAATCGTATCGTAGTCATCAACCGTCATACCGTGTCCCGATAAATGATTCATCAGTGTTTCACTGGCCGCCGGCGCCATCGCCGATCCCATATTCAATGGGTCCGTCATCCCCATATCTACCACTTTACCGACTGTCGCGCATCGAATTACCGGGGTCCCCGGTTTATGCTTTCCAACCAGCACAGCGCCGGCCGCAGTCACTGTCCATTGCGAAGCTGCGCCCTTTTGCGAACCATACTCAATCGGATAGCGAAACTGCCGCTCAATTGCGTTATGCTGACTTGAAGAACCTGCAACAATCCAGTTCGCTTGTTTTGCTTCGGCCAGCAAAGCGGCTGTTATTATAGAAGATACAGAAGTTGCACAGGCTGAAAATAAACCAATGTACGGTATCGCGAGCGCCTGCGCAGTAAAATTTGACGGTGTCATCTGGTTCACCAAATCGCCGGTCAGAAAGAAATCGATTTTGTCCGGCTGCTTTTTGGATTTACTCAGTGCAATGAGTACGGCATCATACATTAACTGCTGATGGCCGTCTTCATTTGTAGGCAGATCACAACGTTCGTCTTCATATGTTTTATCAAATTGCTGCGCAAACACACTTTTCTTTTTTTCCAGCGGCCCCGCTGTAACGCCTGTCGCATGAATACTCGGCATGGAATGGAATGTCAAAATGCCCTGTTTCACCATGAGACGACACCAAATTTCACTAGAATCGTTTTAATCAGTGCCACAACGAAAGCTGAAAATACGCCGAATAAAATGACCGAACCTGCAAGCTTAAACATATTGCCGCCCACACCGAGCACATAGCCTTCTGACTTGTGTTCGATGGCTGATGACACGACCGCATTGCCAAAACCGGTAATCGGGACCGCTGCGCCCGCACCGCCAAATTGCGCAATTTTCTTGTACAAACCAAATCCTGTCAGGAGCATGGCAATGAAAATCATCGTGGCGACTGTCGGGTTACTTGCCGTACGCTCTGTAAAATCAAAATAGGTTATATAGAAGAGCGCGATAAATTGTCCGATTAAACAAATGAATCCGCCCGTAAGAAAGGCTTTAATTACATTTTTCATAACAGGAGGTTTAGGTGATAACTCTTTCTCTATCTGGGCATACTTTTCTTGTTGCATCACGTTTGCTCCTTTTCAATGGATTTTATTTTATCGATTTTTTTCCGGAAATGTTTCTGCTCCTTTTTATTCATTAATTTATTGGTTTCCAGCAGCATTTTACTGTCGGCAGAAACAGTAACTTTCATATCTGGATAATCCTTTTTCAATTTCTTTTTAATATCCGAAGCGACAGTCTTCTTTTGAAATCGGGAAAACGTATTCACGCGAATTCCTGCCAGCAATTCATCTTCATATAGAAGAACTTTCGCCAATTTCACATGTTCATTGCCTTCCAGCACTTTCTTCAGTGCCGCTTCATCATGAGCAGTGGTATTTTCAATATAAATTCCTTTTTCATTGCAGCCTGCCAAAAAGCACAGCAATATCAGTAGAATACTTAACCTTTTCACAATCGACGCCTCCCTTCCTGCTAGGATGGATCTTTCATGCGGGATTTATGCATATTGAGTAAAACGCCCTGTCACTGGAATTCAGCCTGCATAAGGTATAGAGAACGATAAACAGGAGGTGGACAGTAGTGGGTTGTGAAAAGAGAGACAGTCACCATGGTGGCTGTCATAAGTCAAATTGTATTTGTGAAGTGGTGCGGTTTATTCAACGCGTCCAAAATACAAGTCCAGAAGTGGACTGTGTAGAATGTGATACCGATTGTTTCATGGCGCCATTGGGCAGTTTAGTCAGCCCGGTCAGAGGCCGCGTCAATACACGCGTATTCAGCCTTCTGACGGAAAATGGAGATTATTTTAAAGCGGTCTTCCGGGGCGGAAGCAAGTATAAACCGCATCCGAAAATGATGGCTGATGACACAATGAACAGCAAAAAACCTTCATGCCATCACACAAGTTGCGTTTCCGTATTCTTCCGCGTGCAGAAAGTCTTTGATTCTTGCTGCGCAACGCTTCAAGTATTACAGCCTTTATATAACGGGCAACCGTTTGATATTATGAAGGACGGAAAGATTTGCTATGAAAAAATCTGTAAAGTGAATGGTTTTGGACCTACGAATACTTGTTTAACAGTCGATTTAAACTGTTTCTGCGGTATTCAGTGTGTCGATGATGTCTTCATCGATTTCTGCGATGAGGGCTGATTCAAAGGCTTGCAATGCGAAGAGGCGAACCCTGATCATCGGGGTTCGCTTTTTATATTCTGCCCACTTACATGAAATTGTAGACAACGGAAAAGGCGAACCTTTGCGCAGGTCCGCCTGATAAGCCGTTAATTAATAAATAGAAAATGATTGCTGTTTCCAACGGATATCCAAAATGTCCTTGATGGGAACCGAGGTCAAATTACCGTCAGATTGGACCCACACGGTTTCGTTCTCCAGATTGTGAAGCTTACCTTTGACCGAACCGCTTTCGGTAATCATTTCTAGCGGCTGGTACAGTTCTTTGCGAAGCGGATGATGCAAGTACTCCAGCTTATTTTTGATCTCTGGATTGTGGAGTGCTTCTTCCGGTTCCGGCATAGCTGGCGATTCCGGTACGGCTGGCAGTTCCGTCCGCTCGGCACCGCGCGAATGTTCCAATTCGAAAATAGACGTGCTTTCCTCTTCCGGAACATGCGTATATCGGTATTTCCTGATCACGGGGCTTGAAATAAACATCAGCGGTTTTTCATGACGCATCTTGATCACATCCTTTTTGTTTAGCTTATGTAAGCTAAACGCCTAATGTTCCAAAACAAAAAAAACAGTATCCGCAGTTCACAAGGAACTGAGGAATACTGTTGCTAAACCCAGATAGATGATGATACTGATAACATCGTTAAGTGTCGTAATGAAAGGACCTGACGCAACGGCAGGATCCACTTTAAGCTTGTGCATGAACAGCGGGATGAAAGAGCCTGAAATGGTCGCCACGAATATGGAAACCATCATGGCAGCACCTACTAACAGCGCAATGACAATTTCATGCTTCCAGATGAAGATCAGTAATACGACAAAAATTGCACAGATGACACCTGTGATGATTCCTGTGCCCGCTTCACGAATCAATAATTTCAGCTTGCTTTCATCCTCAATATCACGAGTTGCAATACCGCGAACCGCAACAGCCAGAGACTGTGTTCCACTGTTTCCGGCAGTTCCGGCAATCAATGGAATGAATGCCGCCAATAGAGCGACCTGTGAAATCGTTTCAGTAAATAAGTCAATCAAATTTGCTGTCAGCATTCCAAGCACCAATAAAATAATCAGCCATGGAATCCGTTTTTTCGCTGCTGAGAATGGATTTTTATCAAATGTATCCATCGTTGATACACCGGCGAGTTTAGAATAGTCATCCGATGCTTCTTCATCGATCACGTCAATAATATCATCTACTGTAATAATCCCTAAAATATGCTGCTGGAAGTCGACAACCGGAACGGCAAGGAAATTATAGTCCTGAATGGTTCGGGCAACGTCTTCCTGATCATCGGAAACCGATACACTGACGACACGATCACTCATAATTTGACGGATTAATGTATCTTCATCCGCAATAATCAAGTCACGCAATGACACAACTCCCGTCAGGCGCTGCCTGTCATCCACGACGAAAATATAGTAGACCGTCTCGGCACTCGGGGCTTCACTGCGCAATATGGTCATAGCGGAACGCACAGTCGAATTTTCGGAAACTGTAACGTATTCTGTCGTCATAATCGAACCGGCAGTATGCTCTTCATAGTGAAGCAAAGCTTTAATTTGAACAGCTGCTTCTTTATCCATTAATGTCAGGTAGCTGACAACTTTCTTTTTATCAAGTTCTTTCAGGACATCTACCGCATTATCCACAAACATGTATGAAATCATTTCTGCGGCATAAGTCGCGTCCATCTCCTCAAGGAACTCTTCATATTCATCTTCTTCAATTTCACTTGTTTCGAATACCTCCGCAAGTTCTTTTGGCGACAGATAAAAATACATTAATTCCCGAAGCTCTGAACCTACTTCTTCATAAAAAATTGCCCGATCATATGGATGAAGTGCCAGATATTCCTGCCTGAACGAATGAATATCTTCATTGCTCAGCAATTCGCGCAGCTTATCTTCATCCAGTACAACTTCATTTTTCGTCTGTTCTGATTGAGTAGTCATGATTCCACACCTTCCCCTCTGCACTTACCGTACGCATCCCGCGCACTATTTGATTCCCGAATACTGCATTCCATTCTGCACAGCAGGGAGTTGAATATCTTGCGAACAGTTTTGCAACGGCCGGCTTTGCCGTAAGTAATATGCCATATCTTCCGGCAGCGGACTGGTGAAATCTATCCGCTCCTTCGTCAATGGGTGCAGAAAACTGATGCCGGAGCAATGAAGCGCCTGGCGTGCAAACATATTCCCATTCGCGCCGTATAAATCATCGCCGACTAAAGGATGACCTAACCATTGCATATGAACACGAATCTGATGTGTGCGTCCAGTATGAAGGTTCAGGTTCACGATGGAAAACCGGCTTGTTTCATGTTGATAATGTCCAGTAACTGAAACATCCGTTTTGGCATATTGCCCGTTTTCACATACCTTACGTTCAATAATACTGCCTTCTTTTCTTCCAATCGGCTGCTCAACCGTTATAAAAGAAGGAGTAATAAAACCTTCAGCAAATGCCGTGTACTGCCGGCTAAAAAGTTTTTCTGACATTTGCTTACTTAATAAATGATGAATATGACGATTCTTCGCTGCACAAATAATACCTGACGTGTCCGTATCCAAACGCGTCACCATATGTACAGTAGAAAGAATGCCTTCCCGTTCAAATTTTCCGCAGACAAAATTCGCAAGCGTTCCAAACGGATGATTGCGTGAAGGAATTGTACTTTGTCCGGCCGGCTTAGCTAGCACCAGAATGGTTTCATCTTCATATAAAATAGACAGTTCACCATCTTGAGGCGTCAGGCCGTCACTCACTTGCTCAGGCGGAAATAATACTGACACGCGATCGGCCGGCTGCAGTTTGTAGCGGACATTTTGCGGCTGTCCATTGACCAATATTTCTCCGCCCTGATATTTAATCGCAGTTAACGTCGTTTTGGAAATTTCATGCTGCGCTAAAAAATCCCGCAATAGTCCGCTGTGCGTCACATCAAAATGCAACTGAAATAATGAGTTATTTTTTTTCATCGTCTTCACGTTCATAGATTAGCTCGCTCGCCACAAATGATTCATTGACACGTTTCCAGAATGGGAACGGACGGAAGCGGGCAAAGCCCATTTTTTCATTGGATACTTTGTACTCGATCGACTTTACATCTTTGTGCAGAAGCTGCAGGTGGTCGACTGTCACCATGAAATCCGGTCCTTTAACAGGAGTCAGCGTACAAATATGATGGTCCGGCAGAATAAGCGGAGACCCCACCGTACGGAATACGCGGTTATTAATCGAAGCCATTTCGGTCAGCTGCATTGACGGCAATGAAGGATGGATGATGGCTCCGCCCAGAGACTTGCTGTAAGCGGTCGATCCGGACGGTGTAGACATACAGAGTCCGTCGCCTCTAAAACGCTCAAAGTGCTCGCCGTTTAATTCAACATCCATAACGAGCGTCACTTCAGGCGATTTTACTGTGGATTCATTCAGCGCTAAATAGGAAGCACTTTTTTCAGAGTGCCGGTAATTAATTGTGACTTCGATTAACGGATATTCGATGACTTCATATTCCTGTCTCGCAATCAAAATGACTAATTTTTCTATCTCAGAAGGTTTCCAATCCGCATAAAATCCCAAATGACCTGTATGAATTCCGACAAACGATGTCTTATCCAGTCGATGTATATATTTATGAAATGCGTGCAGAAGCGTCCCGTCCCCGCCGATTGACAACACAATGTCGGGTTCTTCTTCGTCGTATTTCAATCCGAAATCCCGCAAATACACTCTCGCTTCTTTCATTAACTTATTCGAAATCTCATCGTTGCGTGATTGAATCGTAAACTTCATAACGTCACTTCCCTTCCTTTTTTGAAATTTTTCTGCCATATATTAATTCACCTTTTCCAGGACAGGTTTGAATATTTCTTCCACAGCGGTGCTGAATTCTTCCCCGTAATTATCATTTCCTTCAATATTAAAGATAAGAGCGTGCATTTCTTCCGCCGCACCCGTCAATGATACTTGCTGATCTTGCCAAATCAAAACAGGTTCTGCCTGTTCCAGCACCATATCAGCGAGACCCGCCCACGTTTCTTTCGGAAAATACGCATAGCGATAGCCAGACTCATGATCAAAGATGTAAACAAACAGCTGCCGATCTGTGTCTGTCAGCATTTTTCCGGTTGGAGAACCTAAAGGCCATTCTGCTTCAGGATTCATGATAAAGTGAATTTCACTGCCATGCCGGCTTGTTTCTATAATTTTATTTGTCATATCCACGACATCCACTTCCTTAATTAAAGTCTTTACGTTCAGTCTACCATATGACACACGCAGTTGCATTTTGTTATTATGCATTGCGCTCAGAAAGTTGGTATAATAGATATAACAAACTAAACGATAAATTTTTCTTTGAAATTAGGGGGAGAAAGTGTGAATCTAGACCCACGTAATATGCGTCTGCTGCTGGAAATTAATACGCTGCAGACTCTTGGCGCTGTTCAATCCTTCAGTGCCAACTCTTCGGCCGGAACCAATGAATTTCAAACGATGCTGACACAATTGATGGCGGGCGATCGTCTTGGTCCTGAACTGGCAGGGACAGCTGAACAGCTGCTGAGCCAAGGAACAAATGCCCTGCCATTCAGTCTGCCTTCCCGTCCTGCTGAAACAGCGGCGGCTGCGATGCCTGACTCGGCACCTGTCAGTTCAAAAACACAGTTCGCAGATATCATCAAACAGGCGGCGGATACATACCAGCTGCCAGAAAAACTGATTGCTGCCGTCATCAGGCAGGAATCCAATTTTAAAAGCAATGCCGTAAGCCGCGCAGGTGCAGCCGGGCTTATGCAGCTGATGCCGGGCACAGCCAAGCATCTCGGTGTGACAAACCCGATGGATCCGCAGCAAAATATCATGGGCGGCGCCAAATACTTGCGGAAAATGCTCAATCAATTCGGCTCAAAAGAAATGGCACTCGCAGCATACAATGCAGGTCCAGGCAACGTGAAAAAATACGGAGGCATCCCGCCTTTTAAAGAAACACAAAACTACGTGAAAAAAGTAATGACCTATTACAGTCAGATGGTCTGATTCTTTGCTTTATATATAATCCTCTCTCATAGGGTAATCGTAAACAAAAAAATGTCCTGCGCAGGTTCTTTCCGACCGGCCGGACAACTAAAATAGTTACACACCCTGTCCGCAGCGGGCATAAATCAAATCTTTCCCGGTTCCAGCGAAAGCCACTGAATTCAAGGGCCGGCAAACATCTGACTCCAAATCTGATATATAACAAGAAACAAAATAAGTTCTTTTATTTGTATAGAAAAACGTTCGTTGATAGAATATAGACAAAGATATACGAAGGGGTGTGAATGCAATGACCCGAAAACCTGTCATCCCTTTTGAGGAGATCGGCGAAAAAAGGTTACACGAACTGATTGATAAATTTTATGAAAAAGTAGCTGTTCACCCAGACCTTTATCCGATATTTCCTGATGATTTATCCGAAACAGCCCGGAAACAAAAACAATTTCAGACACAATATCTGGGTGGACCTAACCTATTCACCGAAGAACATGGTCATCCTATGATGAAAGCCCGTCATATGCCTTTCCCTATAACACCTGCACGCGCTGATGCATGGCTTGCCTGCATGGCAGAAGCGATGGATGATGTAGGACTGGAGGGACCACTTCGGGATGTATACTATAAACGCCTTGTCTTAACAGCCAACCACATGGTAAATAGGAACGAGGAGGAAGATCAGTGAACTATCTAACCGTAATCGATGATACGTTGCACTATTCTGCTTCAGCAAAGCCCATTGAACTTTATGTCTTTCTGGACCCGTACTGCAAGGACTGCTGGTCGCTCCAGCCGATGCTGCGCAAAATGCAAGTCGAATATGACCACTATTTCACGTTGCGGATTGCACTGAAAACACCAATGACAAAACTGAATGTCCCTTCTTTAATTGATCCAAAAGACGCCAAGTCGACTAGGCGGTCAAATCCTTGTTTCCCTAACATCGCAGTAAAAGCTGCTGAATTTCAGGGGAAACGGGCGGGCTTCCGGTATTTGTCTTGTTTACTCGAATATTCATTTCTGAAAAATCGGGATGTCGCATCATATTCAGTGCTGGTGGAAATTGCTGCACGCGTCAACTTAGACGTCGATGAATTCATTGCAGACTTCACTTCTGATGAAACCATGCGTGCCTTGCAGGTCGATATGTATCTGGGGAATGAAATGGAAGTGGATGAAGCGCCGGCTTTCGTCTTTTTCAACAGTAATATTGAAGATGAAGGTTTAAAAGTGAGCGGTCTATATGACTATGAAATTTACGAGCAGATTCTTGAAGAACTGATCGGAGAGCCACTTTTACCGGAAATGCCGCCGTCCATCGATTCGCTTTTCGACCGTTTCGACTTGCTGACAACGGGCGAAATCGCAGAAGTATGCCATCTGACGGAAAAAGAAGCAGAACGCGAATTAAAGAAACGTTTGCTTAAACAGGAAATTGAAAGACTTCCATTGCAAGACCGTACCATTTGGCGAAAAAAACAACCAAACTGTTCACTCATTAAACAGCACTCATAACTGGCTGCGGCCCCCATTTTGGGGCCACAGCTTTTTTATTTGCATAAAAAGAAAAGAGCAATCGCTCCTGGGGGGGAGTGACTGCTCTTTTTCAAAGGGAATGGGAGAAATGTTCACGTTCAAACAAAAGGGGTGTATGTTTGGTATGTGATTTATTCCACATTCATACCATATCATAAATATTTATTGACTTCAACAATTTACAACAGCTTTCATTCATATGTCACAAACTTTGTCATTGCTTGTCGAATCGATTAGCCTGAATTTACTGTCTATTTTCCAGTAATTGTTCTAATTCAAGTAAACGTTCTTCAAATACGCGGCACGCGTCTTCGATTGGCTTTTCCGACGTCATATCAACGCCCGCCTTTTTGAGCACTTCTATCGGATAATCAGAAGATCCTGCTTTCAGGAAGTTCGTGATATATCGTTCGACGGCCGGCTCGCCCTCTTCAAGAATCTGTTTGCTCAATGCCACTGCCGCACTGTATCCTGTCGCATACTGATAAACATAATAATTCATATAGAAATGCGGGATCCGTGCCCATTCCAATCCAATTTCCTCATCGCTGACAATCGCATCACCATAATACTTTTCATTGAGTGCATAATATTCTTCCGTCAGCTTCTCAGCCGTCAATGGAACACCCTGCTGATCCAGTGTATGGATCAAATGCTCAAATTCAGCGAACATCGTCTGGCGGAACACCGTTGCGCGGAATCCGTCGAGCCAATAGTTCAGTAAGTAGATTCTTTGATCTTCATCTTTCGTCACTTTCAATAAGTGGTCATTCAGCAGCGCTTCATTCACAGTTGAAGCAACTTCCGCCACGAAAATGGAGTAGCCGCTGTAGATGAACGGCTGGTACTTACGGGAATAATAGCTGTGCACACTGTGACCGAATTCATGCGCCAGCGTAAATAAGTTGCTGACATTGTCCTGCCAGTTCATTAGGATGTAAGGATTTGTTCCATATGAACCCGATGAATAAGCTCCTGAACGTTTCCCTTTATTTTCACGTACATCGACCCAGCGGTTCTCAAGACCTTCTCTGACGACCGATCTGTAGTCTTCACCGAGCGGATGGAAACTTTCCAGCATCGTTTCTTTCGCTTCTTCATACGTATACTTCATCTCTGTGTCTTCCACGAGCGGAGTATAAATATCCCACATATGAAGTGTATCGAGCTTCAATACTTTCTTGCGGAGCGCTATATAACGGTGCAATAAATTTAAGTTATTGCTAATCGTAGAAACCAGATTCTCATACACTTGTTCGGGAATATGGTTATTCGATAACGCAGCGGCTCTCGCTGAACTGTAATTACGGATTTTTGCACTGACATTATGTCCTTTGACGTTTCCGCTCAATGTGGAAGCGAACGTATTTTTGAACTCGCCGTATCTTGCATACATCTCTTTAAATGCTGCCTCGCGCACTTTCGGATCTTTACTCTCAAGGAAGCGCGAGTAACGGCCATGCGTCAGCTGTATTTCATTGCCTTCTTCGTCTTTCACCATTCCGAAAGTTAAATCCGCATTATTGAGCATACTGAATGTTTCAGAAGACTTCCCTGTCACTTCTGATAACTGTGCAATCAGCTCTTCCTGTTCGGATGAAAGCACATGTGCACGCTGAGCATTCAATTCCTCAAATTCCTGCTTATACAAACGCAATCCTTCATGCGACTCAATCGTTTCATTCAACTTCTTCTCATCAATCGAAAGCAGTTCAGGTGTGAAGTAAGACAGTGCTGTAGATATTTTCACGACTAGTGTTCTAATGCGTCCGTCCATTGCCTGATAGAAACTGTTTGTTGTATCCTGATCTGTTTTCAAGTGTGCATACGTATAAAGTCTGCGCAGGCGCTCTGCCAATTTATCGCGATACGTCAATGCTTCAAACAGCGGACGCGCACCGTTTCCAAGCGTGCCCTTATACTGCTCCGCTTCATTGGCCATCCCTTCGATTTTGCGGTACTCTGCATCCCACGCTTCGTCGGATGCAAATATATCCTCCAGGCGCCACGTTTCTTCTTCAGATACCTCATCGCGCGTCAACACTCTGTTGTCATTTGTCAATCCAATTCCTCCTTCACCAATTTCACCAGTATTTGTCTCTTTTATATTTTCTCAATTCCGGGCATGCATTGCAAGAAATCTCCCTGCCAGGATTCCCGGCACAAAATCTCCTCCGCTGAATTGATCCATACGATAGATATCTATGCGCCGCTGTCTCAAGAAATCCACATAGTGTTTACAAGCATCCAGCTGCTTCACGGAGTCACCTTCAAATGTCTTGACGAATGAATGAAGGACCCCCGCGTCTAGCTGGAATTGTGTTCTCCGTGTTTGTCTCATGGCCGCAATAAGCAGCAGCTGCCATTCGCTGTCCGACTCTGTAAACGCCTCTTGTCCGAACGTAGGCACGCCTATCCATGCCGGCAGCTGAATAGGCTGTATACGCATTTCATAACAAGCCCGCAAAAACCGATGATGGATACCTCTTTGATTATACCCAATTACCGAGCGAAGATACTTGCGCCGCGCAGTCAGATAATGGCGTGCCAATTCCTGTATCTCCGCGCTCGACGGCGCTGCGGGAACAGCAAACGGAACTGTCTGGTGTTTCATGCGCATAACAGAGTGACAGACCGCAAACTGGGTGCCGCGAAGGTGTATGAAATGACTGAGATAATGGAATTGCTGCTTTTCTGGGTTGTATGTGAGAAATATGGATAATTGTTCACTGGCGACGGAGTCTATGTGGCGAATAAAATGTTGCTGGAAGCGGGAGAAACGATGAGTGAGAACAGATGCCGAGGAGGACTGGATGGCGCGCGGTGTCACGAGGATCCAAATTGGCAGCATAGCCAGCATGCGGTATCCCGCATTACGTTCGTTAACGTGGGAAATTGGGATGGTGCTGCATTGGAATTCGATCGGCACTTGCTGCGTTTGCCATGTGACGAGCAGATCCGGCCGCTGTTTGATGTCCGGCAAAAATGGTTCCAGTACAGTTGGCAGTTGATGGGCTGTGAATAGTTCATAGAGTTGGGTTTTGCCGAGCAGATGGGTTGGGGACTCCCCTTCTGAGAAGCTGTCCCGGCAGTTGGTTTGCTGCTGGTGAGAAAAGTGGGGTATGACGATTTCGCCGACTTTCAGGAGTACTTGTTCTTTGCACTGGGGACAATGAAAGGTTTCGTTTTTACGCCAATCCCGTAAGCTGGCCGGGGACATCTGCCGTGTCAGCACGACTTGCTTCCCGCTTGCTGTATGAGCTGTTAACAAAGACTTCACACTCCTTCTCTTCCTATACTACGAATTTTCTGACAGGTTAGCAAGTGGGATTTTATATTTTTTTGATTTGGGGGCGTTGCTCGGCTGGTGATGGGTTGTTGGGTTGTTGGGTTGTTGGGTTGTTGGGTTGTTGGGTCGTTGCTCGACTCGTTGGCGGGCGCTAGAAGTTAGCCAGTGTCCGCTGTTAGGACCCGCGCAGGCACGTGGGGGATTGCCTTACGTCATAAGCCAGCTGGCGAAGTGCGTGCCAGTTGTCTCATGACTTCGGCCGACCCCGCAGTTGTGCCTGCGCTGCTGAGTGGATGCAATCCAGGTTGCTGTTTAAAAGAGATGAAGTGCAGTGACTCGCTGCCGACTGACGTATGCTTAGGCGAATGAAGTGTCATACTTGCTTCCCCTAACTGAACGGAGGCGCCTTACAAGCGGTCGGCGAAGTGATGAGACTGACAGGCGATCCTTCCTGTCTGGCTCATTGCGTAGCCATCCGCCAGCGCCGCAGTGAGTTCAATGCTGTTCTAGCTCTAGTTTTAGGGTCGTTGCTCGACTTTTTGTCGGGGATTAGAATTAGCGTGTGTCACCTGTTAGGACCCGCGCCGGCACGTGGGGGATTGCCTTTCGTCATGAGCCAGCTGGCGAAAAGCGCGCCAGTTGTCTCATGACTTCGGCCGACCCCGCAGTTGTGCCTGCGCTGCTGAGTGGATGCAATCCAGGTTGTTGTTTAAAAGAGATGAAGTGCAGTGACTCGTTGCCGACTGGCGTATGCTTAGGCGAATGAAGTGTCATACTTGCTTCCTCCTAACTAAACGGAGGCGCCTTACAAGCGGTCGGCGAAGTGATGAGACAGCCAGGCGATCTTCCTGTCTGGCTCATTGCGTAGCCATCCGCCAGCGCCGCAGTGGGCGCAAAGACGTTTCGCTTCTATTTTTACAATGATGTCAACACGCGGAAACCAGTTATGATGCAAAAGAGTTGAACACGGTCTGCCCTGCAATTCTTCATCTCTTTTCCAAAACCAAAAGCCAAAGTGACTACCACTCACCGAACGAAGGCGCCTTACAAGCGGTAGGCGTAGCGATGAGACAGGCAGGCGATCTTCCTGTCTGGCTCATCGCGGAAGCCATCCGCCAGCGCCGCAATGGTTTCAATGACGTTATCCCTCTCTACTCACAACGGCGTCAATCCGTGTTATCCAGTCATGATGTAAAAAAGCAGAAAACCCTCTGCAAAGCACTTGCCCGGCACTTTGCCAAAACTAGAAGACAAAAGAGCTTCCCAAAACTTGGACAAAATAAAAAAAGCTACCAAGTTACTGGTAGCCTTTCAGAGTATTATGAGAAATATTTATTTACTTGTTCAAACACGTCGGAATCCATGACCACTGTACCATATTCTGCTATACGATGAATCGACATCTTCGACATTGCACCGTACTCCGTAACCATACTGGCAATATCCTTGGCACGTTTCTTCTCAATCAAAGAAGAATCGAAACGTAAGTTGAGATAATAACGATCCTCGAATGCATATAGCTGCGAATCAAATTCGTCTTCAAGTGAAATCATTTTGGCTGCCAATGGTATGATCTGGTCAAATTCATTGAAAACAAACAATTTGTCAGTGATTTGCAACTCTTCCTCACTATCCTCTTCCGTTTCATTAACTGCATCGAAAATCGGGTCAAACAGCTCTTCCGGGTCTTCAATTCCAAAAGGAAACTGTGAGGATTCTGCGTTCTTTGGAAGATGTGCACGAGTAACAATTACTTCAATGCCTTCATTCATCGCGTTCACCTGAATCCAAAGCGGACCTTCCACTTCAAATTCTGTGTCGTCACCGAGTTCATCCATCATATCCCAAAAAAGCTCTTCGCTTTTATCACGATTGTACCAGACGTCTTCTTTACTAAATCCACGGGCTTCAATATCTCCATAGGACAAATTAAACTTTACCGTGTTTTCATTAATACGCTCTATTTCCATCCCTTATCTCTCCCTTCTGTTGAACAGGCCCTCCCCTGTCCTATACTTTACACACACTTGCAATGCTTATTATTACTATATGTCGACACTGCCGTTTACGAAAGGGTTTCTGACAAATCATTTTTATTCGTCAGCATTGAAGTGCTTAGCCTAGAGGAATACAAGGGAATATCAATTCAAAAAAGCTGATAGGCACAATTGTATCCCGTGTCATCCCTATCAGCTTTTTTTATTAAGATTAGTTCACCATACGCCGCGCTTCGAGCAGCTGATAGGCTCTAACTTTTCTCGGTAGGAAACGACGAATCTCATCTTCATTGTACCCTACTTGGAGTCTTTTTTCATCTAGAATGATTGGCCGTCTTAAAAGACCCGGATGTTCCTGAATCAATTCATATAATCTTTGAAGCGGAAGGCTTTCCACGTCAACATTTAGTTTTTGAAAGATTTTGGATCGTGTTGAAATAATTTCGTCAGTGCCATCTTCCGTCATGCGAAGAATTTGTTTAATTTCTTGAATATTCAATGGTTCAGAGAAAATGTTACGCTCTGTGTAAGGAATCTCATGTTCCTCCAACCATGCTTTTGCTTTTCTGCAAGATGTACAACTAGGTGATGTATAAAGTGTAACACCCATTAATTGACACGTCCTTTCCCACGGCTTGCGCTCAGTAGATTTAGTATATTTAAATTCATCTGCTTCACTTTAGAATTATTATAATTTGTTTCTATACTGCTCATTATACACATAATCATTCTCAATTAATATACTTTTTTTAAAAAACTTTTTTAGAATGCAAAATTTCTTATGTTTTAACATTTCATTGGAGAATCGTGATGTTTTCTGCGATAAATGAGCACCTTCTACTTTTATACCCAACGCTGAAATGTTTTAAACCTATGAGTGGAAATTACTCGCATTCTCATTTAGATAAATTTTCTTCTAGTAATTCCCTCTCTATATAGTACGTACAAGTGTACTGAAAGGTTTCATTTTCTCTGAAATCTTTTTTTATTATCAATGAAAGTTGCATTTTTCAAAACGTACCGATATAATTTTAAGCAATAAGCGAATGGCACTGAAGGAAAAAGTATTTTTGCCGCGGTTTTTTCAGAGAGCTTGTATATGGTGAAAGCAAGTAAAACCGCACAAAAAGAATGGGCTCCTGAGCTTGATGGATGAATGAAGTACTCCATCACGTCTTCCCGCGTTATGGGATTTGAGCGGCTAGTGATAGCAATTCGGGTGGTACCGCGGTTACCTTTTCATCAATCGTCCCTATTTACAGGGGATGACTGGTGTTTTTTTATGCCATTTTTTCGCAGCAGACAGTAAATAAGAGGAGGAAACATATTATGAAAACTATTTTTTCCGGTGTCCAGCCAACCGGCGTCATCACGTTAGGCAACTATATCGGCGCATTCCGTCAATTCGTTGAGCTTCAAAATGAAGAGGACTGCATTTTCTGCATCGTGGATCAGCATGCGATTACGGTACAGCAAAATCCCGATGATCTGAAACAGGCAATCCGCTCACTCGCTGCGACATATATTGCAAGCGGCATCGATCCTGAGAAATCCACTTTGTTCATCCAATCGGAAGTTCCGGCACACGCACAGGCAGGCTGGATTATGCAATGTATTTCCTATATCGGTGAACTGGAGCGCATGACACAGTTTAAGGATAAGTCAGACGGTGCAGAAGGCGTATCCGCAGCACTTCTGACGTATCCCCCGCTGATGGCTGCTGATATCCTGCTGTACAATACGGATATTGTTCCAGTCGGAGAAGATCAGAAGCAGCATCTCGAGCTGACAAGAGATCTGGCTGAACGCTTCAACAGCCGATACGGAAAAGTATTGACCATTCCGGCCGTTCGTATTCCTAAAAATGGCGCGCGCATAAAATCTTTACAAGATCCGCTAAAGAAAATGAGCAAATCTGATCCGAATAAAAAAGCAACAATCACTATTTTGGACACACCAAAGCAAATCGAGAAAAAAATCAAAAGTGCGGTAACCGATTCTGAAGGCATCGTAAAGTTCGATGTCGAAAATAAACCGGGCGTATCCAATTTATTGACTATCGAATCTTCATTAGGCGGTTTAACCATTGAAGAATTGGAAGCTAAGTACGAAGGTCAGGGCTACGGGGCATTTAAAGCCGGCGTCGCAGAAACTGTTATTGAGCACTTGGCAGTAATTCAGGAACGCTACAACGAACTGATCGATTCTCCTGAACTGGATGCCATACTTGACCAAGGTGCCGAAAAAGCCAATGCCATCGCTTCCGCCACGCTTAAAAAGATGGAGGGCGCGATGGGCTTGGGACGCAGACGGTAAGCAGCATGAAAAAGACCGCGATAAGCAATAACGTAAAATCTGTGGACTGCAATATAAACACCAGGATTTGTCGGTAATTATAACCCAGCGCGGAATAATTCAAGTAAAATAATAAATTCGCCGTCGTCACTACAATTACGCAATAGCTAGAAACAAACACCATAAAACGCGTCAACTGCATCTCGTCCTTTACCGTTTTCTTTCATCCTATGTACAGGCACTATGCAATTAGACGGAAAGCGGTGCTCATAATAAAAAGACTGAAGACCTCTCCATAGTTAACGGAGTTTGTCTTCAGTCTTTTGACTTTTATTACATTTTTTCATGAAACCGCGTTCTGTAATTAAAAACGTCTGCCAGTTCAATGAAATCAGAATGGGTTTTCAGATGCGTCAGAGAATATTGTAACATCCCTGACATTCACCGCTTTCAGCTTATATTTTCTTAAATACCAGCGATGCATTATGGCCGCCAAAGCCAAGCGAGTTACTCATTGCATACGTAATATCCGCTCTGCGTGCTTCATTCACGACATAATCCAAATCACACTCAGGATCTGGCGTCTCGTAGTTCATAGTCGGAGGCAGAATTCCTTCCTGCAGCGCCTTTACAGTAAAGATCGCTTCAATACCGCCAGCCGCTCCAAGCAAGTGGCCGGTCATCGACTTCGTAGAACTCATTGCCAAATTATACGCATGATCGCCGAACACGGTCTTCGCTGCCATCGTTTCAAATAGATCATTATATGGCGTACTCGTTCCGTGGGCATTGATATAGTCCACTTGTGTCGGCTCCACGCCTGCTTTTGCCAATGCCTGCTGCATTGCACGCGCGCCGCCTTCCCCGCCCGGTGCCGGTGCTGTAATATGATGCGCATCTCCAGTTGAACCGTACCCTACGATTTCAGCATAGATTTTCGCACCGCGCGCAACTGCATGTTCGTACTCTTCCAAAATCAAGATCCCCGCGCCTTCACCCATTACGAAACCATCGCGGTCTTTATCGAACGGACGGGAAGCCTTTGCTGGATCCGGATTTAATGATAATGCGGTGCTTGCGATGAAGCCTGCTACTGCAAGAGATGTGATCGGCGCTTCTGTTCCGCCCGTGATCATGACATCCGCATCTCCGCGAAGGATCACTTCAAATGCATCACCGATAGAGTTCGTGCCTGACGCACAGGCAGTCACGGAACAAGAGTTGATTCCTTTCGCGCCAGTGAAGATCGATACTTGTCCTGCCGCCATATCCGGAATCATCATCGGGACGAAAAACGGACTGACGCGGCGGTATCCTTTTTCAAGGAATGTATTGAACTGGGTTTCATGAGATTCCATGCCGCCGATTCCAGAACCGATCCAGACGCCCGTACGCAGTGCCAGGTCGCCTTCAAGTTCAAGGTTCGCATCTTTCATTGCCATCATCGCTGAAGCGACAGCATAGTGCGTGAAGCGGTCCATTTTACGAGCGTCTTTGCGTGATACATATTGCTCGATATCGAAACCTTTCACTTCAGCCATTACACTGACAGGGAATTTCTCTTGGTCCAGTCTTGTCATGACATCAATGCCTGACTTTCCTTCCAAAACCGCTTTCCACGATTCTTCAGCAGTATTTCCTACTGGTGTGACTCCGCCGATACCCGTTACCACTACACGTCGTTTTTCCAATTCTAAACTCCCTTTCTATCGTCAACTTTAGTTAAACCGGTTGTTTACTTACCCCATTTTATACATAAGGCGCCCCATGTCAAGCCGCCCCCGAATCCTACCAGCACGATAATATCATCATCCTTGACGCGGCCTTCCGCTAAATCATCTGTTAATGAAATCGGAATTGATGCAGCAGATGTATTTCCGTATTTGTGGACTGTTTTTGACATTTTCTCGATTGGCAGTCCGAGACGTTCACGGGATGCTTCCATAATACGGATATTCGCTTGGTGCGGTATCAGATAATCTACATCATCTTTCGTCAGTCCCGCTTTTTCTGCAACGCTCACTGCAGATTCTCCCATTTGGCGAACCGCAAACTTAAATACTTCACGGCCGTTCATTTCTAAGTGATCATTGTGGCACAGATGCTTCCCTCCGGAACCGTCCGCTCCCAATTCAAATGAAAGAATACCTCTTCCTTCACTTACTTTACCTACGACTGTCGCACCGGCACCGTCTCCGAATAAAACAGCGGTATTACGGTCTTCCCAGTCCACAATCTTCGATAATTTTTCTACACCTACTACCAGAACATAATCATAAGCACCAGATTCAACAAATTGCTTTGCCGTCACTACACCATACATAAATCCTGCACAGGCTGCGGAAATATCCATCGCTGCAGCATTTTTAGCGCCGAGGCGATCCTGAATCATTGTGGCAACTGAAGGGAATATATGATCAGGTGTTACTGTGGCCACCAGAATCAGACCAATTTGATCAGCACGGATATCCGCTGACTCCAGTGCAGCTTTTGCCGCTTCATACGCCATGTCTGAAGTGTTTGTTTCATCGTCCGCAATTCTGCGCTCCTCAATGCCGGTGCGCGTGCGAATCCATTCATCGGAAGTATCTATACGTTTTTCTAAATCTTCATTTGTTATAACAGTCGGCGGAACATATTTCCCCACTCCTAAAAGCCCAGCTCTCATTTCATCTACCCCGTTCCTTATCATCTAATATTAGTACCTGGTGGTAATTATAAAAGAAAACGAGCCTTTATTCAAGAAGAGGACACTTTTTCGTCAAATATAATGGATATTATCATTTCATCGGTTTAGCCCGCTATGGTATGATATACTTTGAAATAGACTAGTCGAGGTGAAAATCATGCACTATATTATGACATTTGTTTGGTCGTTCCTATTGGTAGCTATGTTAAACTACGTTGCCGGTTCTATTGGAGGCTTTGAATTTGACTTCATGGCGGGCGTAACCGTCTCTATCGTTTTAGCTGTTGTTGTACTGATTATCACAGCTGTTATTCCAGATGAGTCGCCTGCAGACGTTTGATTGACGACTAAAAAAGCGTAAGAACTGTTCACCAGTTCTTACGCTTTTTATCTTTTTTCTTATGCCTTCTGTGTAACATGCACGGCTAATTGTCCATCTTCCATCGACAATTTGATCGGCTGGCCTTCTTCCAGACCTCCCCGAATTACTTCTTTTGCTACTTTTGTTTCCACATAGCGCTGAATAAACCGTTTCAGCGGACGGGCACCGAAGTCGGCATCCGCACCTTCACGAACAATCCAGTCCAGTACTTCATCGTCATAAAGAAGCGGGATATCTTGCTCTGCCAGACGGCTGACCACATCGCCAAGCATTTTGCGTGTAATTCCTTTAAACGATTCTTCAGTCAGTGAATGGAAGATAATGATATCGTCCATACGGTTCAGCAGTTCCGGTTTAAAATGACGGCGAAGCTCAGCCATGATTAAATCTTCTTTCGCATGATCTTCAGCATCCAGATCATTTTCAAGTAAATAGGCTGATCCGATATTTGAAGTCATAATCACAACGGTATTAGTAAAGTTCACCAAACGGCCCTGACTGTCTGTGATGCGTCCGTCATCCAAGATTTGCAGCAAAATATTTGCCACATCGGGATGCGCTTTTTCAATTTCATCGAGCAGTACGACCGCATATGGATTCCGGCGAACCGCCTCTGTTAACTGCCCGCCTTCTTCATAACCGATATACCCCGGAGGTGCTCCGACTAAGCGGGACACACTGTGTTTTTCCATATACTCTGACATATCGATTCGCACAAAGTGGTCTTCCGAATCAAATAATGTGGCTGCCAATGTTTTGGCAAGTTCGGTTTTCCCGACTCCAGTCGGCCCTAAAAACAGGAATGACCCAATCGGTTTATGCGGATCCTGGATACCCGCACGCGCACGCCATACAGCTTCCGTTACAAGCTGCACCGCATTATCCTGACCGATGACGCGTTCTTTCAGCGTTTCATGCAAACGCAATAGCTTTTCCCGTTCACCTTCGACCAGTTTTGTCACAGGAATGCCTGTCCAGCGCGCCACAATGGAAGCAATCTCTTCTTCTGTCACTTCTTCACGCAACAGGCGGAGATCCTGGCTGCCCTCCAGCGGACTTTCCAGTGCCTTCAATTCCTTTTCAAGTTCAGGAATTTTTCCGTACTGCAATTCCGCGGCTTTGTTCAAATCAAAACGGCTTTGTGCCTCTTCCAGCTCCCGGCGATAACGATCGAGTTCCTCCCGTTTGCTCTGAACCTTTTTCAATGCCGCTTTTTCTTCATCCCATTGTTCACGCATCTCTTTGGATGAATCTTTCAATTCCTGCAGCTCTTCACGCAATGTCTTCAGGCGCGACTGGCTCATGGAATCTTTTTCTTTGCGAAGTGCCTGTTCTTCAATTTCAAGCTGCATTATTCTGCGGGTTACCGCATCCAACTCTGACGGCATAGAGTCAATTTCCGTCCGGATCATCGCACTTGCTTCATCAATTAAATCAATAGCTTTATCCGGCATGAAACGCTCTGTCAAATAACGGTCCGATAATGTGGCAGCGGCAACTAAAGCCCGGTCATGAATACGCACTCCGTGATGCAGCTCAAAACGCTCTTTCAGTCCGCGCAAAATTGAAACTGTGTCTTCTACAGACGGTTCCCGTACCATCACTTGCTGGAAGCGTCGCTCAAGCGCAGGATCTTTCTCGATATACATGCGGTACTCGTCGAGTGTCGTAGCACCAATACAGTACAGTTCTCCCCGCGCAAGCATCGGCTTCAGCATATTCCCCGCATCCATCGCGCCTTCCGTCTTTCCTGCTCCGACAATCGTGTGGATTTCATCGATGAATAAAATGATTTCCCCTTCACTGTCTTTTACTTGTTTCAGCACGCCTTTCAGACGTTCTTCAAATTCCCCCCGATACTTCGCGCCCGCAATCAATGCACTCATATCGAGTTCAAATATCTGACGGTCTTTCAATCCTTCCGGCACGTCACCTTTAACGATGCGCTGGGCGAGCCCTTCAACGATTGCGGTCTTCCCTACACCCGGTTCCCCAATGAGAACCGGGTTGTTTTTCGTCTTTCTTGATAATATTCGAATGACATTTCGGATTTCTTCATCCCGGCCAATTACCGGATCCATTTTTCCATTTTTCACTTCATCCACGAGATTACGGCCAAATTGCTCCAGTGGTGTGCGCTGATCTTCTTGCATTCCATCCATACGCATATACATCCGCCTTTCATTTGTTTGACTTTGACTATCTTTGATTAATTTAATTATAGTCTATTATGAAGGAAATGTAAAAGAATTTACCTCAAATAAAGCCGCTGTTTTTTCGTCCATTTCTGTATAGAAAAAAGCCGCCCGCAAGAAGCGGACGACGTCGATTATACCAGTTTGCGGGGTGCCACTACTACACCGTCTTCATCTGCGTAAACGTAATGGCCTGGCGTCCATTCCACGTTGCCGAAGTGAAGCACTTCGTCCCGCTGACCTTCACCGCGTTTAATACTTTTCACCGGCATGCTGCCGATTGCCATAACCCCAATTTCCTGCGTGCCAATGTCCGCTGTATCGCGCGCGCATCCGTAAATGATGACACCTGCGAGTTTACGGTCTTGTGCGATTTCGCCGAGCATATCCCCCATTAGTGCGCAGCGTTTCGAGCCTCCCCCGTCGACAACCAGCACATTGCCCTCTGGAATGGTTTGCAGTGCTTCCTTGACCAGGACGTTGTCTTCGTAGACTTTAACCGTCGAGATCGGCCCCGAAAAGCGCTTGTGCTTTCCATAGGATTTGAATTCTACCGTGCATACTTGCAGTTCGTCGATGAAATCATCGCAAAGGTCTGCTGTTTTTACTGACATTTTCCTATTCCCCCTAATACATTCTGTTTGACGCTACATCATCCTATTCGACAAAAACCCGCAATTCCTTCTTTTTCTTATCATTTAATGGAAATGAAGGACTGATTTAATCTGCGTATGAGGTTTTCCGCTCCATTTCATTTATGTCGTCTCTGAAGTAGTGTTTGGCTGTGCCGTGATCTTGAAACACCCTCGGCTGCCGCTCATTAATCCTTCCTAAGCGATCATAGTGGATATGTGAGCGCTCTATGCGGGCTGGCAACCGCTCAAAACTGTCGTTAAGCGCTCAATGGATCTGTGCAAGCGCTCATACTAGCCTGTTATCCGCTCATTGATTAGATGAAGATACTTTTGTTATACATGAAAGGGAGATTTGCAGTCATTACGGACTTAAAATGTAATCTGTTCTGCACGCAATCCTGCAATAGATTCAACAGCCAAAATAATTCACATACTGCCTAACGCCGCGATCATAATTATTTTAGAATCGCTGGCTGACCCGAATCACTCCATTCTGTACATTCCCAATAAAAAAACCACACGATGGGAACCGTGTGGTTTGTGTGATCTATTATCTTACGCCGAGTGCCATTTTTGCGTAGCGTGACATGTTGTCGCGGGACCATGGGGGGTTCCAGACGATGTCAACTTCTGCTTCTTTCACTTCAGGAAGTTCCATCAGTTCTTGCTTGATGTTTGCTACGATCTGCGGACCCATCGGGCAGCCCATGGATGTCAGTGTCATCGTGACTTTCGCAACGCCGCCTTCAAGCAGCTCTGCATTGTAAACCAATCCAAGGTTGACGATATCAATACCCAGTTCAGGGTCGATGACGTTTTCTAGTGCACCGAACAAATATTGCTTAATTTCTTCTTCGCTCATCGGAATGCTCCTCTCTGATGTGTGATGATTCTATCTTACCAACATACTGCCGCGCAAGCAAATGCTGTGCAAGCCAATCGACTGAAGCAAGCATTCCCTTACGTGAAACTGTATGTCCCGCATTTTCGTCAGGCATCCATTTCAGGCGTTCCGGATGGTCTTCGTAATCTTGCTGAATTTCTTCATAGAAGTCTTTTGTGATTTCAAATGGCACCATAGTATCTTGCTCTCCGTGCCACATGAACAGCGGACGCTGATGAAGTCTTCTTGCATTTTTTGATAAATCCACTTGATCAAGTGCAGTAAACAGCTTCTCACGTTCTTCGGCAGATACAGGAATTTTCCGGCCGCCGCGCTCCGCATAAGCGATCTGTCCTTTTGCCAGACGTGTGAATGCCGGTGAGCCCATCATGACAGAAGCTGCATCAATCCAGTCATAGCTTGCCAGACAGCCGAAAGTAGTGATGCCGCCCATCGACGTGCCTGCCATCCCGATTGGCGTGCTGTCGTCTGCCAGCCCTTTTCGATGCAGCTCTTCATATAGCATGTCCGCTTCTTTAATTGAATTCAAAACGATTTCCCAAAAGTTTAATGCCAGCTGAAACTCATCCAATGATTCTGAACGGTCTCCATGCAGCTTTGCTTCCGGCAAAATAACACGGATTCCTTGTTTCGCCAAGTTATATGCATAATGTAAATTATGTTCTTTCGCACTGGTAAATCCGTGAAAAAATAGTACGACCGGAATACGCTCGGCCTCTTTTGACTGTTCCACGATATGAAGGACAGGTATTTCCCGCCATTGTTCTGAACGAATAATCATTCCGATTCCTCTTTTCCTGCGATCATTTGCTGTTATTTCAGAATAACAACATTTAGCAGAGATGACAAAACCTTCGCCTTATCATTCATTCTTTTGACTTACTCTCTCTATTAACGATAAACTATAAAGACATAATAACGAGAACTTATCAGTACCTATAGGAGAGGATTCAATGAAACCGCATTTAATCGTGTTGGATTTGGACGGAACTTTACTGACAGACGAGAAAGTCATTTCACCTAAAACTATGGAATCATTGCGCATAGCCGCTTCGCAAGGCCATCACGTGATGATTGCAACCGGGCGTCCGTACCGTGCCAGCGAGATCTATTACCGGCAGCTTGGATTGACGACACCTATTGTCAATTTTAACGGTGCATTCGTTCATCATCCGACTGACAGCTCGTGGAAGACGATTCATGAACCAATCGCTTTGCCGGTTGTCAATGAAGTCGTGGAAGCGATGCAGGACTTCCCCGTAAAAAATATTGTGGCGGAAGTGATGGATGACGTTTATGCCCAATATCATGATGAACGCTTTTTAGATATTTTAAACTTTGGCAATCCGCTCATTACAGCAGGAGATATCCGGGATTCGTTAAAAACAGATCCGACCAGCCTGCTGATTCAAGCGGATCAGCCGACAGTCGAACCGATTCGCCGGCACCTTGAAGATCTGCATGCGGAAGTTATCGATCACCGCCGCTGGGGAGCGCCGTTCCATATCGTGGAAATCGTTCGTCACGGCCTGAATAAAGCCGTTGGAATCGATGCCGTCTCGAAATGGATGAACGTGCCGAAAGAACGGATCATCGCGTTCGGCGACGAAGACAATGATTTGGAAATGATTGATTACGCAGGTACAGGGGTAGCTATGGGGAATGCGATCGACCGATTAAAATCGATTGCGGATGAAATTACCGATACGAATAATGAAGATGGAATTTCACGGATACTTGAAGAACGTTTGGCACTACAGAAAAACATCGTCGTATAAGGGGGAATAGGTATGAAAATTTTTGCAGACAGTGCCTGTGATTTACCGCTGGAATTTTTTAAAGAAAATGATGTGGAATTATTTCCGCTCAGTGTCCTTCTTGATGGCAAGGAATATGAAGACATCGTTGAAATTCATTCTAACGAAGTGTTTGATGCCATTCGCCAAGGACAGCAGCCAAAAACATCGCAGGCTTCACCTGATAAAATGATGCAAACTTGGAAAAGCCTCGCAGCATCCGGTGAAGACGGTCTTTATATTGCTTTCTCCTCCGAGCTGTCCGGAACGTATCAAACAGCTGTCATGACGAGTGATCAAGTAAGGGAGGAAAACCCTTCCATGAACTTGGCAATCATCAATTCACACTGCGCGTCCCTCGGTTACGGCCTGCTCGTTAAAGAAGCAGTGCGTCTGCGGGATGAAGGTCTCGGTGTGCAGGAAATCGAAGATAAAGTCCGCACAATGGCCTCACATATGGAACATTTATTCACAGTGGAAGATCTGGACTACCTCGCGAAAGGCGGACGTGTATCCAAAGCGAGTGCGTTCTTCGGCGGCCTGCTCAACATCAAGCCGCTGCTCCACGTAGAAGAGGGAAAACTTGTGCCGATAGAGAAGCATCGCGGACGCAAGAAAGTGCTTCGCCGCATGATTGAAATGATGGAAGAGCGCGGCAGCAACCTGCAGGAGCAAACGATTGCCATCAGCCACGGCGACGATTTAAAAACCGCCAAAGAATTTGAGGAAATGATCCAAGAAGTCGTCAAGCCAAAAGCCATTGAAATCCATCAAATCGGCTCCGTTATCGGCTCACATGCAGGCCCCGGAACGATAGCATTATTCTTCCTGAATCAAACAGAAAATGAATAAAACAGACAGTCTGCGCATGTGCAGACTGTCTGTTTTCATTTTCCTCGCGTTTTTTGTTCATGTATAATCAGGTGTTTCACTCACTGCCCCGCTTGCCCGGACTGTTTACCTTTGCGAATCACCATGTACAGGAACAGCAGGAACAGTACGACAACCATGATAGAAGCGATCAGATAAGGCGTATTGAAGCCTTTGTCGTCTTCAATGATATAAATTTCAGCAAGCTCACGATCAAGCACAATGTGATATTTATTGTCTTTTGTTTCTTTAATTAAATCCTGGCCAAGAACACCGCGGAGTTTTTTATTCTCTCCGATTTTTTCCGGGTCGATTTCTATACTTTGCACTTCTGATGTGTTGTTCAGCGCAATGATCCATTTTTCCTCATCCGATGTGCGTTCAAATACGACGAAGCCATCTTCATTGTGCAGGAATTTAAAATCTCCGTTGCGCAGCGTGTCGGAATCATTACGAAGCGTGTTGAGATCCCCGATCCACTCTTTCAGTTCCATGTCGGTCTTGAAGTTAAAGAACGGATGGGATTCAGGCGCTTCTTTTCCGTTGACGGCAATTTCAGTTGCATATGGCACTAACGGCACGCCAGGAAGCATGAATTGTGCCGCTGTTGCCACTTTCCAGCGTGTTGGAGGGAATTGGCGCAGCTCCACCATTTTATAAGTGAAGCGCGGCCCTGTCAGATCATCGAACTGAAGCAGCTTTCCTTCGCTGTCTTTGCTGATTTGATCCAATGAAGAGGAATCCGGATCTACTTGAACGAAAGATTCCTGCATTGCTGCACTTTCCTTTTCAGCAGGCGTGCTGTCAAATGATGCATCACTTGCTTCATTCGTAATTACATATAACCCTTCACGTGCTTCCTTCACTGCATTAATAACACCATTTAAAAAATCCGTGTCTGCCTGGCCAAGTTTCGTCAGACGAAGCCCGTTCAGTTCATAATCCGTAACAAATTGTACCGCATATTCCTTCAATTCGTTTTGAACAGCCGCATCCGTTACATCACCAGTGAAAGGGAAATCCGCCATGACTTTTAAATCATTGTCATGCGTTTCATCAATCAATGCCGTGAACTGTTCTGCTGTTCCGAAGTGCGGTTCGATCTCGTTATAATCGAGTACGTCATTTCCGTCATAGGAAGCGGTTTTGAAAACCGGACCGACCGAAATCATCGTAAAGTGCATGTCGAGCAAATGCTGAAGGCGGTTGCTGATTCCGGCAAAGTCTCCGCCATTAAAAGCGCTGGGATCTTTTGCATCCGCTTCGAAATCATTTTCCCCGAGACCATTGTTGAAACGGTCAACGAGCAAATCATAAATACTTTCATCACTGAATGTTCTGCCGGTATCCGCAAAAGCCGGTGTTGCTATAGATAGGGCAAGCATACATGCCGCCAATAGTCCAATCATTCGTTTCAATTTAGTAAATCCTCCTCACAAAACTCTTCTTTCAGTTTATCAAACGGCCGCAAACAGCGCCATTCTTTCTTTTGAAAACAGCTGGTACCGTATGTAAATGCGACAATCTTGTGAAAAAATGGCCGCTCGCGACAAATAAAAAAGCAGTAAGAGGGAAAACCCTCCACTGCTGCTCACTGATCATCTTCTGAAGAAAAGTCAGGATCATGCTGCCTGCGCGCACTGATCAAAACGGTGACGGCAAACAGCGCCATCAATAACAGGATTACAAGTAAAAATATCCACCCCGTTGATGCGGCCATTTGCTCATCCCCTTTTACATTCAATGTTTAGTTCTTACGCAAACCAGTTGAAGCCCACCGGCAGTTTGAAGCCAACAAATAATGTTGCCAGTAATGCGACGATGAAAAGAATCCACATAAGTCCTGTGTTTTTTCCTTTATTGCCGCGCACAAGCACCATTTCCATAAATCCGATAGTCAAAATACCGAGTACGAACTTAATTCCGTACAGCGCAGAATCAATCGTCATATGCTTGAAGAACAGCGCCGCCCCTGTAATGATGATCAGAACGTAGAACAGACGCAAAATCATATGTGTAACTGTTTTACCTTTTGATCCTGTTGCCATGCTGGCAGAAACTAAAAATAGTACAATTGCAACTACCCACGTAAAAATATGCATATGGGTTGTATCAGTTAAAAAGCCCAATATTGCCACCTCATTTTAGTATAGTCGTTTGATATTCTACCATATCTTTCAAACAACGACTATTCTATTGCTTATTTCATATTCCGGAAGATTATTCGAAACGGTTGACTAATGTGCCGATACCTTGCACAGATACCTTTACTGTATCGCCCTTTTTCAAATATGTCGGCGGCGTCATGCCTTTGCCTACCCCGGCAGGCGTACCTGTCAGAATCACATCGCCCGGCTCCAGCGTCACATACTTGGAAATTTCTGCAATCAAGTCATCGATTTTGAATATCATAGCCGATGTATTGCCGTTTTGACGCACTTCATCATTTACTTTTGTAACGACAGATAAATTTTGCGGGTTTGGAATTTCGTCTTTCGTCACTACATAAGGCCCCATCGGACAAGAGCCGTCTAAGCTTTTGCCTAAGAAGAACTGTCTGTGCTCCGTCTGGATATTGCGCGCTGTAATGTCATTGCCGATTGTATAACCGAAAACATAATCATACGCCAGCTGCTTAGGGATATTCTTGCCTGTTCTGCCGATGACGACAGCCAATTCCCCTTCGTAATCCAATGAATCCGTAACATCGCTGTGAACTGGAAGTGTTTGCTCATCTCCAGCAATAGCAGTTGGAGATTTTGTAAACAGCATCAGTTTTTCCGGTGCTTTTGATCCGAGCTCCTCCGCATGATCCAAATAGTTCTTGCCTACACATAATACGTTTTTCGGTGTGCGCGGGATTGGAGACAGCCACTCAATCGCTGTAAACGCATGCTTAAACTGCTCTGCATTTCCTTCAGCTTCTGTTTTCTCCACCAATTTACGAACCATCTCTACAAAATCCATTCCAAGAGATACAGCTTCAATCATTGTCTTAGGAAAATCAGTCTGCTCCAGTGCTTCTGCCATTGCAAGTACATCCCAAACAGCTTCCTCACGTTTCACTTTTGGTCCGAATAATGTCTGCCCTTCGTAACGGAATGACAATAGTTTCATTTGAATGCCCAACCCTTTCCATGTGAATTCACATACTCCTATGTTACGACAAAATCTATACTTTTTCCTCTTTATTGTCGAAATTCTTTCCGTAGGACAGCTTCCGCCATAAGGCTTCAAGCGGTCCCATGCGGAATTTCGACAGCCAGACCTGCGCTGCAATGAGCTGCGCCGCAAAAATACCGATGGCCAGCCACGTGCCGGTCACAATATCTACTTTACCATACAGACCGGCTCCGTATGAATAAAATATCAGCGTCGCAATAACCGACTGCATGATATACGTAGTAAACGCCATTCGGCCGACGGTTGCGAACGGCTTTGTGATGTACTTCAAAAATGGGACCTGAAACAGCAGTAAAAACAATGCCGCCCAGCCGACTGTCAGGACAGGTCCGCCAAATATCGACTGCACCAGCAGAACATTTTCAAATTTCGGCCCATCCCAGTTCGGAACGTTTTTCAGCACAAGCCCGACAGGAAGGAAAACGAACAGCACAACCAGCAGTTTCCCTTTATGGGCATACATCTTTTCGATCACCTTCCACTTGGAAAAGGCAGCCCCCATCATAATCAATGGCAAAATAATAAAACCAGAAGTCAACAAGCCGATAATTTCAAACATAAAAAATTCATTCAGACGAAAAGCAAAAATTTCTCCGAACGTTCCGTTTCCGTAAGCTGAAATCGCCAATTCAATTTGCTTCGTATCTGCGAACCCGTCCATCATGAAAGAACCGCTATTACTGCGCATCAGTACGGACAAGCCGTAGAGCAGCAGCGACGGCACGAAATAGATCAGGAGTGACAGAGCCAGCAGCCACTTTTTCGGTATCCGAACGACTGCGATCATGATGAATCCCATCAGAGCATACGTAACAAGAATATCCCCCGACCAGATCAGCACAGCATGCAGCACACCGAATAAGAGCAGAACTGTCATCCGCTTTGCCATGAAAGGACCGAACGCTGTATTCTGCTTTACTGATTTCTCATACTGCATATTGATGCCGTAGCCGAACAGCATCGCAAACAGCGGATAGAAACTTGCTTCGATAAATACATCAATAAAATGGAACATGGACTGCTCAGACGGTATGGTATACCACGAATACGGATCCATATACGCATACGGTGAATGGAAATGCAGCATATTCGCAATGAGAATCCCGAGTAATGCGATGCCCCTTAAGTAATCGAGTGCTTCCACCCGCTCTGTAAGTGGCGTAGGAGTCACCTTCAAACTAATTCCTCCTGTAAGCTAATAGTTTTTGCCTCGCTGAATAAATACAGGAGCATTTCTTTTATTTCAATCGACAGAATGGATTCCAGCACGTTCTTATACAGATTCAGCTGCGTGCCGTAACGGATTTGCATTTCATTGGCAATCGCCTTGTCAGAATAAAACTTACTGACGTCATCTGTTTTATAATCGACAAGCACCCACTCGCCGTCTTCATGGAATAAGCAGTCCGCAATCCCCTGCAGCAGCTGATACTCGCCTTCTGCAGCGCGGTGAGCATATGTGAACGGCATCTCACGCAGAACTTGGTCGGCCTGCTTCATCCGCTGACCGAGCGGCGTATGGAAAAACTCCGCAATTGCCTGCACGTCGATGGCTGCCGCTTCTTCTTTCGTCAGCAGCTCACGTGTTTCCAGCTGCCGGACAAATTGTGCGGCACTTTCCTGATTAAGTTCATTCTTCAAGTCAAGATGCTGCATGACCGTATGCATCGCCGTACCAATCTCAGCTTTTGTCAGCGAGCGCTGCTGTAAAAAGGAAGGGCGTGCATGAAGATTTGTCATGCGTTTTGCAGCATCCGTCTCCAGCTCTTCAAACGGATCGGCGTCTCCGCGTTCGAGCTCCAGCAATGCAATCCGTTTCAATTCGCTGACGGACTGTTTAGATGACATGCCGACCGCAGCCTCATGCGGATATTGCGCGTCAAAACGGCTGCGCACTACTTCCGTCAGTTCCGGATCCGCCACTGCCGCTTCCTGATCAACCGGCAGCCAGTCATCAAATCCGGTCTCCTCTGTGCTGCGGAACGCGGAAAATGGATACGCGTTGACTTCCCACTTCGATGCATCATCCATCAGTTCCCCGCCCGCTGTCTTGCCGAACTTCATGAAGTCGATATGGCGCGCAACTGCGGGACCGATCCAGTCAAGATAACCGGCCGCCCTTGAACGTTTATATTCAGGCAGCGGCTCTGATTCATCAAGCAGCTGTGCTTCCTGCCACTGCGTGATCGTTTTTTCAATATCTTTGACCGATGCGATCAGCTCCAGATGCTCTTTAGCTCGCGTCATGGCCACGTAGAGCACCCGCATCTCTTCTGCACGCATCTCGAGCTCTTTCTTCTCTTTGATCGCGAGGAACGGCAAAGAGGTGAACATGATTCGCTTGTCAGGATCAATCGCTTTGACAGCCAGGCCGAAGTGCTGATCGAACAGATACGGATTATGGAAGTCCATCTTATTGAAAGGACGCCCCATGCCGGCTAAAAATACATACGGGAACTCAAGCCCTTTGGACGAGTGGATCGTCATGATGCGAACGACGTTTTCCTTTTCGCTCATAAAACGCGCTTCTCCGAGATCATCACCGCGTTTACGCATGCGGTCGATGAAACGAAGGAAGCGGAACAGACCGCGGAATGAAGTTTTTTCATACATCATTGCCCGGTCATGCAGCGCACGCAAATTCGCCTGTCGCTGTTTGCCGTTTGGCAGAATTCCGACCATTTCGTAGTAATACGTATCTTGATACACTTGCCAAATTAATTCTGACAGCGATCCGTGCCGGGCCATATTGCGCCAGTCTTCCAGGAGCAGGAAAAAACGCTGCAGTTTTTCCTGTGCAGCAGAATGAATGCCGGCGCCGCCTGTCTGCATAAATGTCTGCACTGCCTCGTAAAACGATACATTCCGGTTTACCAGACGGATCTGCGCAAGTTCATTTTCCGTTAGACCGACAAACGGTGCCCGCAGAACGGAAACGAGCGGAATATCCTGATACGGATTATCAATCACCCGCAAAGTATTCAGCATGATCATCACTTCAATGGCGTCAAAATAGCCGGACGATAATTCCACATAGACAGGAATGCCCGCCGCTTTCAGTTCATCCGCAATTTCTCCCGACCATGTCATCGAACGCATGAGAATGACGATATCGCGGTACTCAAGCGGACGCTGCTTTCCGCTGAAGGCATCTGACACCTGTGCCTGACTGTCTTTCCACGCGTTGATTTTCTGCGCAATGGCACGTGCCTCCACTTGGGATTTCTTCAGCTCCTGCTGCGCTTCCTGCTCTTCCGACAGATCTTCTTCCTCTTCATTTTCATAAAGTATCGTCAGTCCTGCCGCCACTTCTTTTTCAGGATATTGCGCGCCGTACTTCAGCGCCGCCGCTTCGTCATATTCAATTTCACCGACGCGTGTCCCCATGATTTGCCTGAAAATGAAGTTCGTTGCGTCGAGCACTTCCTTGCGGCTCCGGAAATTGGCGTTTAAATCGATTTTCAGCCCCTGCTGCTGCACATCTTCTGTAAATCGGCCATACTTGCCTAAAAAGAGCCCCGGTTCTGCGAGACGGAAGCGATAGATCGACTGCTTAACATCCCCAACCATAAACAAATTCCCGTCCGCTTCACCGCCCTGCTTGATTAGCTGCAAAATTGCTTCCTGCAAGAAGTTCGTGTCCTGGTACTCATCGACAAGCACTTCCGCAAAGCGGTTCCGGTAGTCAATCGCAATATCAGAAGGTGCGAGTTCCCCTTCTTTAGATAAAATCTGCAGCGCATAATGCTCCAAATCAGAGAAATCCACTAAACCGCGCTCTTCCTTTACCTTTTGATAACGCACGGCAAAATCTTCGACAAGTCCGACCAGCGTATGCATGAGCGGTGCCATCAGGCGGATTTCTTCCAGCAGCCTGGCAGGTGTTCTCGTAAAATACGTATCTTTTAATGCATTGACGATTTTCTTCACCTGATCGCGCATCGCTTTGCCGCGTGCCGCCAGTTCTTCATCACAAGTGTCTTTCTTAATCGTGCCCGCTTTCACCCATTTCAGCGTCTGGAAATACGTAAAAGCCTCTTCCCATGTGCCGTGAAGCATATGATGAAGCGCCCCGTCAATCCAGGCTTCATCCGCTTTAGCGGTCTCCTGCAGCGGCAGCGGCCCTTCATTCATTTCCGCCACCCGCTGGAGATCCCGCGTAACCGTTTTCGCTTCTTCGAGCGTATGACGGATCGAAAGTTTCAGTGAATCAATAAATGACAGACCGTCAATTGTCGCATCGTCTCCAATTTCATACTGCTGAGGAATGAGTGCCAGCCACTGCGAAGGATTCGGGTGCACGCGTGAATAGTCATAGAGCTTGTCTATCAGTGTTTCAATTGCCTGGTCGTTCCGGTCCGCCGTAAAACTGTCGCTCAGACGATAAATTGCCTCTGGATCTGCCTGGCTGTATGCGTCCTCAAGCACGAGTGCAATCGTATCGTCACGCAGAATCGATGCTTCTGTTGCATCGGCAATCCGGAATCCAGGATCAATATCAAGCACATACGAGTATTGCCGCACGACTTGCAGGCAGAACGAGTGCAAAGAAGAAATTTGTGCTTTATTCAGCAGATTCAACTGTCTGCGCAAATGAACAGAAGACGGATCATTAATGATCGCTTCTTCAAGTGCACTGGCCATCCGGTGGCGCATCTCTGCAGCGGCCGCATTTGTAAATGTGACAACGAGCAGCTGATCGACATCGATCGGATTTTCCGTATTCAATACTTTTTCTATCATCCGCGTAATAAGGACTTTTGTTTTCCCCGAACCTGCAGCCGCAGACACGAGGATATCTTTGCCGGACGCATGGATCGCCCTCCATTGGTCGTCCGTGAACGTCTCATGCGGCGGCTTATCTGGAATTCGCATCTGGATCTATCTCCTTCCGCATCTTTTCTAATGATTCTTCGGGCTTGAACGCCGTATAATTCCGCGTCGGCTGTGTCGGATCCGTCTTGTCGAACTGACAGATGGACTGATACGAACAGAACGTACATGGCATATGTTCTTTCAGCCGGTACGGATATACGCGCGTATCGCCTGACAGCATTCCGTCGCCCGCCTGCTGATGCCTTTTCCGGACAAATGAACGCATCATATTAATATCTTCAGGCGGCACTACTTTCGACGTCGAATAAAACGTCCCGTCTTTTTTCAGGCGCGCCGGAATAATAAGTGACTCACTTTCCAGTCTGTCGTCCATGCCAAGCGCCACTTCAGCGTCTTCAATAATATAGCCTTGCATTTTATAGGATTTAAGCAATTCTTTTTCCACCGCTTCTTCGGTCAGCTCTTTCGTCATGCGCAGCATCGGATTGTGCACATACATATACAGCACCCCTGCCGGATTCGCATACACACCGAGCCAGTCTTCCGCATGCTCAAGCGCAACATCGAGATAAGTCAGCATTTGCAGCGACAAACCGTAATACACTTCCGTCAAATCGAGCGCCCGTGCTGAAGATTTATAATCCACTACACGCAGAAACGTCTGATCATCTTTTTTCATTGTGTCAATGCGGTCAATTCGTCCTCTAATATGCATATGCCGGCCGTTTTTCAAATTAATTTCAAGCGGCGCGATTTCTTCATTCGGACCAAACCCTGCTTCAATCGCAATCGGCGTAAATCTTGAATTGCGCGCCTGTGACTGCAGTGCGCGGATCGTCCGCTGAATAATTTGCATCAATTTTCTTTGGATATATGCATAGCGCTGGCTCGACAGTAAAATACGGTGGAAAAACTTCGGCGCTAATGCATCAATCGCATCCCGGCCCAGCTGCCAGCACTGTTCTTTCGTCAGCGCAGCCCAGGAAAGCCCCTGGCGCATCACTTCATCAGACACCCATTTCAGCGCCGCGTGGAATAAATCCCCGATATCCGGGGCTTCCAGCTGAAATTCAAAACGCTCCTGCAAGCCAAGCCCGTATGTCGTGAAATGCTGGAACGGACAGCTGTAATACGATTCGATCCGCGATACACTCGTTGTAAACGAAGAACCATATAAACCGGCTGTCAATTCCGGCTCCAGCAGCTCTGTTTTCTGGCGTTTTAAAGCAGGCTGCACAATCGACTGGATAATCGATGACCAGAGCGGATCTTCAGTATAATATGCAAGGACCGCCTGCCATTCAGGTTCGATTTCCTCATGGGCAGAAGCTTCACGCATCATGCGGATCGCGTAAGACAGCGCCACTTCCGGGTGCTCAATATACGTCAGCTTATCTTCAACTTCTGACAGTTCGGTCGGCTCAATAACTGCTGTTTCAAGCGGTATATTCGATACAATCTGCTGCAGCCTCGGAATGTAAAGCGACGGTATGAGCGCCTTTCCCTCTTCGTCCGCAACCGGATAACTGACTGTCAGCCGCTGACTCGCTCCTGTGAACGCACGGTACGCCATAAACGATTCGCGCATAAGCTGAAGCTTGGTAGTCGGTGCCAGCGTAATGCCAAGTTCACTGAATAATTCCCGGTCACCGTCTGATAATAATCCTTCGTGATCATTGCGGAGAGGCAGTACCCCTTCATTCGCACCGAGCACAAACACGGCCTCCACGTCCATGGAATTAAACAGCTCCACTGTCGTCACGGTCACTTGGTCGAGTGACGGCGGAATGAGTTTAAATTCCAGCGTATCGAATCCTTCATCGAGAATTTTGATCGATTCCGCAATCGGAAGTTCCTTGTCTCCAAACATCAGCACAAACTGATCGAGCACATTGATCCAGCTGGTCCATGCCTGTTCGTGCTCTGCAGCCGCCTGCAGCCGGTTATTCATATGTTCCGCCTGCTGCAGCTCAATGATTTTATCGTAGACGTTCAATGATTCCAGCGTGACAAACAATGCCTCCGCGACATCCCGCCCGGTCACCGCCGCTTTCAGTTTCTGCTGCAGTTCCATCAGCGGCGTGCGGATCAAATCCCGGGTCTCCGCAAACTCCGCCTGTATCGCGAGCTCTTCATCGGTCTGCACAGTGCGAACCTTTTCCAGTCCCCGGTAACGGCTGACTTTCCAGCGTTCTTCATCGTTCCAGCGTGAAGTGCCGTGAATTCCTTTTGCCAGCACAAAATTCTCCAGGCGGTCAGCCCGTTCCCTCCACACTTGTTTGCTTTCATTGGCAGGGAAAAAGAGATCCGTCTTTACTGCACGAAACACCGCTTCATACGACCAGTCCGTGCGCACCGCCTCCAGCAATGAACGAACGAATTCGATGAGCGGATGATGCAGCATCGGTTTTTTCTGACTGATGAAAACAGGGATATCATATTGCGTAAAAATATTTTGAATCAATTCGTCATACGCATCTGGCTGCCGGTACAATACCGTCATTCCCCGGTAGCGCTTGCCTTCACGCATCATTTTCCGAATCGACCGCGCCACCGCATGCACTTCCGCCCGCCGGTTCGTCGCTTCAATCAGATGAATAGCGCCCGTCGCTTCACACGCTTCGGGCGGGTAACGATCGAACTGTTCTTCCAGATGTGCAAGTTCCTGGTTCGCAAAGCGCTGCGGTTCCGTCAGATGAACCCGTTCCTCGCGCTCAACAGTTTCACTGTATGCGAGCTGCTGCAGCGTTTCGTATTGCTGTTCTGCTGTATGGAACAGTTCATGCTCTCCGCTGTGGAGCTTTTCTTCCATCGGCAGCACAACCGTGACACGTTTCGTATATTTCATTAATTGTGTAATGATGTTGTATTCCTGTGTCGTAAAGTCTCCGAAACCGTCAATATAGATTGATGCATCCTGCAGCCACTCCGTATGCGGCAACTGTTCAGCAAGGGCGTTGAGCTGCCCTTCGCTGTCCATATAGGTCGTTCCAAGACGTTCTTCAATTTTCTCAAGCAGCAGCTGCAGGTCATGCGCTTTGTCCTGCAAAATTCTCGATGCATCTTTGGCTGCCAGCGAGCCGGTCAGTTCGGCAAACGCCTGCCGGTCGATGCAGTATTTGCTGAATTCTTTCATGATGTCGCTGACTTGCTCGGCGAATCCATGTTTAGAGGCCGCCTGCTTAAACAGTTTGAACGAGTCTTTGTTTTCTTCGAGCACGCTGCGCACGAGCATGCGGTAGCCGAAGCTGTCGACTTCTTCCCGCGTGATGCCGCCCACTTCCTGCAGCACGCGCCACGCAAGGCGTTTGAACGTCAGCACTTGCGCACGGATCATCCCGGACAGTCCGCGTGTGACGGACAGGCTGTATTCCATCGAGTATGACTGCTGGTCGGGCACGATGATTACGATAGGAGGCCCCATCGGCCGCTCCTTCAGCTCTTCTGCAATTTCCTGTTCAATAAAAGTCGTCTTCCCTGTACCGGAGCGACCTGTAACAAAACGCAACGACATAGCTCTCTCCCCTTTCATGGGCAATGGATGATAGTTATATAGTAAGTAGCACAGAATTGGTACGTCATTATAATAAGTGAAGTGAAACGGCATTGGACTCACTGCGCGCTGGCGGATGGCTTCGCGATGAGCCGACCGCTTGTATGGCGTCTTCGTTCGGTGAGTGGGAGCTACTTTGGCTTCTGATTTTTGAAATGTGACGGGCAAGTGCTGTGCAGATGGTTTTCTGCTTTTTGTATCGAAAATGGAATACACCAGTTGCCGTCATTGTGATAAGAGAAGCAAAACATCCTTGGACCCACTGCGGCGCTGGCGGATGGCTACGCAATGAGCCAGACAGGGAAGAGCATCCTGTCAGTCTCATCACTTCGCCGACCGCTTGGAAGGCGCCTCCGTTTAGTTAGGGGGGAAGCAGAATATGACACTTCTTTTGCCAGAGCATACACTAATCGTCCAATAGTCACTGCACTTCTTCTCCTTTAAAAAAGTGCTGGGATTGCTCCCACTCAGCAGCGCAGGCACAACTGCGGGGTCGGCCGAAGTCATGAGACAACTGGCGCGCACTATCGCCAGCTGGCTCATGACGTAAGGCAATCCCCCACGTGCCTGCGCGGGTCCTAAAAGCGGACACCTTCTAACTTCAATCCCCAATATCAAATCGAGCAACGATTCTAATCCCAGTGCCAGAACGGCATTGAACTCACTGCGGTGCTGGCGGATGGCTTCCGCAATGAGCCAGACAGGAAGTGCGCCTGGCTGTCTCATCGCTACGCCTACCGCTTGTAAGGCGCCTCCGTTTAGTTAGAGGGAAGCAGAATATGACACTTCTTTTGCCAAAGCATACGCCAGTCGACTACCAGTCACTGCACTTCTTCTCATTTAAAAGAGTACATGAATAGCTTCCACTCAGCAGCGCAGGCACAACTGCGGGGTCGGCCGAAGTCATGAGACAACTGGCACGCACTTCGCCAGCTGGCTCATGACAAAAGGCAATCCCCCACGTGCCGGCGCGGGTCCGAAGAGAGGACACTTGCTAACTTCAATCCTCAATAAACAGTCGAGCAACGATTCCAACAACAGAGCCAGAACGGCATTGAACTCACTGCGGCGCTGGCGGATGGCTACGCAATGAGCCAGACAGGGAAGAGCATCCTGTCAGTCTCATCACTTCGCCGACCGCTTGGAAGGCGCCTCCGTTCAGTTAGGGGGAAGCAGAATATGACACTTCTTTTGCCAGAGCATACACTAATCGTCCAATAGTCACTGCACTTCTTCTCCTTTAAAAAAGTGCTGGGATTGCTCCCACTCAGCAGCGCAGGCACAACTGCGGGGTCGGCCGAAGTCATGAGACAACTGGCACGCTCTTCGCCAGCTGGCTCATGACGTAAGGCAATCCCCCACGTGCCGGCGCGGGTCCTAAGAGTGGACACTCCCTAACTCCAATCCCCAACAACCAATCGAGCAACGCCCCAACACAAATCCCCTTTATATAAACAACAATTTAAACAAGCAAATTTATATGACTGACAGCAGAAATCCAGCCCATTGACCCGCCTGGAATATGGATCAACGTGCCTTCCCGCTCTCCCTCACTTCTATCACCAAGCACAAAAATCCTGCCCTCTTTCTTCCATTGTACCGAAAGAAAAGAGAGACAGGAAACGTTAACCTTTATTCTTTTTCGTCCTGCTTATACAAACTCGAAAAACTTCTGAAGTCATCCTCAACCCTCCGCGCAAGCCGCCGCTCGAACCACTTGCCCACCAGCCACAGCAGGAAAATAACTACAAACATAATCAGCGTCCGGATCGGCTGCGTCAACAGCGCACGCACATCATAACCGATAAACGTAATCATCATGATCATCACCAGCTTACCGAGCATCAGCGCAAACAAATAATTCTTCCTGTTCATCTTCGACAAGCCCGCCA
This sequence comes from Sporosarcina sp. P33, assembly GCF_002077155.1. Lineage (GTDB taxonomy): Bacteria > Bacillota > Bacilli > Bacillales_A > Planococcaceae > Sporosarcina. The sequence continues at coordinate 2,717,670 of NZ_CP015027.1, read as the reverse complement.
CCAGATTGACCAGCGCAGAAGGGGTAAACGGAAAACAGATCAGGATGAACAGCGGGCCGAAGCCGTTGCGCTCTACCCAATGAATCAGCTGCTGCACTTTCTTCGGACGGGTCAGGAAAGAGAAGAACTTATTGCCGCCGTACTTGCGGATCAGCAGAAATACGACATACGAACCTGCAACCGTCCCTGCCCAGGACAGGATAAAACCGTACCAGAATCCGAACGCGATGGCGTTGGCGATTACGAATACGACCAACGGCAAAAACGGCAGGAAAGCTTCTATAAATGGCGGCAGCAGCCCCATTAAGAAACCAAGAGCTTCGTACTGCTCTGCCAAATCCTCTACTTTATCAATTGATAACCATTCATTCATCGCCAACACCCTCATCGGTTTTTTTAGTCAGTTTTTGTTTGTTCTGCTGTGGATTTTGTCCGGTTATAGTATACTAGCATTCAGATTCGTTAAAGAAGGATGGGCTGCTTAGTGAATACAACGTTTTCTCATGGTCTGAAGGCAGGATCGAGTATCGCGATCGGTTACTTCCCTGTCGCGCTGACGTTCGGCCTTCTTGCCAAAACAACCGGATTGTCTATAATCGAAGCGACTGCAATGAGCCTGTTCGTGTATGCAGGAGCTGCGCAGTATATGGCGCTCAGTCTCATTGCGACCGGCGTTGCGCCCTGGCTTATTGTCATGAATACGTTTATCGTCAATATCCGGCATTTTCTCATGACCGCTTCATTAAGCGAAAAAGTGGAGCCGGCACCAAAATGGATGAAAGCCATCTATGCATTCGGTGTGACAGATGAAACATTTTCTGTTCTCGCAACGCAGAAGAACCGCACCGTGACGACCGCATTTGCATTTGGTGTCGCCTTCATCGCGTACGGCAGCTGGGTGATTTTCACCGCAGTCGGCCACGTTATTGGAGCGAATTTGCCGCATTTCCTGCAAAAAGCGATGTCCGTTGCGCTGTATGCGATGTTTATCGGGCTTCTTGTGCCTTCGATGAAAGGCAACCGCAAAGTCGTGCTGCTTGCTTTGATTGCCGCGGCGATTCATTGCGCATTATATTATTCCAATGCTTTATCTACGGGATGGTCGATTCTGGCTGCCACACTCGGTTCCGCCATCTTCGTTGAAATCCTGTATGTAAAGAGTGATAAAAATGCAGACCGATTTATTGCACAGAAGGAGGAATACTGATGGGTGCTTCTTATTGGTGGATGCTGCTCGGCATGGCCGTTGCTACGTACCTGCCGCGAATGATTCCATTGACGATTCTCGACGGAAAAGAGCTGCCGCCGATTGTCAGCGGCGTATTGCGCAATATTCCGTTTGCAGTGCTTGGCGCGCTTATATTCCCCGCCATCTTACATATCCAGGATGACATCCTATTTGGCGTCATTGGCGCTGTAACAGCTTTTGCTTTGTCATTCATCGGACTCGACGTCATGTTTGTGGTCATCGGTACGATTGCGGCACTCGCCGTGTACAGTTTATTTTAACTATGTATTATTACTATTCCCCTGAGCTGCCTTCGTTAAAACAGCCAACTGCTTTTTGATACAGAAAAGCGGTTTTCAAAGCATATATGCTCTTTGAAAACCGCTCTTTTTTACTCCTCAGCCTGATTCAGCCGCGCATTTTTCACCATGCGCGCTGCAAACCAGAAACCTGCAGTAAGTGAGACAGCATCCGCCACATAGAGCATCCAGTTATGGGTGTATCCCGCATAGACGGACGCCGCAATGAGCGACACTGTCAAAATTAACCCGACCACGTGATGAAATGTCACACGGGTGAAAAATACGACCAAAATTCCTGGCAGCAACATCGCAAGCAACAGTTTCGTATCGAAATCTTGCATAGTGTCCTCCCTTTTACCGCACAACCAGCATGCCCAGACGGAAGTGATCGTGACGGAACAGCACTTGCTGCTTCAGACGAACTTCCCCGTCGCGGCCGATTACTTGCAAACGGCAGTGTGCGGCATTCACTTGAACTGCATCATACAATTCATCTTCATTGTGAATCGAGATGCCGTTCACCGACTTGATCAAATCACCGGCTACAATACCCATCTTCTCTGCCGGCGAATCCGGCAGCACCGCTACGACAAAGACACCTTCAGACTGCGGCACGAGCATCACCTGTTTATTGCGGTCAGATGCCGAAATAACTGCGCTGATCAGCAAGCGGCAAACAACGCCCGCTAGCAAAGCCGCCCAACCGAGAACTGGCATCCAGATCGCGCCAATTCCAATCGCCGCTACAGCAGCGCCAAGCCAGGCAATCGCCTTCCCCATTTTAGGAAACAGTTCATCCGGGAATGTAGAACGCACCAGCTGTGAGAATCCGATCACTAACGGAATCGGAATAAATGAAAATTTCTCCGCGCCCAGCGTAAATTGCGGCCAGTATGGAGCAAACTCTGAAACCATATGTCCCGGGACCAGCAATACAACCGGCACAATCCACAGCAGTTTTGACTGATAGATCGTACCGCGCCCGCCGCGCTGAGTCTGTACGAATAACGGAGACGTATGACGTGCCGCATGACGGCGAACGAGCATGCCTTCCGTGATCAGAAACAGACCTGCAATAATCGGCACCGTTATAGCCAGGGTGCCGGAAAAGTCCAGATCTTCCTGTACAAACCATGTGCCGATCGAAACGTCTCCTGCCCAGCGATTCAATGCCCAAAGCGCAAAAAATGCAATGGCTGCATAATAAATCGGTGAAGCCAATTTATAAGAGAATGAGAGAATGACGAGCAGCATAACGACAGATAACATCACAATCCAGTTGAAGTCGACGATCAATCCGATACCGGCAATCAAAATCGACAGCACCAGTCCGTGCAGCCAGCCCGCTGAAATCGCATGTTTCATCTCAGCTGAACCTTTTCGTATGCTTACATTAAAGTCTGTCCGCTCGCGGCTTACCCGTTTACTGCCGAGCATATAGGCAGCCACTAAAGCAACCAGCCAGACGGGGTTCAGAAAAAAGTAAAGTAATGCATCTTTCAAATTCAGTAATAGTTCGCTAGACATCTTCTGTCACCTTTCTCGCTTGTCCTTACAGCTCTTTTCTTTATTGTACAAAAAAAGAAGGAAAATAGCGAGAGTGTTGTGAAGGAAGTTCCAATTAAAGCTACAAAACTCCCGGCAAAAAAAGAGGCTGCCCTGCAGAAAGTCGTGTTGCCTGGACTTTTTCGGACAGCTTCCACTATTATTTTGCTAATTCATTCACCAGATAATCGACCGCCATGCGTAATTGCTTATCGTTTTTCTCTTCCGCACGGTATTCTTCCGCGGCAGTTTTCAGCGCAGTAAAGAATTCACGGTCCATATCATAACCTTCTTTAATTTCGCGGTCAATACGGAATGCATGTACCGCATCTGCTGTGTCACTGTCGAAGTATCCGTCAGTCCGTCCGGGTTTATGGCCGAGAGCTTTAAGCATACGCTGCGCATAGGCAACTTCTTCTGTAAAGTGACCTTCCTTCAAAGTTTCTGTCACCATTTGCAGATGCTCTGTAAATAACGGATGCTGTTTCACTTCAATATCTGCCTCTACACCTTTTCCGTGGATCCACTTTTCTTTCGGTGTCAGCCATTTATTCGTCGACAGCTTCAATTCACCGCCGTTAGATAATTCCATCGTCTCCTGGACAGTTCCTTTTCCAAAACTTGTCGTCCCGATGATGGCTCCCCGTTTCAGATCTTTGATCGCTGCACTCAAGACTTCACTCGCCGATGCACTGCCGACATCTTGTACAACGACAATCGGAATATGCTTCAACCGTTCATTGAATGAAAGTTCCTCGTTCTTTTCAGTGACTACAGGTGATAAGTTGCCGGCAGCATCCTGCATAACTACAAATGCACGGTCTTCTTCCAGTAAGCTGCTTGAGATTTCGGATACCGCTTTTAAGTAGCCGCCCGGATTCCCTCGCACATCGATAATAATTGCCTGTGCTCCTTTTTTGATCACGTCCGACGTTGCTTTCTGCCATTCTTTCGCTGTCTCTTCTCCGAACATGCTGAGTGCTATGTATCCGAGCTTAGCACCACGTTCTTTAATCAGATCATGTGCAACCGACTGAACCGGCATATGATCGCGCATTATTGCGTACTCCATATGTTTATCCGCTTCCGGCCGGAAAATTGTCAATTTCACTTCAGTTCCTTTTTTCCCGCGAATCAAATTCACCACATCACGAAGAGTTTCCCCTTCTAATCTTTCTCCGTTCACACGCACAATTTCATCATACGGCTGCAATCCTGCTTTCTCGGCCGGTCCGCCTTTAATTGGCGCCACGATAATATACTTGCCGTTCGTCCGCGTCACTTCCGCTCCGATGCCGACACGCGACCCCGCCAGCGATTCACGGTGGGACTCCGCTTCCTGCTCTGTCAGATAGGTCGAGTACGGATCACCGATCGTATCGGTCATGCCGCGCAATGCCCCTTCGATCAGCTCGTCCTTTTTGACCGGGTAAACGGCCCTCTCCTGAATCTTTTCAAACACCTCATCCACCACGGGCAAATTACTGACCGACTGTGGCTGTGCAGAGTCTTTCTTGCCGCAGCCGTTCAGCCATACAATGCCGATCAGCAGTAACATGCCCACTAAAAAAAGCCTGCTCCTTCGCATTCATAACCTCCTCCTCCCTTCACTATATGAAGGGAGACAAGAAGTTACGACACTAGAACAGACTCTTTTTTCAGTCCATGGAATCGACTAAATCATGCAAGGCTTTTTCATCGAGCGGGCCGATAATCTTTTGCGCAATGCGGCCTTCCGTATCGATCATGAACGTTGTCGGCATAGAAAACACGCCATACAGCTGTGTGACTTTAGCTGTTTCGTCCAGCGGAATCGGGAAGCTTAAATGATATGAATCCACAAACTTTTTGACTTCATTGACACCGAGCTTCTCTGATTCCGTGACGTTCACCGCAATCAGTTCCACTTGATCTTCATCCGTCAATTTTGAATAAAACTTCTGCATATGCGGCATTTCTGCTTTGCATGGCGGACACCATGTCGCCCAGAAATTCAAAATGACTTTTTTTCCTTTCAGCGCGGAAAGTGTAACCGTTTCACCTGCAAGTGTTTCGAGCGTAAATTCTGGTGCCGGTGAATATTGCTCCAGTCCTTCTTCTCCCGGCGTCGCTTCGTCATCCACTTTTATAATCTGCGTCGGCGAAGGATCCGGCTTCCCCGCCATGTTTTGCACCATGATGAAGATCAGCGTACCGACGAGCAAAGCCGTAATAATATACCCAAGCGTTTTCTTACTCACTCTACCTCTTCCCTTCTGCTATCAGATTGTGCGGAAACCCGTTCTGTTCCCCACATCAGCAAGCCGATGAAACCTGTCGTAATAAGTGCATTATGTACCAAGGGACCCGGCTGAAATGAAGATACCAAAAGATGAAGCGCTATGAAAATAACAGACAGTTCACTGACCGTATTCACAGCTTTTCGTTCACTCCATACCGCCAGCATCAATACGCCGAGAAATAAAATAACCGTACCGCTCTTCACTGCCAGACTTCCTTGATTCAGCACCGCCATCATTATCTGATAGATTACTTGCCAGGTGATCAGCGCAAGCAACAGCGTCCATTGATCGATACGCTTCCACTTTTCCTGATATGCCTGCTTGAGAGTCAATAAAGCCGCGACAGTTAATCCGAGAATCCAGCCGAATGTGCCTCCGTGAAAGTAAAGGAGTGACAGAGGATGCCGGATCACCATCGAAAAATCCGTCAAAATTACGGACAGCTTCCAAGTCATTACAACATAGAAGAATATATTTCCGATCCGCTCACTGTATATTTTACCAAAACACAGGCGAATGAAAAGATAGGTCACAATGAAACCTGCGGCGACCGCAATCCACGAAGACGGCATCGTGATGGAACCGATGGGGTAATACTGCGTGACCGGCATCGTCATCCCCTCCCTATTATCACTGAAAAAACATGAAAACCTGCCGTCTCAGGCAGGTTTTCTTTTCATGCTATATTAAAAAGATACATAATGCAACGGGTTGACTGCGCTCGGACCTGTGGCGGAAAAGTTTCCTACATGCACTTCAAAATGAAGATGCGGACCTGTAGATAAACCTGTCGAACCGACCGCTCCAATCGACTGGCCTTTATCGACAGTCGTTCCTGAGCTTGTGCCAATTGAAGATAGGTGTGCATAAACAGTCGTTAAAATCTTGCCTTTTACGGAGTGAGTAATCATTACTACATTTCCAAAGCCTTCCATGCTGCCCGCGTACGATACGACACCGTCAGCTGCGGATACAACCGGTGTGCCTGTTGGTGCGCTAAAATCTATTCCACGGTGCTGCTTCTTCACTTTCGTTATCGGGTGAATCCGCCAGCCAAACCCTGAACTCAATGTGCCGCTGGTTGGCTTTGTCCATGTTCCGCTCGAAACTGCCGGAATTTCACCGGAGTAAGCTGCTGAACCGCCCTGTGCTGCCGCTTGTTTCTGCTGCAAGCGCAGCTTTTTCGCCTGTTCTTTCCTTGCCACTTCAGCTAAACGCTCCTGCTCAGCAACGATTTTCTGTTCCAGCTCCTTGCTGAATTCCACAGTATTACTGTATTCTTCTTCCAGCTGGCCTTTTTCACTGGAAAGTTTTTCCTGACTCTTTTCCAATTCGTTAACGACATCTCGTTTTTCAAGTTTCTTTTCCAGTAACTCATCTTTCATAGCCTGGATTTTTTGCCGGCGTTCTTCTTGTTCAGCCAATTTCTGCTCAACCAGCTTCTTTTCCTCTTCCAGTTGTGCCATATCTTCTTCCTGCTGCTGAATAATTTTCCTGTCCGCATCCATCAGAGTCGTTACTGCCGAGAAGCGGTCGATGAAATCCGCAAAGCTGTTTGCGCCAAGAAGCACGTCCAAATAGCTGACTTTACTTCCTTTGACTTGCATGACCTTGACACGTTCACGCAATACTTGATCACGCTGTTCAATACGAATCTCCAGCTCTTTAATAGAAGCCTGAAGCTCATCAATCTCTAATTTGGTCTTATTCATCTCTTCGATGATGCGATCCATATTTTGATTGGTTTCTTCAATTTTGTCGTTCAGCTTTTTGATTTGACTGATCAGCACATCGACTTGCGACTGCTTCTCCTGTATTTGTATTTCTTTTTTCTGAATAGTAGAATCTAAATTTTTCTTTTTTGTTTCTGCTGCCTTTTTCTCATTCTGCAGATCTTTCAGAGACTCTGCGAATACATCTGTACTGCCGACCGTTGCGGTAAGCAGACAAGCAGCGAGGACACTTGATATCATTCGATGTTTCTTTCTCAAAACCCAGTTCTCCCTTCCATTCAGACAATCAGGATCTTAAAAACTTTCTGACTGACATAAAGCTGCCCCATACGCCGATGAAGACGGCGACGAACAGCAGCAAGCCGTTTAATTGTAATAAGAATGGTGAAGGATCAAGCAAATGGAATAATTCATTCTGCAGCCGTCCTTCCCAAAACGTATACAATTGTGAATAAAATGTTGTCATTAAAGCTATTGGTATGACCGCACCAAATATCCCAAGCCACACTCCTTCGAGCATGAAGGGAATCCGTACAAAACTATCTGTTGCGCCGACCAGTTTCATAATATCGATTTCTGTGCGTCTCGCCACAATAGTAAGACGAATCGTATTCGATATGAGGAACATAGCCGTAAATAATAGTGCCAGTATTAAAATCAGCCCAACATTGCGGCCTATCTTCAGCACATTAAAGAGCTTTTCTACTTTACCTTCTCCGTACTCCACGTCGTAAGTGTATTTATACGTGCTGATTTCTTTTGCGATGGATGCCGTTTTCTTCGGATCATCCGCTTTTATATATAACGCATCGCCGAGAGGGTTGTCCTGCTTATAGAGCGCAAACTCTTCACCAAATGATTGAATCATCTGATTGAGTTCCTGTTCACTTGAAGAATATTTGACCTCGGCCACTCCCGGGGTCTCTTTCACTTCTTTCAGCAGCTCCTGGACCTGCTCTTTCGTTGCTTCCTGCTCTGCAACTACTTTGATCTCCACGTCGTTCTCGATATTATCCGCCAGTTGATTCAAGTTCATCATAATGATGACAAATACGCCGATTAGCAGTAATGTAACCGTTACTGCGCTCACCGATGCAAACGTCATCCAGCCATTTCGGCTGAGACTTTTGAAACTTTCCCGAATATGACGCCGTACTGTTCTAGATTTCATTGGAGTACTCTCCTTCGTACTCATCCCGTGTGATGAGTCCGCCTTCTATCTGAATGACCCGATGTTTTAGTTTATCTACAATTTCTTTATTGTGCGTAGCCATGATGACCGTTGTTCCTTGCGCATTTATCCGTTCAAAAATCTTCATGATCTCCCATGAAGTCTCCGGATCCAAGTTTCCCGTCGGTTCGTCGGCAATGACCAGCCTCGGCTGATTGACGATCGACCGTGCAATCGATACGCGCTGCTGTTCCCCGCCTGACAGTTCATTTGGAAACATTCTCATTTTCTTAGTTAGTCCCACTAACTTCAAAACTTCTGTCACTTTTTGACGAATGACGCTTGGCGATTCTTCAATCACTTCCAGCGCATACGCGATATTTTCGTAGACAGTCAGTTTCGGCAGCAATTTAAAATCCTGAAACACTACGCCAATTTGCCGCCTTAAATAAGGCACATCTTTTCTTTGCATTTTTGTCAGTTCCGTATTGTTGAAGTAAATTTGTCCGCTGGTAGGAACTTCTTCCCGATACATCATCTTGATGAAGGTGGATTTACCTGCCCCGCTTGGTCCGACGACATAGACAAATTCGCCTTTTGCAATCTCGACATGGATTCCGTTAGAGGCAATAACACCATTCGGGTATTTTTTGTATACATTTTTCATCACAATCATACATAATAACCACCTGAATTTTGTTTTTCTCTCATATTCGCCATTGTAATTATAGCATGATTTCTATCAGCAAGTATTACAGTTATATTTCAATTCAGTTAGCTGGCGATTCAGCAAAAAATAGCTCCTCTATTTTCAGACAAAAAAAGATCGTTCCCAAGAAATCCACAGGAACGATCGTTGTTATTTAACTTATTTCTTTTCAGCTAACCAAGCAGCAACTGCGTCTGCTTCTTCGCCTTTGATAATACCAGGAGGCATAGCACCTTTACCGTTTACGATGACATCATGGATTTCTTCTTCAGAAAGTCTAGAACCAACGTCCTCAAGTGCAGGACCTGCTCCGCCTTCTAAGTTTCCACCGTGACATGATGCACAGCTTTGCTGTACAACTGCTTCTGCATCTACATCAGTAGTTGCTGCGCCGTTGTCGTTTGTTGCGTCGTCTGCTGGTTCAGAAGCGTTATCGTTGCCCCCGCCGCAAGCGCCGAGTACTAGTGCCGCTCCGAAGAGTGTAGCCAATAGTTTATTCTTCATGTAATATCCTCCCTTTTGCGAAATATTTTCCAACATGAGTAGTATACCAAAAAACGGCCATTCTATGGTGTACAGAAATGACAAAGTTGCAAATTATCCAGGATAATTAAGGTTTTTGTCTGTTTCCAACACAAAAAGGCGCTTTGGTAATGAATACATCTATAGTATTCACCAAAGTTCCGGTTTTTAAACATTACATTTTGGAAAATGAGTGAAATTTTAAGTTAAATGGTGAGTACGAGGGGATGGCAACTCCAGCTTGGGGACGCTTTCTGGAGGGAGGGCGGTGAACCACAGCCCTCTGCTTTAGAGCATTATGGGACAGAGTTCAATGCACGTTAAAAAACGATAGCTATTTATACGGCATGGGATTTCCACTCCAGCCGGGGGACGCTTTCTGGAGGGCGGGCGGTGAACCACACCTCTCGCTTCGCTCGCTGGGTGTTTCACCTGTCCCGCTGATCCTCCCAGAGTCGCCCCCGGCTTCCGTTGCAATCCTAATTTTATAGTGGTGGTACGCAGATCACGCATGGCAGGCAGTATGTTAATGGTTGTTGTATTTTAATTTATTTACATTCAAGTACAAATCCTCTCTTAGTTGCAATTCTATATAGATATCGGGGATATTTTTCATGCGGTTTTGTAACAGTGTGTAATATTGTAACACTTTTGAAATGTATTACGTTCAGGTTCAAAATCGAGCTCAAATACCAATCGATTACAATCCTTATTTCAATGCACAACAATGAGTATCTCCCACTGACACTGCAAGGGATTGGAGCGTAGGAGGGGCGACTCCCGGAGGATCAGCCCGACAGGTGAGACAACCAAAGGAAGCAAAGCGACCTGGTTGGCTCACCGCGGGCCCTCGGGAACGCGTCCCCTCCGAAGCGCAAATCCCCAACCCGACACTACCTCCAGCCTCCACTATTAAAAACACAGTCCAACTAGTTAGTTGATACTGACGTGCCGGGCTGTGTTTATTAAGTCGATTACTATCCTTATTTCAATGCAGAACAATAGGTGTCTTCCGCTTGCGTTGCAAGGGATTGAAGCGAAAGACGGTTTTTGCGAGTAAAAGCGAAGCGTTAGGATCACATTTTTGCACTGGAGGGGCGACTCCCGGAGGATCAGCCCGACAGGCGAGACAACCAGAGGGAGCAAAGCGACCTGGTTGGCTCACCGCGGGCCCTCGGGAACGCGTCCCCTCCGAAGCGTAAATCCCCAACCCGACACTACTGCTAGCCTTCCATAATCAAAAACACAGCCCAACAAGTCAGATGATACTGACATGCCGGACTGTGTTTTTTATGTTCAGGAAATTCGTGAACGCAAGTATGCGTTGATGAACTGGTCGATTTCGCCGTCCATGACGGAACTGACGTTTCCTGTCTCTTCATTGGTACGGTGGTCCTTCACCATGGAATACGGGTGGAAGACGTAGGAGCGGATCTGGCTGCCCCAGCCGATTTCTTTTTGCTCGCCGCGGATATCCGCAAGACGCGCTTCTTCTTCTTCGACACGAATCTGATAAATCTTCGCCTTCAATAAATTCATCGCACGCTCACGGTTCTTGATCTGCGAACGTTCTGTCTGACACGTAACGACAGCGCCTGTCGGGATATGCGTCATACGCACAGCAGAATCCGTCGTGTTGACGTGCTGTCCGCCGGCACCGCTTGAGCGGTATGTGTCAATTTTGATATCTTCAGCCTTCAGATCCAACTCAATATCGCCTTCAAATTCCGGCATCACTTCAATGGAAGAGAATGACGTATGGCGTCTGCCTGAAGAATCGAATGGTGAAATCCGAACTAACCGGTGAACACCTTTCTCCGCTTTCAGATAGCCGTATGCATTATGCCCTTTAATTCCGAGTGTGACAGACTTCACGCCTGCTTCATCACCGGCCTGGTAATCGAGTGTTTCGACTTTGAAGCCATGCTGCTCTGCCCAGCGAGTGTACATGCGAAGCAGCATCGATGCCCAGTCCTGGGACTCGGTACCGCCGGCGCCTGAGTGAATCTCAAGTACTGCACTATTTTTATCGAATTCATCGCTTAACAGCATTTGCAGATCGAATTTATCCATTCGTCTTTTGAACTCTTTTAATTCGGAAATGAGTTCGTCCTGCAGCTCTTCATCCGCTTCTTCACGAAGCAGTTCAAGCGTCATTTCCAAGTTTTCTTGCGTGTCGTTCAAATCTTTATATTCGCCGACAATATCTTTTAATGCATTGGACTGCGAAATAACTTTCTGCGCGGCATCCTGGTCATCCCAGAAGCCCGGCTCCAGCATCATTTCGTCAAATTCCTGCATACTGGCCTCTTTGTTTTCTAAGTCAAAGAGACCCCCTAAAGTCCGCTAATTTCTTAGCTGTTTTGTCGAGCTCGTTCCGAACATCGGATAATTCCATCATAATCATTTCCTCCTGAGTGGTTGTTTCTCGTTATGCTTTGCCGTGGCAGTTTTTGTACTTCTTGCCGCTGCCACACGGACAAGGGTCGTTGCGTCCGATATTGACAGAGCGTCGGATCGGCTTTTTGCGGACCGGTGCGCCATCTTCTTTCGGATTGTTCGCCTGCCCTTTTGCTACTTCTTCCCGCTCAAGGTTATTGCGGATTTCTGCTTTCATGACATACTTCGTCGCATCGTTTTCGATGGCCATCAGCATATCTTCAAACATCGCAAATCCTTCTGCCTGATATTCACGCAGCGGGTCGTTCTGTCCATATGCGCGTAAGTGAATCCCGTTACGAAGCTGATCCATCGCATCGATATGATCCATCCACTTGGTATCAATCGCACGCAATAAGACCACTTTCTCGAATTCACGCATCCGTTCTTCGGACATTTCCTGCTCTTTCTCATTATAGCGCGCAATGACCAATTCGTGAATAAATGTTTGCAGCTCTTCAGGTGTTTTATCTTCCAAGTCTGCAACCGTCACGGAGTCTTCCGGCAATAAATTCGCTTCCAGATAATCCTTCAGCCCTTTGGAATGAACTGTTCCGTCTGCTGTATGCAGCGCGACTACGCGTTCGATGACCGATTCGAGCATACCTTCAAGCACCGGACGGATATTGTCTGAACCTAATACTTCATTACGTTCTTTATAAATTACTTCACGCTGCTGACGAAGTACATCGTCATACTGCAATAAACGTTTCCGTGAATCGAAGTTATTCCCCTCTACCCGTTTCTGGGCAGATTCAACCGAACGTGAAACCATTTTTGACTGAATCGGCGTTTCATCGTCCATACCGAGCTTCGTCATCATTGACTTCATTTGCTCAGAACCGAAGCGGCGCATCAATTCATCTTCCAGTGACAGATAGAATTGTGTGACACCCGGATCTCCCTGACGGCCTGAACGTCCGCGAAGCTGATTATCGATACGTCTCGACTCATGCCGTTCCGTACCGATGACCGCAAGACCGCCGACTTCCTGAATATGATCGCCAAGTTTAATATCCGTACCGCGGCCCGCCATGTTCGTCGCAATTGTCACGGCACCTTTTTTACCGGCATCTTGAATGATTTCGGCTTCGCGCTCGTGGTTTTTCGCATTCAGTACATTATGCGGTATGCCATACTTTTTCAGAAACGCAGAAATAATTTCAGACGTTTCGATGGCGACCGTACCGACCAGCACCGGCTGGCCCTTTTCGTGGCGCGCCTTAATATCTTCCGCCACCGCTTTATACTTGCCGTCCATTGATGCATAAATCAGATCCGGACGGTCGTCACGGGCGATCGGTTTATTCGTTGGAATCGCAATAACGTTCATATTGTAGATATTGCGGAACTCTTCTTCCTCCGTCTTCGCCGTACCAGTCATACCAGAAAGTTTTTCATACATACGGAAATAGTTCTGGAACGTAATCGTAGCGAGTGTCATGGACTCGTTCTGAACTTCCAGACCTTCCTTCGCTTCAATTGCCTGGTGCAGACCGTCACTGTAGCGGCGGCCTTTCATCAAACGTCCGGTGAAGGAGTCAACAATTACGACTTCTCCGTCTTCTACAACGTAGTCTACGTCATTATGCATGCTGACATGCGCTTTTAATGACTGGTTGATCGCGTGGTTCAATGTTACGTGCTGCAAATCGAATAAGTTATCAATATTAAACGCTTTCTCAGCTGCCTCAATACCCTGCTCTGTCAGAACGACACCTTTTGTTGATTCATCAAATGAATAATCTTCTTCTTTTTTCAGCGTAATCACAAATCGGTTCGCCAGACGATACAGCTCCTGTGCTTTCGCCGCCTGACCGGAAATAATGAGCGGTGTACGTGCTTCATCGACTAAAATGGAGTCCACTTCGTCAATGACGGCAAAATGCAGCGGACGCTGCACTTTATGTTCATTGTACAGCACCATGTTGTCACGCAGATAATCGAAGCCCAGTTCGTTATTCGTACTGTACGTCACATCGGCTTCGTACGCTTCACGCTTTTCTTCCTTGCTGAGACTGTTCAGATTCAGACCGACTGTCATGCCGAGGAATGAATATAAACGTCCCATCTCTTCTGCGTCACGGCTGGCCAAGTATTCGTTGACCGTTACGACGTGCACACCTTTAGAAGTGAGCGCATTCAAATAAACGGCGAGTGTAGAAGTCAATGTCTTCCCCTCACCGGTCTTCATCTCTGCGATATTCCCTTCGTTCAAAGCAGCTGCACCCATGATTTGCACACGGAACGGGTAGAGTCCCAGCACACGGCGGGAGGCTTCACGGACGACCGCAAAGGCTTCTGTCTGCAGGTCTTCGATTGTTTCTCCCTGCTGGTAGCGCTCTTTGAATTCATCTGTTTTGGCGGTCAGTTGTTCGTCCGACAGCTTTTCCATATCACCTGCCAATAGTTCTACTTGGTCGGCAATTTTCTCGAGTCGTTTCAGGTCACGTTTGTTTGGGTCGAACATTTTATTTAATACGCCAAGCATTTATTGTCACATCCTCATAGCTTCATCAAATAGCAGGACGCTCCTGCCAGTTGTAAGTTCTTCTTTCGTCACATGCAATATTACATTCCAGACATTTTTGAGTCACACTCCATTTTAACATTGTAAAAAGGCTGGTGCAAATAGTGCGCTGTATCAAATTTCCTAAGTTTTCTCGGGAAGGCTGGCTGTGGTATTGGGGTTAGGGATTTGCGCTGCGGAAGGGCCGCGTTCCCGAGGGCCCGCGGCGAGCCAACCAGGCCGCTTCGCTTCCTTTGGTTGTCTCGCCTGTCGGGCTGATCCTCCGGGAGTCGCCCCTCCTCCGCTCCAATCCCTTGCAATGTAAGTGGGTGACATTAATTGTTGTGCATTAAAGTAAGGATTGTAATCGTTTGTATTTGAACTTGAACTCAAAACATTTCAAAAGCGTTAGAACTTTACACACTATTACAATGCAACTTGTAAAATCCATCCAATATCTATGCAAGATTGCTACAAAAGCTGGGTGCGACTTTAAGAGTGTCTGCACTTGAATGTAAATAAATTAAAACACAACAACCATTCACGCACTACCTGCAATGAGCGATATAAATATCACCACTATAAAATTAGGATGGCAACGGAAGCTGGCGGCGACTCCCGGAGGATCAGCGTGAGTCCAAGACCCTGGACTGAGCTGAAAGCGAGGGAAGCGGCTTGGGCCACGCCCTCGGGAAAGCGTCCGCCAGCTGGAGTTGCAATCCCCTCGTACTCACTAACTAACTCTCCACGTAAAAAAGACATTCACTCTATATTTAAGACGGCAACTGCACTCTGGAATTAGTCCTCAATTACCGTTCAGCAGCTGCACTTGAACTTAAATACATTCAAACACCACACTAATTCACACACCACCTGCAATGGGTGATATAAGTACCCCCACTATAAAATTAGGATGGCAACGGAAGTTGGGGGCGACTCTGGGAGGATCAGAGGGACAGGTGAAACACCCCAGCGAAGCAAAGCGAAGCGGTGTGGTTCACCGCCCTCCCTCCAGAAAGCGTCCCCCAGCTAGAGTTGCCATCCCCTCGTACTCACTACGTAACTCTCCACGACCAGCACCGTTCGCTCATAAATAAAAAACAAGCCCAGCGAGATGCCGGACTTGTCTGGATGCTTATGAGTTTGTTTCGATCAGGCCGTACTTGCCGTCCTTACGCTTATACACGATATTCGTGCCGTCAGACTCTGCATCCGTAAAGATGAAGAAGCTGTGACCAAGCATGTTCATCTGAAGGATCGCTTCCTCTTGATCCATCGGCTTCAGGTCGAACTGCTTCGTGCGTACTACGTCGAACTCGCTGTCGTCTTCAACTTGCTGGTCTGCAGCATTGTTGTTATCTTCCACTGCCTGGAAGAATGCAGCGACGCCTTCGCGCTCGCGGGATTTGCGATTGACACGTGTTTTATATTTGCGAATTTGACGCTCTAGCTTGTCGACGATCAAGTCAACTGCTGCATACATATCGTTGTGACGTTCCTCTGCACGAAGTGTCAAATTTTTCATCGGAATCGTAATTTCCACTTTTGTTTGCTTGTCTGTATACACTTTCAAATTTACGTTAGCTGTCGCGTTTACACCTTCTGTGAAATAACGCTCCAGTTTCTCAACCTTTTTCTCGACGTACTCTCTGATTGCCGGAGTAACCTCGACGTTTTCACCGCGAATATTGAAGTCTAACATATGAACTCCTCCTTTGTTTAAACCCATCACTACTTACTTCTTCATAGTACCCTTAAAACCCTTTTCAAAACGTAAGAAAATTGCTGAATAGTAAAGAAACTTCTGTCAAGTGTGGGATTTCACTCCGTTTCCTTCACTTTCCGTGCGTGATGTTTTAATTCTTCGATAATCAATGCATCTGCATGCTGATCTTCGCCGAACTCGAATCCGTATTGATAGCCTTCTTCAGCAACTTTTTTCCATACTACATTGCCGAAAAGTTCGAACGGATGTGTAAAAATCGTAAAATCCAATTGGATAGCAAGTACTTCAGAACGCACCGGCAAATCCAAATTCGTAATGAATTTAACGCCGCCTGTGCTGATGTCGGCAATTTCACACTGTCCTTCATTTGATAAAATTTTTTTATCATTATTCAATTGGATCCGAAACGTTGCCGGTATGTAGGGTTCGAATGAATACCTGAAGTAATCATGACGATTATAGCGCATAGAATTATTCCTCTCTTTACAAGCCTGTATGGAAAAAACCGCAAGAGAAATACTCTCTTCCGGTTTTAGTGCCTGGAATCGAAATACGCGCCGTCCTGAGTCATTTTTCCATACGGATTCACATAGTTATTCATATTTTCTTTTTTGGCCTGAGCCTGCGTAATGTTTGAGCGGATACTGTTTCTATATGATTCGAGACCGGACTGTACGTCCTTTTCCAGACGGATCAGCTCTTTGCCGAATTCATCTTCTTCCGCAGTAAAAGGCTTGGCGATTTGCGACTGCAGCAAATCCCGTTCATCGAGAATACGCTCAATCTGCTGGATTACGTCCTCACGCTTCTCCTCATCAGTTTCTTTTGTCAGCGAAATTAATTGCAGAGAACGGTCACGCCACATTGTCATGGCCGCCCGGATCATATTTCGCTCACGTTCGCATATTGCTTGGTACGATTAATCTGAATCACTTGTTTCCACGTATCGCGGAACTCGGTAATGATGCCGGCTGCCTCATCAAACATCGCTGGATCACTTTGGATATTTCCTTCAATCAGACGGCTGTTGACGAACTCGTAAAGGACAAGCATGTTTTCAGCTACCGGATAAGATGTATCTAATGTCAGCATCAATTCAGTGACAATCGCCTGCGCCTTTTGGATCGCAATATTCTTTTGCTCAAGATTTCCTTTTTCCAGCTCCATTTTTCCTTGCTGAATGAATTTCAAGCAGCCGTTATAAAGCATCAGCGTTAATTCACCAGGTGTAGAAGTAGTCACCGTATTATTTTGATATGCTGCATAAGGGTTATTTGTCGCCATTGTCTGTCATTCTCCTTTTTTCTAGCAAAGTTACGTTACATGCCGCCAAGTGCATTCATCAGCTGCACAGATTGATCATTCGCACGCTGGAAAGCCTTTTCCATTGCGGTAAACTGCTTCCAGTAACGGTCTTCCATCTTCTGCAATCTGCTTTCAAACCGCTCAATTTGTTTATCCATATTTTTAATGGAACGGCCAAGTGCAAAACTGTCATTCACCGTTGTCGCGCTGCCGGCTTTTACAGTAATCTTTTTTTGCGCGTCCTGCAGTTCTGTACGGTATCTTTCTGCAATCCCTTTATTCCCTTCCTCTTTGCCGCCAATCAAATCATAGACAGCGGATGGATTTTCAGAGATCTTTTCCCGTAATTTATCTTCATTAATAGTTAATTTTCCGTTATCCAAGTAATTACTTGTTGTTTCAATACCTAAATCTTTCAGGCTGATGTTGATTTCTTTCCCGTCTTTATCAGTTGTTGTAACCGAACTGGACATAATAGAACGTAAATTATTCAGCATGGTGGAAATCGCCGGATCCCCTTTAAGGGTACCGCTCTTCGCCTTTTCTTCCCAAAGCTCAATTTCTTTTTCCTTCATATCTGCTTTCTGCTCATCTGACAGCGGATGGAAAGATTTAAATTGCTTTTCTTTAATTTTGCTGTTCAGTTTTTCGATCATTTCATTGTAGTCATTTACGAACTCTGTAACCGAATCCACTATTTTATCTACATTTGTAGTGGAACTGAATGTCACAGGAGACGTTGTTTTGGCCTTAAGTGAGACCTCGAATCCATTGATCGTGAATGTATTGGAAGGACGGGATGTTTTTAAACCATTAAATACAAATTCGGCGTCCTCCCCCTCTGAAGAGTTCGCGCCATTTCCACTATCGAGCTTTAAATCATTTACCAAGGTGCCTGTGCCCGATATTTGTATTTCGCCTTTCCCGCTATTTTTCGAACTCAACGCAATTTTGCCGGTTGCCGAATCATAAAATGCACTGACACCCGTCTTCTCGTTTATTTTATCCAACACAGCATCGATCGTATCTGTTTCAAGTATTTCAATTTCAACTGCATCTCTTCCCGGCGCTGATATTGTCAATTTCTGCGTTCCTGAAACAAGCGGTCCGTCATCAGCATTCTTCATATCTTTAAATTGCAAAGTCTTCGCTTGCGCATCTGTTATCTTCACTCCATCGTGCGTCAGCTCGCCACTTTGTAATGTAGCTTGTTTGGCCAGTTGTGTAACTTCAAGTGTACCTGAGAAGTCGCTGATTGAAGCTTTTGAAGTAATACTTGCCACTTTATCGTCAGATACGCTGACAGTTTTCTTCATATATGTTCCCTGCTTCATGACCGTATCAAATAGCTTATCACTCTGTTTTCTCAAATCACGGTTAGTGGAACGATAATCATCGAGCTGCCATTGCGTATAAGCTTTCTTTTGCGTAATTTTATCAAGCGGAATCCGATGCGCTTTCATCATGTCTCTGATAATTGATTCTGTATCGATACCGGATGCTAATCCACCAATTCTCATCGTGCCTCACACCTTTTTTGTTAAATTTTCTGATCGATTAGTAATCCAATGAAGTCTCTCATCGCTGCGTGCATGTCGAGCAATTTCTTCGGCGGGATTTCACGGACGACTTCTTCTGTGTCGGAGTCGATGATCGTTACGTAGTATTCATGAAGCTTCTCATGGTACTTGAAACGCAACTGGACATTGACACTTTCGAGGAATTTATTCATTCCTTCCGTTAATTCCTTCGCTTCTTTCTTCGTCAGAACATCTTGCGTCTCGTTTGTTTCCTGTTTCGCCGGCTCTCTAATGGGCTGTATTCCGGTTACTATTCTCTTATTTTCAACGGACCCGTTCTCATAAGATGTCTGCACTGGCTGTGTTGCGGGGCCGTCACCTATTCGGCTGACCATAGTGGAACCCCCCGTCTTCAATGAATAATCGCTACTTATAGTATCGGATGGAATTACGGGATGTTGAGCATCCGCCGCCACTTTCTTCTATATCAATAAGGAGCAGTTGACATTTGCAGCAGCCAATAAAAATGAAATTGTAAATATCGTATTTTTATACTATTAGAATAGTCAAAAGTAATGTATTATTAGAATTAACTATAAGAATAAAGGAGCATACACATCCATGTTTCATTCCATCAAAACGAAAATGATCCTGCTCGTCCTCGTCCTGGTTGCCGGCGGAATACTTACAATGACAGGCATCAGCAGCTGGCTTGTCAAAGAACGGACTGAGGAAAACATCATCGAATCCAGCAGCACCTTGCTTACGGAAATGAGTGCTGCGATCGAGGCAGACCTGCAGCAGTATAGTAAAGGACTTGAATTACTGACAGCATCAACGGACTTTACGGATTCCACCGCCACAACCGGCGGCGCAGAAGTTGTCAAAGCACTCAACAACACACTTGACACGTATCCGAACGTCTCCAGCGCATATCTCAGCTACGCTACAAAAGAAACGACAATCCGCCCATTTGCAGATCTGACAGGGTTCGACCCTACTGCAAGAGAGTGGTATCAGCTGGCGGCTGCAGAACCGGATAAAGTGCACTGGACAAAGCCTTATATAGATGAAGCAACCGGAAACTTCGTCATCAGCGCATCAAAAGCCGTGATGAATGAAAATAAATTGACCGGCGTAGCGGGAATCGATATTCAGTTATCGACAATGTCATCGGATATCGCCAAGATCGATATACCGCACGGCGGCTATGCATTCATTTTGGACGCAGAAGGTACTGCCATCGCCCATCCATCATTGATCGGTGAAACTATTATGAACCGCGACTATGTGGCAGAAATGTACAAAGAACAGGCAGGACATCATACATTCAAACAGGACGGCATCAGCAAAGTGGACATGTTCACGACGATTCCCGACTTTGGCTGGAAACTCGGCGTCATCTATGATGAGAAGAATATGCAGTCACTTGCAGCAGGCCTGCGCAATGTCATGATTATCGCTGCCATAGTGACGCTGGCAGTACTGGCAGTGATTCTGTACCTCTTTATCAACCGTCTGCTGAAGCCGATTTTCCGCTTGCAGGAAACCGTTCAGCAAGTGGCGGACGGTGACTTGACGGTAAGAGCAGGCATTCATTCGAAAGATGAAATCGGAGAACTTGCGAACGGCTTCGATCAGATGCTCAATCAAATGAATGGCTTGATCACAACGGTCACGCACTCTGCGTCCAACGTACTCGCCAGTTCACAAAACTTGAGCGCGGTATCGGAAGAAACGAACGCAACGAGTGAAGAAATCGCGCACGCCCTGCAGGAAATTACGATGGGTGCTGCGAAGTCCGCGGAAAACGCGGAAACTGTTACGACGCGTGCGGATTTATTGAACCAGCAAATCCAGGATGTCAACGCAACTGCTAGTGAAATGGCCAGCATGGCAACAGAAGCTGTATCCTTTAATGCCGACGGGCGCGCGCAGATGAGTATATTAAGTTCTTCGTTCAATCATTGGAATCAGGACTTGCAGCAAATGGGCGGCATGATCGGAACGCTTGAAGAGAAAGTGAATGCAATCAGTTCCGTCATTGATGCCATCACTGCGATCTCTTCCCAGACAAATCTGCTTGCATTAAACGCAAGTATTGAAGCGGCAAGAGCCGGTGAGCACGGAAAAGGCTTCGCTGTCGTCGCAGAAGAAGTCCGCCGGCTGGCAGAGCAGTCAGCACAGTCAGCAGAACAAGTCCGCTCCACAATTCAGGAACTGCAAGACGGAACGCATCACGTCATTGAGCAAATGAATGGCACGCGCGATACATTCGAGCGACAAAGCAGTGTGGTTCATGACACCGAAGGAATTTTCGAGAAAATCTCCGGTTTCATCGGCGAAATGCAGTCTCGCATCGACAACGTCACATCAGCACTTCAGGAAATGGATGTGCATAAAAATGACGTGGCCGAGCAAATCCAAAACTTGCTGGCTACGACAGAGGAATCTGCGGCTGCCTGCGAAGAGGTTAACGCTTCGACCGATGAACAGCTGCACGCTATCGGTTCTGTGGCAGAAGCAGCGGAAGCATTGACGCAATTGAGTGAAGATCTGAGCTTCGCTGTGGAGCGATTCAAAATTTAACACGATCCGCCAGCTTCTTTTTAAAGAAGCTGGCGGATTTTTTATAAAAGCCAAGGCACTTTCTGAATCTATGCATAGAATAAGGGTAGTTCCACATTTGGAGGTGAAATCAATATGGGCGAATCAGTTAAAGGATCTGGGTACGGCTATGATGGAGGCTTTGGCTTCGCAATGATCGTTGTTCTGTTTATCTTATTGATCATTGTCGGTGCTGGGTTTATGGGTTACGGTTGCTAATTACTAAAAAAATGGAGGTGGAGACATGTTTGGTTTCGGTGGATATGGACACGGTGGCGGAGGCTACGGCGGTTCCGGCTGCGAAGGTGGAGGCTCATACGGCTACGGCAACGGATTTGCATTGATTGTCGTACTCTTTATCTTACTCATTATCGTAGGCGCCGCTTGCCTATAAGATGAACATCGAAACCTGTCGGGTAACTCCGGCAGGTTTTTTGATTTCTTGTTTACTTTGTTTGGAAAGTTTTTTGGGGGGAGTGTGGGGATGTGTATGCGGATATGAGCGGTTGGCGGAGGATATTGAGCGGTTAAACGGCTACTATGAGCGCATTGCGGAGGTCATAGAGCGGTTATCCAACGGCTATGAGCGCGTGGAGAAGGACATTGAGCGGATAAACGGCCACTATGAGCGCATCGCGGAGGTCATAGAGCGGTTACCCAACGGCTATGAGCGCGTGGCGAAGGGCATTTAGCGGTTGACCAACAGTTATGATCGCTTGCCAGGATTAATGAGCGCAGGCAGTAGTTAGTATCACTGAGCGGAGTTTATGAGCGGACCGCGAAGGACATTGAGCGGATAAACGGCTGCTATGAGCGCATCGCGGAGGTCATAGAGCGGTTACCTAGCCGCTATGAGCGCGCGGCGAAGAGCATTGAGCGGTTGACCAACAGTTATGATCGCGTGCCGGGATTTATGAGCGCAGGCAGTAGTTAGGATCACTTGGCGGGAGTTTATGAGCGGACCGCGAAGGGCATTGAGCGGATAAACGGCCACTATGAGCGCATCGCGGAAGTTATAGAGCGGTTACCCAGCCGCTATGAGCGCGCGGCGAAGAGCATTGAGCGGTTGACCAACAGTTATGATCGCTTGCCAGGATTAATGAGCGCGGGCAGTAGTTAGTATCACTGAGCGGAGTTTATGAGCGGACCGCGAAGGACATTGAGCGGATAAACGGCTGCTATGAGCGCATCGCGGAGGTCATAGAGCGGTTACCTAGCCGCTATGAGCGGATGGCGAAGGGCATTGAGCGCTTGACCGACAGTTATGATCGCTTGCTAGGATTAATGAGCGCATCGCGGAAGTCATAGAGCGGTTATCCAACGGCTATGAGCGCGTGGAGAAGGACATTGAGCGGATAAACGGCCACTATGAGCGCATCGCGGAGGTCATAGAGCGGTTATCCAGCCGCTATGAGCGCGCGGCGAAGGGCATTGAGCGCTTGACCGACAGTTATGATCGCTTGCCAGGATTAATGAGCGGACAACCTGCAACTATGAGCAGCCCCCCCGCAACTATGAGCGCGTCAGCAATCCCGAGCGCTCTCCCCCTTAATCAGCAATCACCCCAAAATAAACAAACTTTCCCACTACCCCCTAAGCAAACCGCCAAAAAACCCCCTCCCCAAATCTCACTTTTCCCCAGAACAAAACGGCAATACACCCATTCGAATTGCCGCACAATCCCCACTATGATAAAGATACCCAGGGAATACAATGTGTCGTGCACGGCCTGAAGAGGTCGCTTTTATGGAGAACAGGAACTTTGAAAATTTTGAAGAAGTAATGGAACAATATGAACCGATGATTTCATCCATCATACGCAAATTAAATATCTACCGGGATTTCGATGCATTCCGCCAAACAGGCCGCATCGCCCTGTTTCAGGCATGGTCACGCTTTGATGAATCAAAAGGAAACTTCACCCCTTTCGCCTACCGGTCAATCTATGGCGCTTTGCTTGATGATTTGAAAAAGGAAAATCGTTTCGGTTTAGTCAATACGCCAGTGGAAAGCAGTACAATCGAGCAGATGGAACAGATTGATTGTTCGGCGGACCCAAACAGCGAGCTGCATGAAATACTCACCGATCTGCCGCTGGAAGAACGGCAGCTGCTGTTCATGCTTTATGTTGATAACAAAACCCAGGCAGAATGCGCATCTTTTTTCGGCCTCTCCGTCCCCGGCGTGAAAAAACGCCGCGAAAGACTGATGAAGAAACTTAGACAGCAATTAACAGACAATCGAAGCTTAGAAATATAAAAAAACGAGCAAGGGCAGCCAAATCTGGCCGCTCTTGCTCATTTTGTATGCGAACATTTTCCATCCCCTATTTAGAAAACAAACCAATCAGCAGCGTCCCCGTAAACTTACCACTTTCTAAATCCGCGACGCTCTGCAAATCTGGCACATGATGAACAGACTTTAATCTTTTTATCATTCGGCAGCAAATAACCCTGATAGACAGACGTTCGTTTCTTACAGTATTCACACTTCGGTTTAAAGAAATCAAACAACATACTCTTCCCTCCTGACCGCTGATGAACGCACTTTCTGTGAATCGAGTACTATTTACAAATTAGTATACCATTCAGCAGAGAATAACAGTGAACGTTTTACAAAAATCGTCAAAGAGAAAAAGCGCTCCCCCGAGGAGGAACGCTTATGTATTACAGCCGCCTATTCATCAGACACTTCGTAATTTCCCCGTTTACGATTTCTCCGAATCAAGTACGTTTTATAACTTTTCTTCACATTGTCTGCCATGAAATTAATCTGCGCCTCCAGACCATTTTTGTACATGCATGTGCGCTGGTGCTTCCACTCAAATGAATCGTAACTGCAATCCAAAGTAAAAATCGTGCCGTCCCGGAAAATGATTTTCGTCCGGTCCTTGGCAATCGGCATATACGTCAAAATATGACTGAGCGAAAACCATACACAATCATCGCTTGACGGCGACTTGCTGGGGAACCAGTACATGTCCAGCTTTTCATTGATCATGACAGGCGACATGCTGATTCTGCCGAGCATCGATCTTGCTCCGGCAATTCCGCCCTGTAAACTGGATCCGAAATATTGCATACTGACATCGATTACATCTGTCGGACTTTTATCGACACGCACAAATTCTCCGTCTTTCAGCAACACGGCACATAATTTTCCTGTTTCATTGTAGTACGGATAAACCAGGCTGGTCCCCGGTGTGATCACGGATTCCGTTCTGTTCTTCATTTGCCCCATCCTCCTTTTAGTAGAAACCACTTTTGCCGAGCGGAAAAAAGGAGTATACTGACAATATGTTGGTATATACCAACTGCTGATCCTCGAGTGAGTCTGCCACGACTGCAAACACTCGGGGATTTTCTTTTTCCACTTTATTCTTCAACTGTCTCACCTCCCTCTGCTACTCCATACAAAAAGCAGGTCAATAAATATCGTTCTACTTATCGACCTGCATTCATTTGTATAGCATAGTAAGCGTTTTCAAAGACGTTTGTGTAAAAAGACCCTGTCTTCACGACTAGTATATAATAATTACGAATGACAGTCTATATAAAATTTCATTATTCTGAGTTTGTTGTTAAAAAATAATATAGTCCGATAAAGTTTGCAATTGACAGTACGTTTTGAAGAAAAATACCCAAAAAAACTGCTCCCTGTTCAGCAGACAGTCTCTACTAAACAGGAAGCAGTTTTATTTTTTAACCCGTCTTTTCTTATAATACACTTAACTCAGAATCTAACATATCACTGATGAACATGCAGCCGGGAGAATGTGTAATCATAATGGACGGCTTGCTTTGCATCGCGACTGCCTGCGGTGTGACGCCGCACGCCCAGAATACCGGGATCTCCCCTTCATTGACAGTCACAGCATCCCCAAAGTCAGGTGCGGAAATATCGTCAATTCCTATCAAACTCGGGTCGCCCAGATGGATCGGCGCGCCATGGACGTCCGGGAAACGAGTCGTAATTTGAATCGCCCGAATCGCGTCCTGCGCATTCATCGGCCGCATGCTTACTACGGTCGGCCCTTCAAAGATTCCTGCTTTTTTACATTCAATAGAACTTTTATACATCGGCACATTTCGATTTTCTTCGATATGCCGAATAGGAATCCCGCCAGCAAGCAGCGGTGCTTCAAATGTGAAGCTGCATCCGATGAAAAATCCTACCATATCGTCTTCCCAGTACTCTGTAATATCATTTACTTCTTCCGCCAGCACACCGTCCTTATAAATACGGTAACTCGGCAGTTCGCTGCGGATATCTGCATCTTTTGCTAGCCGGGCGGGACGGTATGAACCCGGTTCTGTCACATCCAATAACGGACATGACTTAGGATTGCGCTGGCAAAACAGCAGAAAGTCGAGTGCATGCTCTTGTTTCAATATGACTAAATTCGCCTGTGTATAGCCTGAAGCCATTCCAGAAGTCTGTCCGGTAATTTTCTGCTCACGAATCCATTTCCTTATCTGCTGCGGTTTCATTGAACGATACTCACTCATCACTGCCACCTCCTATATCAGCTAAAGAGCAATGGAATCTGCTCGATCAGCGTCATAATACTCAGCACACCCATCACGATCACGACAATTACGCCGCCAATAGTCAGCCATAACGGATGCTTATATTCGCCGACAATATTCTTCTTGTACGCCGCAACAAGCAATGTGCCAAGCGCTAACGGCAGTATCAGCGCATTCAGTGCACCGACCAATAATAGAATAGTAACCGGCTTTCCAACGAATGCGAACGTCGACGTAGATACGACTATGAATAAAATAATAATCCAGTTGTGGTACTTTTCAATCGTCGGGTGGAATGAGCGGATAAATGAAACCGATGTATAGGCCGCCCCTACGACAGACGTGATCGCAGCTACCCACATAATGACGCCGAACAATCGCAGCCCAAGCTCTCCTGCGCCCAGCTGGAACACAGATGCCGGCGGATTGTCAGGATCAATTTGTAAGCCTTGCGAAACGATGCCAAGCACTGCCAGGAATAAAGCCACCCGAATGATGCCTGTCACAGCGATCCCTGTAACAGAACTTCTTGTTACGAGCGGCACCGAATCAATTCCTTTAATGCCCGCATCCAGCAAACGGTGTCCGCCGGCGAACGTAATATAGCCACCGACTGTTCCGCCGACCAGTGTGACAATTGCGAAGAAACTGATTTCTGAAGGTTTGAATGTCCCTACAATGGCTTCACCAATTGGCGGAGACGTTTTAAACGCAACGAATACGACCAGCAGAATCATAACTACACCGGCAACGGCAACGACCTTATCCATTACTTTGCCCGCTTCTTTTACGACGAAAATGAGAATGGCAAACACGGCACTGATCACCGCACCTTTTATAGGATCGATACCAATCATCGCGTTAAGCCCTAGACCAGCACCCGCCACGTTCCCAATATTAAACGCAAGCCCCCCTGCGACAATGAGGAAAGCGAGCACAAACCCGAGGCCCGGAACCACTTTATTGGCGATTTCCTGTCCGCGTAATCCGGAGACGGCAATCACCCGCCAAATATTCATTTGTGCAAAGACATCCAAAAGCAATGAAATTAATATAACGAAACCAAAACTCGCGGCCAATTGCTCTGTGAAAACTGTCGTCTGTGTCAGGAAGCCAGGTCCGACAGACGACGTCGCCATTAAGAATGCGGCACCAAGCAGGACGCCGCGGGTTGCTTTTTTCCGTTCAAGATCTTGTGTCAGACCTAACTTTTCCTCGTTCATTTAGCATCCTCCCTGCCAGAAAAAGCAGTTATCGTAATTTGTTCGCCGCTTAAGCGATCCGTAATATATTTTGCGAACTCCACCGCATGCTCTCCGTCACCATGGATACAGATCGTATCTGCGCGCAAGTCAACATCGGTTTGTTGCTGTGAACGCACTTTCCCTTCCTTCACCATCCTAATGACTTGCTCAGCGGACTTCTCCTGATCTGTAATCATTGCATCATCTTGCAAGCGCGACGTCAGCATGCCGTTTGATTGATACGTGCGGTCAGCAAATACTTCATGGGCAGTCACTAAGCCCAGCTCTTCACCCGCTCTCGTCAATTCACTGTCGGCCAAGCCGAATAATACGAGTGAGGGCGAGACATCATACACTGCTTGTGCAATAGCCTTCGCAATTTCTTTATCTTTCGACGCCATCTGATAAAGCGCGCCATGCGGCTTCACATGCTGCATCGGTTCGTCATGTACAGCCAAAAATGCCTGCAATGCGCCAATTTGATACACGACCATGTCATACGCTTCTTGCGGGGTAATGCTCATATTTCTGCGGCCAAATCCGACTAAATCAGGCAATCCGGGATGTGCGCCGATTTTTACCCCGTTGTCGATCGCAAGCTGTACCGTCTGACGCATCACGGAAGGATCACCGGCATGGAATCCGCAAGCGATGTTTGCAGATGTAACGTATTTCAATATTTCATCTTGTTCTCCTAATGTATATCTTCCAAAACTTTCTCCTAAATCACTATTTAAGTCTACTTTTACCACGTAAATGACCTCCTTTGATTTTCAAAACACCATTTCCTATCAACTTGCGGACAGACCGCATGACCGTATCAAAACCTCCGCTTGGAAGTAAGCGATTACATTCTCTTTAGTTCCGTAAATCGAAACCTTGGTTTTGAACTTGAAACCCAGTTTAGCATAAAATCATTTTGTTGAATAGCCCATTGTCGAAATATAGCAAGTATTTTTATTAAATGAATAATCTACTTGTATTTTTTCAGAAGAAATTTATAATAGTACTACAATTCGTTTTTCAGAATACAAGTTTCGACATTCGGAACTTCAGGGAGTTGTTATGATGAATCAGCAGAAATCTCTTGATATAAAAGTACTTGGCGATTCTGCCATGATTATAAAAATGGGGGAAGGCATTCATCCTTCCATCCATCAGCAAGTAAAAAATCTGTCGTTCCTTTTGGAAGAATATCCATTTGACGGATTTATTGAATCAGTGCCTGCGTATAACAGTTTGGCTGTCTACTACTCCCCTTACTTGGTCCATCAATCAAAAAAAGGATTTCAGACAGACGGCTCACCGATCGAAAAAGTGACCGATTATATTACTGCTTTAGCGGTCCAAATATCTGATCTTCCTGTTACAGAAGGCAGATTAGTAGAGATTCCAGTGCTCTATGGCGGGGAATTCGGCCCTGATCTGCAGTTCGTGGCGGAGACCCATCATCTGTCCATTGAAGAAGTCATTGAAATTCATACAACACCAGAATATCTCGTCTATATGATCGGTTTCGCACCCGGATTCCCGTTTTTAGGAGGACTAGACGAACGAATCGCCACGCCAAGAAAACTGACGCCGCGGACATCGATTCCTCCCGGCTCCGTCGGTATCGCTGGAAAACAAACAGGTGTTTATCCGCTTGAAACACCGGGCGGCTGGCAAATCATCGGGCGCACGCCAACCGATCTGTTCGTCCCCGATATGTCTCCTCCTTCCTTATTGCAGTCAGGTGACAGAATTAAATTTTGTCCGATGACAGAGGAAGAGTATGATGGGCAAAAGAAGGTGAAGACATGTCAGTAAACGTACTGAATCCGGGTCTCTTGACTACCGTACAAGATATCGGCCGGACAGGCTCGCAAAAGTTCGGCGTTCTTGTAAGCGGTGCCATGGACAGCTATTCTATGCGGATTGCCAACCTGCTCGTAGGAAATGATGAACGTGAAGGTGTTCTTGAAATTACGCTCTTTGGAACGAGTTTGCAGTTTGAAGAGGATACACTGATTGCAATTACTGGCGGCGACCTTCAAACGACTGTTGACGGCATAACGGTTCCGAATTGGAGACCCCTTGTAGTCAAAAAAGGCTCTGTTCTTAAGTTTGGGTTTGCGATTGAGGGCTGCCGGGCCTATTTGGCAATTGCCGGCGGGATTGACATACCGGTTGTGATGGGGAGTAAAAGCACGTATTTAGTCGCGGGAATCGGAGGATTCAACGGAAGAGCACTGCAGCAAAACGACAAACTTTCATTCGGGGACCTGACGGAGTCCAATGAAAGAGTATGGACATCCATCGAAAAACTTAGCGGCACAGCTGACTGGGCGGTACCTTATCACCCGTTCATCAGCTTGGAATCGGTGCAAACGATCCGAATCATTAAAGGCACTGAATACGAAAGATTTAATGACACAAGCAAGAAACGGCTTGTAACGCAGCCATACGTCGTTACCCCGCAATCGAACAGAATGGGGCTGCGGCTCGAAGGATCTGAACTTGCGTTAACAGAAAAGCTGGAGCTGCTGTCAGAAGGCGTCACATTCGGCACCGTCCAAATACCGCCCAATGGAAAACCGATTATCCTGATGGCGGACAGGCAAACTGCTGGCGGCTACCCGAAAATCGCGCAGGTCATCACCGCGGATTTAGGCAGTCTGTCGCAAGTAAAACCGAATTCAAAACTGCACTTCCAGCTCATTACACATGCGGAAGCAGAACGTGAACTTATCGCAAAAGAAGAGCTGATCAATCAAATCAAAATCGGCATACGCTATAAATTCAGCAAATGAACAACAAAAAATCCCTTAGTGTCAGCTGCTGCTTACTGAAACACAAGGGATTTATTCAGCCTATATACCCGAGCTGCCTGGAAATCTCCGAGGCGGCTTCTTTCACTTTTGAAATAAACGTTTGCAGATTCTCTTCCTGATAATTCGCTTCAATTCCCGCAATACTGAGCCCTGCAATTACCTCGCCGTTAAAATCAAAAATCGGTGCCGCCACAGATGTCGTAAAATTTTCGAGCTCCGAATTACTAATCGTATAGCCATTTCTGCGCGTCTCCTGAATAGAAGCCAGCAGCGCCTCCCGATCCGTAAACGTCCCATTCGCAAACTGCTTCAGCGCTGTAGAGTCCAGATAATCCGCAATATACGCGTCGGATAAATGGGACAAAATAATCCGCGAACAAGCGCCTGCATACAACGGGCTGCTTCTGCCAACGGCCGTATACAGCCGAACTTTCTGAAACGTATCGATTTTCTCCACATAAATCGCCTGATCACCTTGCCGGACAATCAGATTAATCGCTTCTTTCAATTCTTGGTGAAGCTCCTCCATAATGGGATACGCAATTTTCCGGATATCCAGCCGTTTGGAAACAAGACTGCCGTATTTTAAAAACAAAAGCCCCAAACGATAATACGAATCTGCCCCTTTCTCAAGGAAGTTCATTTCTTCAAGCGACGTCAGCATGCGGTAGACAGAGGATTTGGGGATACCCGATAAGTCGATGATTTCTTGAAATGTCAGTGCAGGATGTTCGACAAACAGATTAAGAATATCCAACGAACGCACGACTGTTTTATTTTTTGTGCTCATAGTAGCTCCTTTCTTTCGTTTACAGATTCTAATAGTTGGTTTTTAAAATCAAATTCAAATGCATTATTATATTAACTCAATTCTCCGTGGGGATAAATTCCAATTTCTAACCTGACCAGTTATAATAGCTATTTTTCCGCCAATATCCAATACTTTTGTAGGTTTTTCTTCCAAATCTGTTTCTTGTATTTTATTACATGTATAATAATTATTACTTTTAGTTTCTTCACAATACTTCGAGAAATAGTCTCTTCGTATTATAACATATCATACAGATTAATTAACCACACTCTAACAGGCTCTATATAAGTTTTAATTTAAAATTATAAACAACCTGATCTATTATTGGAAAAGGCGTCAGACTGTTTATAAAAAACTACATCATTTAATCTGCACGCTCAACGAGTTCGTTACATTACTTGTCCGATTGCTTTTCAACGCCCTGAAAAAGCCGGGAGTGTCAATAAACTCTGTAAATGTGAGTCACGTCTATCCCAATCGTTTCTGCGCCTTGCCCTGCCCGTCAAACAGCATGTATGTATCTTATCTGGCCCAGTTGATCTTCCACCATATTAACCCTTGAAGCACGCACATTTAAGTTTTTCACACTATAAGCACACATGATTTAAATGTATTTTGCCAGACCGAATAAAAAAACAGCCTGACATAACTTCTGTCAGACTGTCAATCTATCCACATTTGCGTTTTTGCAATCTCGCTCTGTTTCCCCAAAACTGATAAATCATTCAGCTTTGCCTCGTCTTCCGCATCATCCATTGCTGCATAGGTGCCGTCCCGATTTCTTGCTGGCACGACTCTAGCCAGCGCAAACAATGCAAGATTTGCCTGTTCAGATCAAATTTATTGTGCAGAACGTGCCAGCTCTACAATCGCGTCAGCTCCAACTTCCGGTCCAGTCAAAACGGGGACGGAAAAAGTCATTTCCTGGCTGTTAATTACTCTTGACATTGAATACTGCGCTAATATGATTACATCTGTTTTTCCTTCTAGGCTGCTGATTTCCTCAAGTATTAATTTATCGTGGGCGTTTGGATTCCCATTTTGGAGGGCTTGAAATGCCTCTGTAATAACGCTTGTTGAAATCGTTACGTCTTTATTTATTTCCTTTGAATACTCTTCAAGCAAGCTTGTAGTAGTGGGCCCTGCTTTCTTTACAGTTGCTATAACCCCAATAGTACTTCCCAAAGAAATTGCCTTTTTCAGCATACTTTCATCCGAACTTAGGACTGGAACTTTATACAAGTGTTTAAATTTGTCCACGTACGGAGAAAATGATGAACAAGTAAGCAAAATCGCATCTACTCCTGCCTCTTCTGCCTTGCTGACAAGTTCCATTAGTCGTCTCGTCATATTATGTGTAATCGTATTTGTCTCATTTAGCTCAAAAATTAGACTTTCATCCATAAAGCTCATAATGACAACATCGGGATGGCGCTCCCGAAATGCTTTTAAAATGGGGTCAACTGAATTCATGGTTGCATGAATCAAACCTATTTTTGTAGTCATATAATCCTCCTATTTGCATTGGCAGAGATTGATTGATCGGAATTGTAAATTTCCCATGCAATCTTTGCACTTTCCTCTAATTCCTCTATAGCGTAAAAGGCTTCCAATAGACTTCCGCCCGGAACAATTGGACCGTGTTGAGCCAACAGCCAGCCATCACATTGCTTAATCACTTCATTTAAGCCTGATAATAATTCTTTACTGCCCGGATAATTATAAGGAACTAATCCAACTGTCCCCAACTTCATTTTTAAATACGGTGTATAGGATGGGATACAATCTAACTTATTTAGATCAGGAACAAAGCTCCACAAAACACTGTACGTACTATGAATATGCAATACCGATTTAGCAGATTCTTTTGCACGGTATATAGACAGATGAAGGGGTAATTCCTTGCTTGGTTGAATCTCGTTTATAGACTCACCTTCCAAATTGACAACGGCAAAGTCCTTTTTAGTCAGCATCCCAAAACAAGTCCCTGTTCCTGTAATATAAATCAAGTCGTTATGGATAAAACTTAAATTTGCTATACTCCCGCTCGCTTTATCTCGATTAAAAAGAGTATGAGCAATCCATATCGCCTCATCTAATTTCTTTTCCAGCTCATTGCCCATCAATCTCAACTCCCAGATTAATATGTTGTGCCTTGCAATACCGTCGACACTTTATTGAAAAAGTCCTCATCACCAAAGTTTCCGCTTTTTAATACGACTCTGACATTTGTATTATTTACAGGGATTAAGATGGGTACACCAGGCGCAATATTTTCTCCAATGTGATATCCATTGAACCCCAGTTTTTTTGCTACAGCACCACTCGTTTCCCCGCCCGCTACTACTATATTGCTATATCCTGACTCAACGGCTATCGCAGCGAGTTCAGCAAAAGTTTGTTCAATGATTTGGGCTACAAACTCTTGGCTCTTTAGTTGATTTCTTCTTACCCCATCAGGCGTATCACTGCTGTACACTAAAGGAGCGGAAGGAAAATGACTTATTTTCTCCCAAATCGTTCTTGCATTCTCTTCGCCTGATACGATTTTATCCACATCTAAAAAATACGTACTATTCTTAGCGGAATTTGCATACGATTGAATTTGTTTTCTCGTCATCTCACTGCAGCTGCCCGCCAGCATAATTAGTTTTGTCGAGTGAACATCCAAGTCTAATGATATTTGTTCCGACGGGTTAGTCTTTGCAATCCATTCTGCCAGGCCGCTTCCCCCTGTAATCAGCTTTAAATGGCCAAACCTTTCTATAATTGCTTTCCCATCCTCATCATTGTCGTAATCTGGAATCAAGTAATAGTGTTCCAAGTTTTTATTGTTGTCTATAACCTGATCGATTTTCTGGGTGTCGTGAATTGGAATCGGAAAGCTTTTATATTGACTCTGACTTTCCATTAACTCTTTAATATCTGAACTCCACATTGGTGTTAGGGGATGATCTTTCATCGGACTCTCACTCAATGGCACACCGTTCACATATAGTTTCCCATCTCTTACTTTCCTTCCATTGACCGGAAGTGACGGGCATAATATTGTATAGGGTTCATCTAGATATTCAAGTATGGAATCACATATCGGGCCTATATTACCTTCTGGAGTTGAATCGAAAGTGGAACAGTATTTAACATAAAATTGTTCAGCTCCGGCACGCTCTAGCCACTTTATCGCTTCCAATGATACCCGAACCGCTTCTGAGGTTTGCTGAGTTCTTGTTTTCAATGCGATGACTATAACATCCGCGTCAACATCCATATCAGGCCCGCTGTCAGGAATTCCATTAAACAGGACCGTATGGAACCCCCCTTAGAAAAGAAGGAAGCAATGTCACCTGCACCGGTAAAATCATCAGCAATACATCCAATTTTCATTAAACTCACTCACTTTCCATTACAATTTATAACTCTTATTATCTAATGGTTATTCAGTGAAAGAGACAAATTTTAATTCTGTCATTTCTTCCGTTGAATATTTGATCCCTTCCTTGCCTGTCCCGCTATTTTTGATACCGCCATAAGGCATGTGATCCACTCTAAAAGTAGGAACGTCATTTACGTTTACCCCGCCAGACTCAATTTTCTTTACAGCATTCAATGCTACTTGAATGGAGTCTGTAAAAATACCTGCTTGCAGTCCGTATTGCGAGTTGTTCGCTTCCTCAATCGCTTCATCCATGTCTTTAAAAGATTTAATCATTACAACAGGCGCAAACACTTCGTCATGATGTAAAGTACAATTTTCAGGAAGATCTGTTACGATTACTGGTGAGAAAATACTGTCAGCAGGAGACTCTTGAAGTTTCAGAACATTAGCCCCTTTACTGCTCGCTTCATCCAGCCATTGATTCACCCGTTTGATTTCTCCAGGATGAATTAAAGCGGAAATGTCCGTCTTCTCATCATTAGGATCACCTAAAACTAATTTTGAAGCTTCTTCTTTAAATTGTTCAATAAATGATTCGTAGATGTTTTGATGCACGTAAATTCTTTGAACGGAAATGCAAACTTGTCCAGAGTACGCGTACGCACCTTGAACCGTTTTTACTACGGCACGGTGTAAATCTTTTACTTCGTCAATGATAACTGGTGCACTTGAACCTAATTCCAAAGTTACCTTTTTTAAGCCGGCACGTTCTCTAATTTCTTTTCCAACTTCCAGGCTACCTGTAAATGTAATCATATTAATGCGGTCATCTTGCACCAATAAATCGCCAATAACTTTTCCGCTGCCTGTAATGACATTCAATGCACCCTTTGGTAAACCTGCTTCTTCAAATATCTCCGCTATAAAATACGCGCTTAAAGGCGTTTGACTTGCGGGTTTCAACACCACTGTATTTCCGGCTGCGATCGCTGGCCCAAGTTTGTGGGCAGCCAAATTGAACGGAAAATTGAAAGGCGTAATGGCTGCAATAACTCCCAAAGGCTCTCTCATAGTAAATCCAAATTTATTCTCAGCGCCAATTGCTGCATCCATTGGAATAGTCTCACCATATAACTGCTTCGCTTCTTCTGCAGCGAACCTGTAGGTCTGAATGGTACGAGCGATTTCACCCCGTGCAGCTTTTATTGGTTTTGCATTTTCTTGAACAAGTATTCTGGCAGCCTCTTCTTTACGTCTCTCTAAAATAATAGAGGCATTCAATAAAATATCTGCCCTTTGGTGAGAAGACATTTCTTTCATTACTTTTTTAGTTTGGAATGCGGATTCAATCGCATCATTTATATCTGATGAAGACGCTTTAGGTATCTCCCCAATTTTTTCATTTTGATATGGAGAGAACAGTTCATAATGATCTTCCGCGTCTCTCCATGTTCCATTGATATATAATTTCTTTTTCATAGTAGCCCTCCTCGTGATTAGTAACCTGCATATGCATGCTGATAGATTTGTAAAATGCTTTCTTCAGTTAGTTTATAAGGGGTATTGTCCAATAACCGGGAAACCTTAGATGCTTCAAAAGCCATCTCCTTTAAACTTTCCTCAGTTACTTCCAGTTCCTTTAGGTTTTTAGGCAGATCCAACTCATCTAGAAGTCTAAACAAGTAGTTTACTACTGCCTGCTGCGCTTCCAAGGGTTTAGTTGTAAAATTGCCTAACTCCAGGAAATCAGCAATTTCCACCATCTCATTAATACATGTTTTGCCTATTACATTGAATACGTAAGGCAATAAAAGAGCATTCGCAACACCGTGTGGCACATGGTATCTTCCGCCCAGCGGATAAGCCAATGCATGAACAGCTCCAACCCCCGCATTCGCCAGAGAAACTCCTGCCAGTAAACTTACCCAGCACATTTCTTCCCTCGCTTCAATATTTGTCCCATCAAAAACAACTTTTGCAATATTACGGGAAAAACGTTTCATTGCATCTTGTGCATATATTTTAGTCAATGGCGTCGCTTTCTTTGAAACATAGGACTCAATGGCATGAGTAAACGCATCCACCCCAGATGCCGCACTGACAAATGAAGGGCAACCTACTGTTAACGCTGGGTCGATGATTGCGATGTCAGGTAAATAATACGGACTGACAATGCCTCTTTTCACACTATTCTTTTTATCTCCAAAGATTGCGTTCATCGTCACTTCGGATCCTGTTCCTGATGTAGTAGGGACCAAGATACAATAAATCCCTCTATGACTTGGAGCAGTCTCGCCCTGCAAAATAGACTGGACTACTTGCTCATCTTTATTTACTAGCGCTGCAGAAGCTTTGGCGACATCCAAAGCACTTCCGCCTCCAATACCTATTACTAGGTCCGCATTCTCTTGTTTCATAAAATCAATGGCTTCTTTAACTGTTTCAAAGTATGGCTCACCCGAAATATTTGTATATGTACTGATCGGAACACCATGTACTAAAAGTTCATATTTAATTTCATCAATCAGACCCGATTTCAGTAAGCCTTGATCGCTGACTAACACTATTTTCTGTGGGGCTAACTCTTCTATATCTTTATGAATTGTAGAAAAGGAATTTCTGCCCGCCTTAATATTAGATGGAATTCGGAAGTCTTGTATATTTACACTAATTTGATTCATTATCTTTCCTCCAATCCTTTTTACCAAGCAGTCCACCCGCCATCAACCACCAGTGTGTGACCGGTTACCAGATTCGAAGACGGAGAAGCCAGATAGATCACTGCACCCAGTATGTCTTCGACTTTACCTAATCTTTTTAAAGGAATTCGGTTCAGTACTTCCTCTTGAAAGCCTTCTTCCTCAAACATCGATTCAGTCATTGGTGTTTTGATAAATGTGGGTGCAATTGCATTTACATTTACATTATGCTCTGCCCATTCAATAGAAAGAGCTTTAGTCATCTGCGTTATGCCGCCTTTACTTGAACTGTAAGCTGCCCTTTTGTAAAAACCGACAAAAGCCATTTGGGAGGACATATTTATAATTTTCCCCTGTTTATTGGGAATCATATGTTTCCCTACTGCCTTCGAGATAAAAAAGACGCTTTTCAGATTAATATCTAATACCAGATCCCAATCTTCCTCAGTAACTTCTAAAGCTGGTTTGGCTATGTTCAAGCCAGCGTTATTAATCAAGATATCAATTTTCCCAAAATGCTTCTGAATTAGTTCTACTTTTTCATCAATTTCTTCGATATTCATCAGATCTAGAGGAACTACAAGAGATTTCCTGCCCAATTCCTCAATTTCCTTGGAAACTTCAATAAGCTCTTTCTCTCCTCTTGCTATAAGTGCCACGTCTGCACCGCATTTTGCTAAAGCAAGGGCTATTTCTCTGCCGATCCCTTTACTGGCACCGGTTACTATGGCAACTTTATCAGTTAGATTAAAGAGTTCTTTTATTAATTCCATCTGATTATCCTCCATTAATTACGTAGTTTTTCTCTTAATTAATATTGGTTCAATTTTAATATTTTTCGTATTGACAACTTCTGAAGATTCAATCTTATTTATCAAGATTTCGAGTGCAGTGGAAAGCATTTTACTTTTTTGTTGCGATATCGTTGATAGATTGATGTACGGATTACTGGAAATAGAAATATTGTCAAAACCTATTACCGCTACGTCATCAGGAACTGTTAACCCTAGTTTAGATATTATAGACAGGGCCGTTATAGCGATATTATCTGATGAAGCCAATATAGCTGTCGGCCTATCTTTAGCGGTAAGTAATGTGCCTAAGCAATTTTCCAATTTCTGAATTGAAAATGTCTCTAATAAGATATTCTCGTTTTTAATAGGAATATTATTCTGCTGTAAAGCATTTTTATAGCCCTCCAGACGATCGATGTATGTGGAGTATTTTAGGGGGCCGCTGAGGAATGCTATATTTTCGTGACCTTGTGCAACCAGATAATTCACTGCAATTTGGGAAGCTTTCTTATTGTCCATTGTGACCGAATCAAATATATTATCTTTTGGCTCCCTGTTGAAATAAACAAGGGGGATGTCAAATGACTTTAGTTTATTGTAGTTCGACTCTTCGTTGCTGGCAGATCCGACCAATAAACCCGATATATTCCGGTTGATTAAAAAGTTCAAACTTTGCTCTATATCAGATTCTCCGCTTGTATCATAAATTAATATTTCATAACCATTGGAGCGCGCTAAATTTATTACAATTTTTGCTGATTCCGAAAAAAAAGGATTTGTTATATCATCTACGATCAAACCAATAGTTTTGGTTTTTTTCGTTATTAAACTTCGTGCAATTTCATTGGGTTCAAAGTTTAATATTCTAATACTTTCTTCTACTTTTTTTCTCTTCTCTGGCTTCACATGCAGATAATTATTTAATACTCTCGATACCGTTGATGGAGATACATTTGCATGTTTTGCAACATCTTTAATTGTGACTCGTTTCATCATAAATCCCGCCTTGAAAACGATTTCAAAAACATGTACAAAGATTTCCGTTTAATGACATGATAAATGATTGTCTTACATCCTGTCTATAAGCATGTCCCCCTCTGCCATGTAACTATACATGTGAAAGGGAGACAATCTTACTGCTTTAAGATGCGCAATGAAGCATTATTGGCCGCGGCGTACCTTCACACCGAGAAGATCTTCGTAGTAACAGATCATAGCATGCTTATAGTAATCACGCTGTCCGTTTCTTAATGCCAGCTGATAAGACTGCATTGTTCCGTTTAGGGTAGGCAGTGGAATTTCTTCTTTAATTAGAACTTCATACATACTTTCCATATCCTTGTATGCCCGTTCCAGTGAAAATCCATGTTCGAAATTTCCGTCCAATACTTTTGGGATTAACGTTTGGGATGCGAAACTGGCTCCAGTAGCCGTCATTAACACGTCCCCCAATTTCTCTGGATCGAGTCCCAATTTAACACCAACCGGCATTAATTCACTAAAACTTGCACAGCAGATATTAAGTGCGCAGTTATTAATCATCTTCGTCAATTGGCCTGCACCGTTTTCTCCCATATAGAGGATTTGCTCTCCCATGCGATCAAGGTACGGCATGATTTCATTAAACGTCTCCTCATCGCCGCCGCACATAATCGACAACGTACCCTTCTCACTTTTTAATTGCTGTCCGGAAATAGGGCAATCCATGAAAATTACACCTTCGGATTTACATTTTTCAGCAATATCAACGGCACCTACATAACTGATCGTACTGAAATCAATAATTTTCTGTCCTGCTTTCATGTTTTTCAGTAAACCATTTTCACCTAATATAACGCTTTGAACAACTTCTAGATTAGGCAGGCATAAGAATACATACTCACTGTCTGCCGTTTCTTGAACATTTGAAGTGGTAGAGACACCCATCTCTTGAAATTCTTTAAGTGAACTTTCATTCGCATCGCAAACTGTTAAATCGTATTCTCCTTCAGATTTTCCTTTTGCCAAATTTAATGCCATACCTCTTCCCATTACACCTAACCCAATAAAAGATAATTTCATAACTGTCTCCTCCAAATAATTATAATTTTTTCATTCAGATTAATTTCTTAATAGTTTTAGCGGCTTCTGTCGGGCTCGTTAACACAGGCAGCCCCACTTCTTTTACACGTTCTTCCGCTACAGCTTGTGTGATTTGTGCCAAAATGATCACTTCACAACCCAAGTCTTTTAATTTCTGTGCAGCTTTTACATTCAACTCATTATGATTCGCGATCTCACCGCTTTTCAATTCAATCATTGCCTGCGTATCAATCGCTGTTTCTACTATTATTTGTTTGTTTTGTTCCTTGGCGATGCCTTCCAATTGCTTTTTCGTTGCAGGCCCTGATGGCGCATTGGTTGCTACAACACCAATTTTCGTATAGTTAGTAACAGCCAAATCTAACATTGGTTTGTCCACTGCAATGATAGGAATAGAAACAAATGGTTTTACTAAATCAACAATAGGCGTCAATACTGTACACGCTACAATAATGACATCTACTTCAGCTTCTTGGGCAGTATTCGCCATTTGAACGAAATCACGGCAGACTTTATCATCAATACCTTTTATTTCATTTGCATAATATTGAATATGCTCATTTACAAAATTCAGTACGATGGATTCTGGCAGTAATTGTTTTATCGCTTTATTAAGTGGTTCTACTGCATTCGGTGTGGCATGCAAAATACCAATTTTCATGTCTATTCCTCCCTTCAAGTTTCTATTATTAACCTAAAATCCATGTTGAGATTGCAGGGATATAGGTAATAATGAATAAATCAATTAATAATACGACTAAGAAGATTAACAGTGGCGGAATAATATCTGTTAATTTTATTTTAGCTACTTGGCATGCAACATATAAATTCACTGCAAGAGGCGGAGTAATCATACCAATTGCAAAGTTTACTGTCATAATTATTCCGAAGTGTACAGGATCAATACCAAATTGAACGGCAACTGGCACTAATATTGGCGCTAAAATAATGATTGCAGCCAAAGCTTCCATGAACATTCCGGTGATTAAAATCATAATATTGACAATCAGTAAAAACACTAAAGGATTATCAGTAAAATTAAACATGAACTCTGCGATTGCATGCGGTACTTGATAGATGGTTAATAAATAACCAAATACAGTAGAGAATCCTACAATTATTAAAATAATCCCAGAGGTAATTGCTGATTCAGTGAATATCTTAATAGTTTTACTTATTGTCAGTTCTTTATGTACAAAGAAACCGATAATTAAACCATATACAACTGCTACAGCAGCAGCTTCTGTCGGCGTGAAAATTCCTGAATAAATCCCGCCTAAAATGATAATCGGCATGAAAATCGTCCAAATAGCATTCTTAAATGTGCCACCGAGTTTCTTTAGCCAATTTTCCCTAATTAACGATTCACCTTGTCCATAGCCTTTTATCCGTATCACAATATAGACTGCTAACAGTAAAGTAAAACCGATAAAGAGACCCGGCGTAATACCTGCTAAAAACAAATCTCCGATTGATACGTTGGCTGCAAGACCATACATAATTAACGCTAATGAAGGAGGTATGATAACGCCAAGCTCACCTGAAGCGGCAATTAGGGCTGCAGCAAAAGGTTTAGGATATCCTCTTTTGGTCATATTAGGAATCGTAATAGAACCCATTGCAGCTGTAGTGGCTGCTGATGATCCAGAAAGTGTAGAGAAAAACATCGTACCAATAATAGTTGCAGCGGCAATTCCTCCCCTGAACCATCCAACCAGCACGTTGGCAAAATCCATTAATCTTTTAGCAATACCTCCCCCTTGCATTAGGTTACCTGCCAAAATAAAGAATGGAACCGCCATTAAGGAGAAACTATTTAAGCCAGAGAAGGCTCGCTGCAGAACTATATCCAGCGGCACTCCGTCTATTTCAAAAATTATTAATGACGAGAATCCCAAAGCTACCGCAATTGGTGTGCTGATCAAAAACAATACTCCTAAGATGACAAATAAATATAGTATCATTTAAGTACCTCCGTTCACTTTTATCCATTTCCTACTCTATATTCAATTCTTCATCGTTCGTGGAAATAAAACGGATATCTTTTTTCATCATCTTAGATTCAACCATTATTGCAATAATGTTTAATACCATTACAATTGCTCCAAATGGTATAGAAAGAAATGCGATTCCCATAGGTATCTGAAGGACTGGAGACATTTGTTCCATCCCACGCATTACATAATCATAACCAAGAACTATAATAATAATGAAGAAAATAGCAGTAGTAACTAAAGACGCTATTTTTACGATCTTTCCTGACTTTACTGACATGGCATTGACGAGAGGATCCAATTGAATCATGTTATCTTTTCTCATACTTAAGGCTGCCCCTAAGAAAACAACCCAAATCATGATGTATCTTGCAATCTCTTCCGTCCATGGAACAGAGACATTAAAATCAAAATAAGTAAAGACGAAACGGACCAAAACTTGTATGAAAATCAAGCAAGTCATGATAAAAAATACGGTTGCAAGCAATAGTTCAAAGAATTTATTGAGTTTATCAACAAATTTGAGATAAGCCATGCATATCTCCTCCCATTTCTATAAAAGCCAGAGTACAGCTGTGATGAAATACAATACTTGAAATCACATGTAACGGGATTCCAAGTATTGTAAAATTAATTTTTCTAACTAATTTAAAATTATTCTACATTCTGAAATGCTTCGTAAAGATCGTTTCCGCTTGGAATGTCTTTTAAAATCTTAGTTTTAACTTGTTCAGTTGCTTCTTTAAAAGAATCGATATCTGGTTCAAT
Organism: Sporosarcina sp. P33; assembly: GCF_002077155.1. Lineage (GTDB taxonomy): Bacteria > Bacillota > Bacilli > Bacillales_A > Planococcaceae > Sporosarcina. Next base: position 2,674,962 of record NZ_CP015027.1, on the reverse strand, counting down.
TACTTCAATGCCCTTTTCTTTCATCTCTTCTAAGAATGAATTCACTTGTCTTTCAAATTCTTCAGGCGCAAATTCAGATGCTACATCGAATGACGATTGAACAATTTCCTGCTGTTCTTCTGTTAAACCATCCCATACTGATTTTGACATAATCCCTACCATTGGAATGTAATTCATCTTTGTTATATTGTAGTAGTCTGAAACTTCTACGAACTTATCCAAGACAAATTGATCGGCTGAAGCATCGCCGCCATCGACAACTCCTTGCTGCAGTGCCGTATAAAGCTCGGAGTAAGCCATTGGTGTTGGTTGTGAGCCCAATGCTTTATAAGTTTTCACATATACTGGAGATTGAATTACACGGTTTTTCATGCCTTTTATATCCGCCGCTTTTTTGATTGGCTTATTACTGAAAATATTTCTTTCCACTGCTTCCAGATAACCTAATCCTACTAGCTGGTGGTCAGGCAATAAGTCCAGTAATTGTGTTCCTGCATCTGAACGAAGAGCTTTGTTTGCGTGATCCATATCATTAAAAATATATGGTAAGTCTAATACACTAAATTCTGGCGCTAGATTAACAAGTGTGGAAGAAGAAGTAAAAACGATATCCTGATTACCAGACTGAGCTGCCTCTTGCATTTCTACTTCCCCGCCCAATTGAGATTGCGGGAATAGCTTCAATGTCATTGTTCCATCTGACTTTTCTTCTAAAGCTTCTTTAAATTTCTCCATTGCCTTATGTCTGGCACTGTCTGGTGTCAAAGTATGACCAGCAGTAAACTCAATTTTTTTTGTTTTACCGCCTTCTGCCGAAGCATTGTCGTCATTACCGCTGCAAGCCGCTAAGAACAGACTAGTAATAATAGAAAAAAGAAAAATGAATTTAGCGTTTCTTTTTAGCATGAAAAACACTCCTTTTAGTTTGTAATTTATTATTTTGAGAATTGTTCAAATTCACTTTTTACATCTGCATCCATTTTTGGCGGACGCAGCTGTGCTGTAAGTCCTCCGTCTACTACTAGAACATGGCCAGTTATGTAAGACGCTTCTGGTGAAATTAAAAACTTCACTGCGCTTCCTACGTCTTCAGGCAAACCAAGTCTTCCAAGTGGTATAACATCTCCAGGTGAAGATTCTTCTCCTACTGAAGTTCGTTCTTCTACCTCCATAGCGCCTGGCATAACTGAATTGACACGGATAGACTTTGGTGCCAAATCCAATGCCATAGCCCTAGTAGCTGCTTCGATAGCACCTTTAGTTGTGTCATACGCAACGCGATTTCTATGAGCTTGCGTAGCGCCTCCGGAACTCATATTAATAATGTTTCCGCCTGTCCCTTGTTCAACCATGCGAACAGCTGCCATTTGACTGCACATGAACATGCCATACAAATGCACTTTCATTAAACGGTCCCACATCGTATAATCTGTTTTCAAAAAGTGTCGTTCAGAGTTGGGACCATGCGCTATACCGGCGTTATTTACCAGAACATCTACGCCGCCTAAAAATTCATCTGCTTTATCAAATAGGTTTTCGATATCTTCCATGGAAGAAACATCAGTATTTACGAATAATGCATTTCCGCCCTGATCTATTATTTCTTTTTCACACTTCAATCCTGCTTCCTTATCAATATCCGCGATTACAATTGAAGCACCTTGAGCAGCCAAGGAAAGACAAACTCCGCGCCCCAAACCTTTTGATCCACCTGTAATTATTACTCGCTGATTGTCTTGTTGTTTCATCTTGCATCACTCCATTATTTTAGTTTCAAACCCTCATTCGTTCGCAGACTGAAACTTCATCAGTCACAAGCAGTGATCACACCTCCCTTTTTGTAATAAAATTCGATTTACGTGATCTTTGCCTTGAATACATCATTCAATGTACTCGAAAACCAACATTGTAAATCAGCACGTCTTTCTAATACATAAACCGGGACACCGTTTTCCAATTTCATCGGAATATCATGGCCGGGAATAACCAGACTATCTTGCTTTGCCTCCCACAAATTCCATATATATTGAATCGAAGCTTTACTCTCCTCCAAATTCAACGTCATATCTACTTCTTGCGATAAAAGCTCAGCTCTATTTTTAGCAGCATCCCCACAAAAAATCAGATCATAATTTCCGTTGTCCACTGTATACGTAATATGTCCTGGCGTATGGCCGCTCGTTTGATGAGCTACGATGCCTGGCAGTACCTCGTCTAAGTGACCGACAACTTTTGTTTTGGGATAGTGACTGAGTTCCTTAATATAAAGCTCGGGTATATCCATGTCTTGAGTAGCATCATTCAATGCCCATTCTAAATCCACATCACCGATTACGATGGTTGCATTTGGAAACATCGTCCAATTTACACTGTGATCCCAATGAGTATGAGTGAGCAAAACATAATCGATATCATCAAAAGTCAGCCCCTTTTGCCTGAGCTTTTCCAGCAGTATTTTTCTAACGCCGAAACTCCCGGCATCCACGATAATGTTATGTGTATCATTGGTTAGCAAAGTTATAGTGCTCCATCCCAATCCGCCATGCGTCTTCGACTTCCCTGGAAACCCTTGAACGAAAATTTCGTGATTATACACTAAAATCTGCTCCTCCCGTCTGTTTTGTTCAGTCATTTTATGCTAGCTGGATAACATCTTTTTTGATAACGTTTTCAATTTGAAATGAAAACGTTTTCAAAATGATATAAAAACCTAGTTAAACAAATTTGGATTGATCATCTCCGCTTGAAATCGTTTTCAATAAGTCTTGCTATATGATTCAGCGAAATTGAATTTTAACATTACTCTTTGAAATCGTTTTCAACAAAGACAAAAAAATTTAATTATTTATTTGTTTGCTCGGAAGGCATTTGAAATCGTTTTCAAAAACTATTAATTATTAAACACGATAACATAAATATCACGTAATTGAAAGCGCTATCAATAAACTGAGAAATTTAAGTTCTTTATCGTGTTAGGTTTAAAAGTATTATAGATTAAATAATTGACATTGTAAATACTATTTTTAACGTTGTAAGAAAAAACTTGCTAACAACTTTTTCCGTCTCTTATAATTTGCGGTCTACTACCTCGGCATTGATCAAATTTTTAGGGAGTTTACCGTTTAATCCGTCTATCAAGTTTTCAATTGCCAGGCCGATCATTTTGTCCTTTGTTTCTTGAGTAGAAGATCCAACGTGCGGAAGTGTAATCACATTGGAAAGTTTCAGGAGTCTGCTATCGCTGGGCAAAGGCTCTTTACTATAAACATCTAACCCAGCAGCAAATATTTTTCTGCTAGTTAATGCCTTAATTAATTCCTCTTCGTCCACGACATCTCCTCTTGAACAGTTTATGAAAATTGCGGAGCTTTTCATATAAAAGAATGCTTCTTCCCCAATCATTTTATACGTATCGTTTGTTAAAGGCACCAAAACGACTATATAGTCTGCCCTGCTCAATAATTCATTATACGGCATATATGTAACTCCTAATTTTCTTTCCGCATCCTTATCTTGTTTACGATTATAGTATATTACATTCATATCAAATCCGTATTTCGCTCTGCGGGCAAGCGTCTTGCCGATTCCACCCATCCCTACAATGCCTAATACCTTATGGTGTACATCCAAACCATATAAATTGGAAGAGATTCTTTGGTGTTTCCACTCACCTTCTTTTACAAAGTTGTCTAGCTCTGGAACCCGTCTGGCTGCAGCAAGCATTAAAGCAAAAATGGTGTCGACAACGCTATCTGCCAAAACCCCCGGAGTATTAGTCAACATTATATTTTTTGATGTTAAATAATCTACATCGATATTATCGTATCCAGCAGAGATACTAGAAACTATTTTTATGTTAAGAGCCTTTTGAATAAATGGTTTATTGATTATCAGCTTTGATCCAATGATGCCATCAGCAGTCCGCAGATCATCATAAAAGGAATCCGACAACTTCGTAATATCCGGATGATAACTTACAATAAATTGGTCACTTAACTGTTTCAATAAGGTCTCTGACATTTCTTGATATACAACTACTTTCTTCAGAACTTTCACCCCTTGTAATCATATTGTTTCTTTAAAATCTGTTGTAGACTATCTGGATGCAAGATCAATCTACTTTAAAGATTACCCTCAACTAAGAATATTTTCAAATCTATTTACACAATATTATGATTTTGTCATTTTTAATACTTTACCGGCTGCAGTTTGCATTTAATGTTGCATAAAAAATACTATATTATTAGTCTCATGAACTTATGTATCATTTACTTTTCATCTACCCTCTCCATCACCAGCAGTCCATTCTTCTTTCATCTATTTCCTCATGTTATACTAGTACTTATTGCAAAAAAGGGGTTCTTCTTTATGTCATACGATTTACTGCTATTCGATCTGGACGATACACTATTCGATTTTGATGAAACAGAAAAACATGCACTCGGCAAAACGTTCCACACGTTTGGGCTGCCGAACGGTTTAGATGCGTACCGTGATACATATCGCGCGATCAGCTCCGTCATCTGGGATGAGCTGGAGCAAGGACACATCGCCATTGAAGAATTAAAAGTGGAACGCTTCCGCCGGTTATTCGCACACCACGAACTTCAAATAGATGCTTCACATTTCGGTGAGCTGTACATTGAAAATCTGGGCTATGAGTCCCATTTGATCGACGGCGTCGAAGAGATGATTTCACGGCTGTCAGAGTACCGATTGGCGATCCTGACAAACGGCTTCACACTTGCCCAACACGCTCGCATAGCCGGCTCTCCTTTACGTAATACGTTTGAAGCGATCATTGCTTCCGAAGAAACAGGATACCGGAAGCCGCAGCGAGAAATTTTCGAGTATACCTTTAATAAACTTGGCATCACAGATCCTTCCCGCGTGCTGATGATCGGCGATTCCCTGACATCTGATATTCAAGGCGGAATCAACGCCGGCATCGACACTTGCTGGTTCAACCGAGACCGCCGGGAAAACCATACTGGAATTCAGCCGACATATGAAATTCATTCGTGGGAAGAATTCAGTCCGGGACGTGTAACTGCAATTTGTAAGTAATACGGAATCAAATACCCCCTTCCATCGTTGAAGGGGGTATTCATGTACCTATTCTAATTAAGGGTAAAAGGAAAATGCCGAAATACTGCTGCAGAAATCGATTACCTTTTCCCGCTTGCCGCCTCAATAAACTGCTCAAACAGCTTCAGCGACAAACGATCTCCCCTCTTCACCATCGCTTCAGGGTGCCACTGAACGCCTACTACAAAACGGTGCGCTGTACTCTCAATTGCTTCGATGACACCATCCTTCGCAACCGCCGTTACAACGAGCGGAGCCTGCACTTCCTTCACAGCTTGGTGATGCAATGAATTCACACGGACTTCGGAAGTTCCTGCCCACTCTGCCAGCTTGCTGTCTCCCACCATATCAATGGAGTGAAATGCAAAGTCCAGGTCCGTCAGCTGATGATGCTGCAACAGATCTTCTGACAGCTGCGCATACATATCCTGATAAATAGTTCCGCCAAACGCGACATTGATCAGCTGATAGCCCCTGCAAATTCCAAACACCGCCTTGTCCTGCACTGCCATCGTGTTAATTAGCGCAAGTTCTGACTCATCCCGCTCAGGCAATACTTTCCCAAGCTGCCGATGAGGTTCTTCACCATACAAGTACGGATCAATATCTTCCCCGCCAATCAGCAATAGGCCATCCAGCCGTTCGCAAACTTCTTCCGTTGCTTCAAGCCCTACAGGCAAAACGACTGGTACGCCGCCCGCTTGACGAACTGCTTGTATGTATCTCGTCTGAACGAGTGTATCTCCGTTCTGATCTATATCTGATGTAACACCGATTAATGGTTTCATGTAAGGCACTCTCCTCTTTCCTACTCCCTGAATTTCCTTCAGGTGAACATCGCCACGATATATTCTATACCCCGATTTACGGAAAGGTACTCAAACTGCATGACTGCACAGGAAAACAGAAAACCCGAATTCCAATTCAAGCACTGAACGGAAAATCCGGGTTGGATGATTCTATATAGTTGGATGCCGAACGGTCAATTCCCATACACACGGTAATATTGCTCTAACCCTTCAATCAGGCGCTCTGTCCGCTTCGCTGTATACTGTTCAAACGAAGGATCTTCCTTCTCTTTAACAAGTGACCATAACGACCAAAGGAAATCTGACTTCAACTTTTGCAGCTCAAGCGACGGTTTCAAAGATGCGGGCAAACCATAATAATCGAGCAGCACTTGCTCTTGCTCCTCACTTAACTCGCGTTCCAAAATAAACGCCGCCAAATCCCACTCAGGCAAATAGTTCGCACTGTACTCCCAGTCGATCAGCAGCAGCTGCCTTGCATCATTTTGAATAAAATTAGCCGTCACCGAATCCATATGACACGGCACATACTCCTGCCGCTCCCCTTGCATCAGCTTCCTCAATCGCTCTTCCAGCAGTACATACAGCGAAGGGATTTCAGCTAACGTAATTTTATACTTCTCCACTTCTCCCCAATAATCAAAACGATTTGGAAACTCCTTGTTCGACGAATGAAGCGCAGACAACACACCCGCAATCTTCTCCAAATACTCCGCCGTCCCCATCAGATCCCGCGTTAAATCAGCCGTCGCATCGTAATACGGAGTCATTTTAATGCCTTCATCGGTAAACACCGCATTGCCAACCGTCACCCCAATTTCAGCCGCAATTTGCTGGTTGGCTTTTTCATGGTGGCGGTTAATAATGTCTTCAAACTCGTGGGCCGGGAAACGCAGGACGTATTTTTGTCCTTTGTGTGCGACGAGAAAGTTTAGGTTGGTGAGACCGCCCAGTCTTTTTATGTAGGTTAGTTCTTCGATTGGAAACATATTTTCGCCCCTTTTTTACTCTTTTCGCGCAACTATGCGTCACATAAATTTGACACTGTTCAGCATTCTTTATGATTTGTGTGGTGCATTGATGCTTAATATTATAAATATATGATTTGAGTATAATGTTGCGATGTTAGGCATAATCCAGTTGGTTGAGAGAATTTAATCATTTTGAATAGGTATGAAAGTATCGTCTCTTATTTACTTCTACTTACCAATACAGACTAGTATAAATTTAGAACGCATTTTGTTCCGGATGTGGCATAAGAGAAATATTCGGACTTTGGAATCTTTAGAATCCTATAAAATCTAAAAACTTGTTTCCTCTTTTAGTAAGTTCAATTGGAAAGTTATAATTGATTTGATCTCCATTTTCAGAAGACCAGCCCATTTTTACTTGAATTAACCCTAATCTATTTAACTTTATATCTGAAGAATGTAACAAAAGTTCCTCTTTAGAACTCTCCTCAGGTCTTATCGGTGTTTCGTCTGTTCTTCCTGAAAATGATACAAGTCTCTTTAAATCTAATACTCTTAGTTCCGATATTAAATCAAAGTAATAAATAATTAAATCCTCATCTTTGATTTCGTTTTTCACGCAATTTTCAAAACCCAAGATTAAGAACTCCGCTTTATCATCCTCATCGTCTAGGAATATTCTTTGTATGACAATTGGTCCTATTTTATCCTCAAAGTATTTAAAATCATTTAAAGGAATCATTTGAAGAACACGCAAAAATGGTTCTTCCACTTTCTTAATCCTTCTATCAAACTGCTTGTTTTTGACCATTTGAAAAAACTTTCCTAAATAAGAAGGTGCTAATTCTGTAGGTGCATTAGGTAGACCTTCCCACGCTGTTTTAATGTATTGTTTAATATCCATTAATCCCTCTCCCTGTCCATTATCATACGACAAGAAGGGAATTTAAACCATAAAAAAATAACGCTAGCTTATGTTGCGTTTTCGTATTATATAGCCCGTTAAGCTACATCTACATACTTCACATCCGCGAGTTCTATAAGCACCTTATTCTCGTCGAGTGACAATTGACCAACCGCGAATATACTATTTACGCATATTACTGCGACTCCTTTCATTTCTTGCACACTTGTGTGTTAAACAACTCTGGCACTAATCAGAATTATTTCAAGCCCAAGTGCTCGATATTACTATTTTCTTTTATTGTCGTATTGGTTACAATTGGTAGTAAAGGGGAATAAATATGACATTTGATAATATAGAATCATGTGCTGTTATTGCAGGAGCAATTACCACAGCAGTTTTCAGTTTCTTGATTTGGAGAGCTAATATACAATCAGCTAAGGCTGCCAAAGGAGCAGCCGATGCAGCAAATGAAAGCGCCCAAGTTTCTAAAATGATTTTTGAATCACAAGAAGAATTGAAGAAAAACGTAAGAGACCAATTGAAAAGAGATATATTAACACAGTTTCAAAAGATTGAAAAACAAGTACGAACTTTAAAAGATTCGGGGATTACATCAGAAGTGATGAATAAATTGCCTGTTTCTATAAATATTACAAACCACGAACTAGGAACTTACTTTGAAACTAGCGAAAGGAAAGTAATACATCAGGCCATGTCTAAATATGAGGAATACATAAAAAGGTATTTTGTAGAAGGGATACCGAAGTTTATTGAAAACGAAGAATTAACTAAAGACACCCAAGATCTACATGACAAAGTTTTTAATGTAATCTTGCTCTTTATTGAAACACATGTGGCTACTGTAGAAGTTAATATAAGTGATCATTAAAAATTGTAGAATAAGCAATTATAAAAGGAATTCTGACTTAATAAGGTTTTTGCGATATCTAGTAAAAAGTAATGAAGGGAATAAATGGAAAAAATATATTAATAACATTCACGCGCAAACTGAAGAGCTAGCACCGGTCAAGATTTCCTATGGAAAAACTGAAATTAATGAGACTACCCAAGATATTGATTTTTGAGTACCTGTGCACCAAACTTTCATGATTGTTTAAACAGTCATGATTATCGCAATAATCATGTTAATTTCTCACATAGGTACTCATCAATTTGATGCACCGTTGCACAATACTAATACTATCAACCTTCGGATTTAAACCATAAAGTGTATACATTTATAAAAAATATTTTACACCCCCTTCCATTCAAATTTATCTTTAGTAATTTTTAATTCACCATTTTTATCTTTATGAATTTGATTAAATATTTTTATATAATTACTTGTCCCTAAACTTTGTATTTCGATAGTAAAAACGACAAAATTTTCACCTTCAGTGAGGTATTCATAAATATTATCCTCATAGATATACTTAATAAAACTATTATTAAGTACGGCAGTTTTTTTATCTTTTTTTATTCGCCCCTCTTCCTCTCTTAGCTCTTGTGTATTTTGAATATATCCATAACGAAAGTCTTTACTATTTAAGATAGTTTCTCTGTTTTTAATCTGTTCATTTTTTTCATTGTTCACTAAATATTCTATATGAATGTTCTCTGGCTTAAAGTTCTCGCTTTCTATAGACAGAATCAAACTATAATTGTTACTTTCCCCAAATTCCACTAAAAGTGATTTAGATTGTGCTGAGAAAGCGATCCCTAACATTATAATAAAGCCTAATAAAATTATAGTAATGAAATAATAACCGTAATTATATCTTAAATTTTTAAAGTAAATTAATAGTTTTTTAAACTCTATAACACACCAAATGATCATAAATATAGTCATAATTAAGAGGATAGGATATACAACATAGTTTTCATTTAAAATTTCCGTTATAAAAAGGAAGATTATATTAATTAAGAAAAAAATTAATAGATAGTGCTTTATAGATTGGAACAAATTATAGTAAGTCTTGTCTGCAATTAAGTCCATTTTCTTAGTCTTCATTTGTTTTGAACCAAAGTAGCTATTATATGTATAAGTATCTCTGTAAACTTGATATATTAAATGCCCAATTATTAATAATAAAAATGTTATTACAGAACTGCTTACCATGTGCTCAATCTGCACTGGAAAATCTAAATAAACTTTATTTTTGAAGAGAGTTATATAAAATTTGAATACTATTGTTAGTATATAAAAAAGACCTGCAATAATAGTTAACAGAGTTGCTATCCTTGCTGCTCTCTCTGTATTACTTAAATACGCGTCCTGTTTAGACCTCTTTTGCTTATATCTGTTATTACTAATCATACTTCTCCTTTGATATCTTATTTTATCTCAAATATCGTTCAGCTATTTATAACTTGTCGTGTGGTGCACAAATACATTCCAACTCACTCACTTCAACAACCCCAAAATCCCTTCCCTACGCTGCTTATCATGCCCGGCCAGCGTCTGCCCCACCTGCGTCAACATCTGTAATTTCGTACTGTTCATTAATTCTTTCGCAACATCCAAATCCTCAATACGGCTCAATGCTGCCGTCATGCTTTCTTCGCCTATCCGAAGGTTCGCCGCGATATGAGTCAGGCTGTTTTCAGCAGCTCCGATGTTGCCTAGTTCGCCGAGAATAAAGTTCATGGAACGGTCGATGATTTCAAGTCCTTTCGCTGCGTGCTCTGCCGTGCGTACACAGACCGCACTCATATCCACAAGCATGTTATCAAAGGAAGCGATATTAAGTACTTGTTGATTGCCTGAGTTGCCGCCTACTTGGAAGGTGTAGGAGTTATCTGCGTAGTGAATTCCCTGTCTGATTTGATAGTCGGCGCTGATTGTGTTGCTGCCGACTGCCAGGGTGACTTCGCTGTTGATCAGGGTAACGCGGCTGTCGCTAATGTTGTATTGATCTGGTGTGAGTACTTGTCCGTTTAGGCGGATTACCTGGGAATCTGGCACGACTTCGGCATCTGGTAGTGCACTGCCTGTTTCGTGATCGCAGTACGCTGTGTCGTCTGTGAGTAACGGATTTACCGGCAGGTCCATACTGAGTGGCTCGGTATAAATTACTTCCATCGCGTAACTAGGTCTGCCGAAAACTGCGTCCGGCCGTGCATCGCCTATAAGCTTGACTTTTCCATTTTCAAACAGATAACCGTGACCATTTTCGTCAACAGCCGGCAGAATTTCGGTGATCCCTATCGAAACCTTGTGAACAGTAGATCCTTCAGGTACTGTAGCGCTCAAAGAAGATTCCGGCACTGAATAGACACGGATGGAATTGGGCGCGGTTTTTGCTGTAGGGCGATAGCTGCCGTGAAGTGAGACAAGGTTCGTTTCCGGATTGATGGTATAGCCATCCTCCGCGTCATATGGTATTTCTACCGTATCTTTGAACACCTTTAGCCCTTTTACATTGCCTTCCCCTTCAATTCCATAAGAAGAAGCACCCGCACCGAGCGGAATATCATAGGAGTTATTATATAGGTTGACTAGTCCTGATTCCGTCACAAACGTCACGGAAATCTTCGGCAACAACAATGTAGAATCTTTCGCGTCCGGGCGGCTGTTACCGTATATTTCTACCGCATTCGTTTGCTTATTGTAAAAGTAGCCATCCTGTTTTGTTTCATCATAGGTGATTACTTTCCCAGCGATGGTGACGTTCAGCATCTCTGGAATGCCTAGACTGTCAGGTTGATACAATACAGGTTTGTCGAACAGCGGAATCTCCAGCATGTCATCGTGTTTCACTGGATCTTCTAGCACTGTCACCATTCGAACAAAGTATTTATCCTCGACATTCGGTCGGCTGTTGCCGAACAGCTCAATCGTATTCGTTATCGCATTATACTGAAAGCCATCAGTGTCGGAGTAGTTTATTTCCTCTTCTCCTCGGAACACACGAATTGAATTCGGCGCATCGGCGTCCCCAAGATTAAACACTTCCGGCTTCGCTGATCCAAGCGGAATACCATACACTACTTCGTTGGTGTTGGTGCTGCTATAATCCGCAATGTATTTATAATGGATTTTCTCACCGATTGACACATCGGGGCGGCTATTACCGTAGAGACTGATTCGGCGTGTCGCAGGGTCATACGTATAGCCGTCAGTCATCGATGCATCATAAGCAATCTTCCGTCCACCCGCATACACTTCCAATGACTTCGGCAGTGTTGGATCCAAAGAATTCAGGTTGTATATATCAATTTCAGCCGGCAGGACGTACGTCTGAACACCGCGGTCACTGTCGCTGTCTGGTACATACGTAATACGGACAGTTTCATTGTGGGCAGGACGTAAATCACCGTAAAACTCTGCCTTTCCCGTCGCTTTGTCTATGTACACGCCCGTCGTGTTCTCTGGATCAGCAGGCCGATCAGCCAAATAATGTTCCCTGGCAATCGTACCCTTCCCATCTATCTGGATTCTCAAAGACATCGGTCCCGGCTCACCGTTCACATTATACAACTGGGCTTGCGAAGGAATCGTCTCCGAATGAATTGCTGCACTGTTCCCTCTTACAAATCGGAACGTATAGTAATCCTGGGCATCATCTTCACTATTCGGATCAAATCCGATCTTCGCATCCTCATGAAATGTTATCTGACTGCCGTTTACCGTATAATAACCAGACACCGGTGCTGTCCCTGTTTCATCCCAGTACGTTAGCTGCTGTGAACCGCTGTCTGTCACTTTGTGCACGACAAGCGAAGCATCTCCCTCATTCATCCGGTAAAGATCAGGTGTGCCACCAAGAGATATCGTATTATTTATAGGGGGCAGATTCAGTTTATCCGTGTTCGGAATCACAGATACCGGCGAACTGATCGAACCGTTTTGCGTATTAATCACTACTTTAGATATATTGCCGTCCGAATCGGAAAATGCAAATGACCATTTCCCATCTGAATCTGCTGTAGGCGCAAAATTATAGCCGTGAAGACCGTCCGCTATATTATAATTCGTATAGGATCGCTCCACAGTCCAATTGCTTCCCGACCGCTTCTGCAACTGTAAGCTGGAATTAACCATTTCCAGTCGATAATCCCCCGCTTCTTTGCGAGTGGCGGCTTCGGAAGTATCAGCATCCACTCTAGGATCGACACTGCCGTTTGCAGGCACACTGTATCGCTGTCCATCCCGTGTGGATTGAAACAAAATAGTCTCACCGTCTGCCGACCACCTGGGTTTTTGATCCATCACAGTCGTCACTTTTCCGTTGACAGGTGGGTAAGATGCAGTCACTTCTTCCACTGTCCGTGAATCCGATCCAATATTGACCTGTTTTGTATACGAACTCGGCTCTATTTTTGCAGTATTGCCTCCAAACACTGCGTTTCCACTGACTGGCACCGTACGGGCTGAACGATCCACCGACACACTGCGGTCCGCATATACATACTCCCCCGGTACCGTATTCGTCAGTAATTTATGCGTATTGAACTCCGTCTTATGTACAATATCCCGCAAATTCTTCTTCAATTCATCGACTTCATTCTGAATAATAAGCGTATCCACCGAATCAGAATCAAATTGCACATCCGTATTCGTCCCGTTCATCGCCTGAATCGTCAGCTCCCGAATCCGCTGCACGACATCCGTCAGCTCCTGCATAGCCGCATCTGCCGTCTGCGCAAGCGACTGCGCATCCTGCACATTCTGAAGCGCCTGACGGGACCCACGCTGCAGTGCCCGCAACTTCTCACTGATGGCCAGACCCGAAGCATCTACCGCTGCAGACGTAATCCGCTTACCACTAGACAGCTTCGCCATTGACTTCTCTAGACGTTCATTCGCCTGATTCATATTACGTTGCAAACCAAACGATCCGTTTTTGATGATCATAGTATGTATTCCTCCATGCGTCCGATATATTACAGTATTGCTGATTATGCATTTGGATGTATAGGATTGATATACGTATTATATCGGTTCTAAATGGAGGGATTTTACTGTTAACAGGATTTTCTTAGGAGACTAATCAAAGTGGTGGTCTACTGGGATAGGAGAAATATAAATATGCTACGTTTATAGTGCTACTAGTGATTTTTGAGTACTTGTGCACCAAACTTTCATGAATGCTTAAACTTTCGTGTTTGAGTGTTTATTATAATAACCTTTACACAAGTATCTCTGGCAGATGTCTTTATAAAATTCGCTGCGAGTCACTAAATTAAATAGTTTTCAAGTGACGAAATAGCCTTTTGGTGATCACGGATCTGCATCTCCAACTGCATCGTCTCGTCTTTATCTAGGTTATGATCTGCAGTATATTGCGCTATCTGTTTCATCTTATAAAGTCGCTTTTCGATTTCCTCCAGAATGCGATCCCGCTGTTTTACTTGTTCCAATTGACTGTACAATCGTTTAAGTTCTTCTTGATGTTTACTATCCATTTATCTAATGCTCCTCTGCTTCATAATGAATGGGTATAATAAATACGTTGGTTACCGAGTATTTAGTACACAGTGCATACTATATGTATCGGTCATTTTGGAGCACTTATTATGTTAAATAGATAGAAGTAGACGCAAAAAAACATTGTTTTCAGGTTAGAGAGAAATACCAATCACAGAACTCCCTACCCTACTCAACTAGAAGAGCACCATGTACAAATATGTTCTTTATTTTGATATATGCTTATTTTTTTAGAATATATGAGTGTTACATTACCTGTTGGAGATGTAATTTCTTCTACCCTGACTTCAAGATTGCCATTGGAATTACTAAACATCTGAATAGCCGTAGCGTACTCAGGATGACACTGTACAATTTCACACTCTAATTTTCGAATATTCTTTCCGATGAAGTGAGTTCACCTGTGCATCGCACAACTCAAGGACTATTCAGAATGGTATCTGAGTTGTGTGTTGCACAGATGCATACTCTTAGATTCTTCTCGGCAATGGCCTTATTCTTTTAATTCTTAAGTTCTTTGGTTATTGTGCTTCTCAAAGTGAGCCGTGATATCGTATAAATGTGGGTTGGTGGTATGTACTAGTATGAAATGACGCTCGTCTTAGATTGAGATGCTTCTGAGTTCAAATTTGGATCATTGCAACGTCTCACATTGAGTTGGCTGATTTCTTAATTTTTCTGCGAAGAATTTCGTGCTTATTGAAGCGTGATTTGGTTATAAAAATATTTATTTTTAAGTATCTTTGCTCTGAGTTTTCATGGTTGTTAAAACATTCATGACTATTTAAATAAACACGTTAGTTTTTCACACAGGTACCCTTCACTAATATGCTAGAATTCTAAACTAAATTTTCTTTTAAGCATTATTTAAATTTCAAAAGAGTTTTACATTCAATGTTATAGGTATTTGTATTTATATATGGAACAATTATACACTTTGTTAGTCGCTATTCATAATCAAAAAATATTAAGTATGGACTATGTGTAAATTCTATCATTTTATCAATCAATGTTTTTGAAAAATGTTAAAACTTTATTTTGAAGCTAGTTCAGCTTTTGCAGGAAGTAAAATTATATACGAAAAAGCTCCCGTTCACTCGAAATGAATGGGGCTTTACCAATTGCCTAGTAATCGAATCTGCTTCCTACCCAGCTGCTGATGAGTTTACCCCGTTTGATATCGGAGCGGCTCCAAAGGTATGCCTGTGGAGTTTGTTGAACAGCATGTAACCGCAAAGATGCTAGCGTGGTGATATCAAAATTGCGCCTATTTGATAGTAAAGGAAAATGAAACTTTGTAAATACTTATAATCCCCACTGAGCAATGTTCCAAGGAGAGCTTCGGCTACTTCAATATGCATTAAATATAAAATACAATCTGCTGTTAGCGACAGACAGACAAAAAGGCTGATCCTTTATGATCAGCCTCTAAATAAATATCTTCTATCCATGCTTGCACCTTGAATACATCCTACGTTCTTCTATTAAATGAGAATTTTAATGTTTACAAGCCAATTGTGAAACGAACATCAATAAGGCTATCCAATCCAATATCTTTTTCCACACTATAAAAGTAATTAATTAAATAATTTAGCAATATACTTTCTCTATCAAAGTGAAAGGAGACACCCTTCAAAGATTGAATTACGCCAAACAAGCGAACAATGAATCTGCAAGCTAGTTTATCACACACCCTTTACCAAAGAATCCCTATATTTTAAAGACCTACTAAATCAAAAAAGTTATGATAAATTTAAGCGTACAATTATTAATATTAATTTATTTTGAAGTAACTCCATAACGAACATTCATAATTTCTAAAACAATCGTGTTAATTTCAATATTCATGTTAGTTTTTCACATAGGTACCCTTTACTTAGGTAGGCACCAGGTCCTCACACAAGTTGAAAAAATTCTGAATTCAACTAGAAGTGTCTCAAGACTTGGCACCTACAAATTCATCTATCGCGATGATACAGTAGTGATCCGCCTCCACGCTTCCCATCAAGCGGCTCCAATTACTTCCGTTTCTTCCCTGAATATGATTAAATGATGGTAGAACCATTGTTTTCATCTCCTATTTACTGGTGGGGTCGGGTAGAAAGTTCTGTGATTGGTACTCTCATATACCCTGAAAACAGTGGTTTATTCGTGTTTCACTTACCTATTTCATATAATAGGTACCATCCACTAAAACTCTCTAATTACAGAGTCTGTTTGTTGTGAACCTGGTACTCTATACTATTTTCTAGGTAATCCATTGTATATATTTTCAATCCAATTATCAAATTTACCTTTTTTGTCAAAACTCATTACGTCATACATTTCTGGATTAGAATTTTCAAATTTTTCTTTAAAGAGTTCTAGATTAAATTCTTCCATTTTGCTTTCTCTCTTAATTCTAGCGAAAACTTTATTAAAGTCTTTACTTTTGAATCCAATGTCTTTTTTTCCTAATTTAATTGCCTTACCATTCTTCTCTAATCCCAACTTGTTTGCTATTCTGCAAGCTTCTTCTTTTACAGCAAATACGTTATCGTGAATAGCTAATCTAATCACAACATCTTTTCTTTGTGGACAATCAATTTCGCTTATTTCCTTTAGTGCTGCTAGTCTATTTCTCCATGAGGTCTTATCATTGGCTTTTTTTACTAGGTAACCAATTTTTTCTATCAAGGTATTTCCTCCTTCTAAAAATTTAATCTTTTTAATACAATAGGCCCCTAGCTAAGCCAGGGACCCTTTTAAATATTCTTAAATTAACGAAGAAGTTGTAATACTCCCTGTGGTTGTTGGTTCGCTTGAGCCAACATTGCTTGTGCTGCTTGAGAAAGAATAGAATTTTTAGTTTGTTCCATCATTTCTTTCGCCATGTCAACGTCACGTACACGAGACTCAGCAGCTGTTAAGTTTTCGGAAGAAGTGTTTAAGTTGTTGATTGTGTGTTCTAAACGATTTTGATAAGCACCAAGTTTTGAACGTTCTTTTGAAACTTCAGTTATTGCACTTTCAATGTTAGTAATTGAAGCTTTTGCTTTATCATGCGTAGAAACATCGACCCGTCCAGAACTTTCAAGGTTCAAATCTCCATCAGTACGCATACTTCGGATATTTAAACTTACGTTTTGGTCTTCATTAGCACCGATTTGGAACGTAACAGAACCTGCTAATACCTCGACATCACCAATCGCATCATCAGCTGTGTATGCCGCATTAGTTTTTATTGTGATTCCAAAGTCTGAGAAATTTAATTCTTGAGCCCCATCTGCATTATCAATCTCTTGTTTCTTACCACCAAACGTCATCGTTAATTTGTCTGAATTTTCTACTGTAATAGTATAAGTTCCTGCAGCAGCACCATTAGTAGAAGCACTAGCCACTCCCTTTACATCTAAAACAGTAGTTGTGTTAGGATCTTGTTCAACTGTACCACCTAAGTTACCTTTTAATAGCAACTGTTTGTTAAATTCCGTTGTATCAGCGATGCGATTAACTTCATTTTTCAGCTCAACTAATTCTTCTTGAATCGCATCTCTGTCCTGTGCAACATTAGTATCATTCGCACCTTGAACAGCTAACTCACGCATACGTTGTAAAATATCATGAGTTTCGTTTAATGCACCTTCAGCAGTTGAAATCAAAGAAATACCGTCCTGAGCATTCTTAGATGCCATATCCAATCCACGAATTTGCCCACGCATTTTTTCAGAAATTGCAAGACCAGCTGCATCGTCGCCAGCCTTGTTAATACGAAGACCTGATGCCAATTTTTCCATAGATTTTGATTGGTTAGTAGTAGCTGTGTTCAACTGACGATGTGTATTCAACGCTGCAATATTATGATTAATTCTCATGTTAATTTCCTCCTTGAGTGTGTGTAGGGTGCACTTCCTTGTGACCCTGAATTTTGTGGCGGTGTACGGAGCCGGCCGAACTCTTTCTCCCGCTTACACTAGTAATATCGGACAGGCAGGTAAAGTGTTTAGTCTATTTTTGAAGTATTTTATAATCTGCAGAAAAAATAGAGTACATATGTCATAAGTTTGTCTAAACAGAACTTCACGTAAAAAGAGCACCGCTGCAGAAACTCTATAGCGATGCTTTACTAATAGAAGGCTATTCTTTTTTCAACAGCTGCGAGAACAGATCCATATCGATTGTGAGCGCTTCTTTATTCGTCTCGGTAATCGATTGAACTAATTCCCCTCTAAGAATTTCAATAGATTTCGGTGCTTCAATGCCAATCCGCACGGTATCTCCTTTGACTTCCAGAATCCGAATTTCTATGTTGTCTGCAATTTGAATCGACTCGTTTACTTTACGTGACAAGACGAGCATGTCAGTTCCCTCCTTTGCCGACTGGGTGTCTGACAGTGAAACGTGGGTCGTTCAGAATCATTTGCTTGGCTTTTTTATTTGGAACGTGAAAGATCAAAGGCGCCTGCAAGTTGATTGTGGACTCGTGATACTGCTGTTTCATGGATAGGATGCCAAGCACCATGATATCTTCCGGCTGACTGATTTCCAGCAAGTCAATCGTTGAGTTATCTATTTCAAAAGTATAATCGGTTACGAGTGTATATGGGTTGGCTACAATAAATGCAACGGATGGCTGCTTGGTCGATTGTAATACCTGCAAAGAATCGCTGCCTTCAATCGGCACCAAGACAAATTCATTTTCCGCTTCAAAGCCGGGGATTCCTTTTGGAAAATGCCAGATTTCTGATGGGTCAATTTCAATCGTTGCATGAAATTTAGTTTCAATTCTCATGTGATAAGTTGCTCCTCAATTAAATGTTATATTAGTTACTGCAAAGGTAAATTATGTAATTCATCGTTACACTTTCCAATCAATTTCAATGGTCGGATACTGTTCCAATTTAGCCGTTACGTTGCCTGGCGTGTAGTTATGGATGGGTTTGTTTACTTGTGCATCTATTATCGGTTTCTGCGGTGTCACGTGTATATCCACACGCCCTGGTGTAAAGCTTCTTTTTAATTGCAGCGGATTCCCTACAAAGCGGATACCCAGATCAGCCATTGGTTTTTCCGAGTTTTGCTTAACAATATCAGCCAAAGGGTTACCGCCACTTTCAATTTTCGCAAGCTGCATGCCTTCCTGTGCTCTGCGCGCAATGCCCTCTTGTACTTTTTGCTGGCTGTACTGCGCTACTTCGTCTCCCCGTCTGAACATGCTCATTAAATCCAGAGCTGCCCGATTTTCTGTCGTATCAAGCGTCAGTTCGGACGGTGTGGTTGACATTTCAAGAATGGCTGCAGGCTGTTCGATACGCAGTGTCGCTTTTGGCTGCTCGATCTCTTGTATTGGCTTATCAATCTGTAATCCCAGCCTGGCTGATGTCGTCTGGACTTGCAGCTGAGGAATATTCACGTCTGTCACCATCCTTTGCTTATCTTTATAAAAATAGCGGACACTATCAGCGTGTCCGCATTACTTTTTACCGCAAGAAATCCGTCAATGAAGGCTGGATAATACGCGCCCCTACCGATAATGTAGCCCGGTGGATTGACTCTGAAGTAATCAAATCCGTAATCGTTTTTTCATAGTCGATATCTTCGTTTTCAGAACGCTGCTTTTTCGCCGCACCTTCCTGCATCATCAGACGATTCTCCATAAGCTCTGCACGGTTGGACCGAGCTCCTATATCTGCACGTTTCATTAACACATCGTCCAGCAGCCCATCAATTTCTTCAATTGCGGCACTGAAGTCATACTTGTCGTCCGTGTCATTTTTTATATCAGTGAACAATTGATTGATATTATTAAACAGATCCGATGCATTCGTACTGACACGCAAGTCTACGCCATCAAATACTTCAATGGATACATTTTCTTTAAAAGATGCGCCCGATTGATAACCGCCTGCGTTTTTGTCAAATAATGGTTTGTCCGTCATTTTCCCGCTGAATATATGTTTATCGCCGACTTTCGTATTCGCGAAGTCTTGCAGCTGCTCTTGCAGTTGCTCTAATTCAATTTTGATCATTTCCCGGTCATTCGCAGTCACCGTACCTGAATTCGCGGCATTTGTGGCTAATTCCCTGGCGCGGTGAAGGACTTGTCCTACCCCATCCATCGCATCATCCGAACTGTCGAGCCAGTTATTGACTTCGCCTAAGTTTTTCTGATATTGCTCGACTCTGTTAACCTGCATCCCATAGCCAAGGCTTTTCATGACGACGACTGGATCATCTGACGGTCGGTTCACTTTTTTCCCTGTATTCAGCTGTTCCTGCAGTTTTCCCATTTTATTATAGCTGCTTGATAAGTTGCGCAGCATGTTTTGGGAAAGCATTGATTGTGTTACGCGCATGAAGGTTCCTCCTTAATTATCTGCCGACTGTACCCATTCCGTTGATGATTTTATCGAGTGCTTCATCCATGACGGTAATCATACGGGCAGAGGCGTTGTAAGCCTGCTGGAAGCGGATCATGTCGGTCATTTCTTCGTCGAGTGAGACGGAGCTGATAGAATCGCGCCGGTTGGACACCGAAAGAAGAAGTGTTCCGGAGTTTTCGGCCATTTTTACGGCTTGCTGTCCTGCCACTCCGAGCTGGCCGATCGCTTGGGCGAAGTATCCTTGCACACTTGAACCGCCAAGTGCTGCCAGTTTATTAAATAGTGCATTCCCTAGGTTTTGGGCGTTTTGTCCGTTACCTACTTCAGGATTAGTTGTTGGATCGGTGCTGTCCACTGGTTTTGACGTAGAAGCCGCCACTTTATTCGGATTGCTAATAATATTTTCATTCACTTTAATATTACTGGCAGATATCGGCTTCGTTCCATCAATGACCTTGAAAAACTCTTCTCCTGGTTTTCCGTCTAAATCTGTCGCATACACCCCATTGGCAGGGTCACCTTGATGAATCTTATTAAACTCCGTCGCAAATGCAGTAGCCATCTTGTCCAGTTTCGCAAGCATGTCCGGATACATTCCTTTTACAGGCCCGTCAGCCGTTTCTTTGTAGCCATACGATTCCACCAGCGATTTTAATTCTCCGCTTTTCTTCATATCTGCCACTGAAAGTTCTGCGCCTCCGGCAGGTGCCCCGTTACATGTAAAGCCTGTAATTTCTTTCGGCATTTCTCCGGTTGTTTCGTTTTTCCCGTTGATCGAGATATTGGAGAATGTATTTTTTTGCAGTACTGTGATCGGTTTATCATTTGTCATGATTTTTATTGTGACTGTGCCTTCAGCAATTGCCGGTGCACGTCCGCCAGTCTTTTCATAGCTGACTTCAATCGGCAAATAAGTAGACAGCTGATCGAGCAGCCCATCGCGGGCATCGTACAGATCATTAGGCAAATAGCCATTGGGTTCGACGTCTGCGATTTGTCTGTTCAGTTCCGTAATTTGCCCGAGTATCGAGTTAATATTAACGGCAGAGACATTAATTTCATCTCCGAGATTCGTTTTAATTTCAGCTATGGACTTGGAGATATAGTTGAATGAGTCAGCTACCGCCACACCGCGTTCTACTACGACAGCACGGGCCCCGCCGTTTTCCGGGCTAGATGCAAGTGTCTGCAATGACTGCCAGAAGTCGCTGAGGGATTGCTGCAGACCGTATTCAGAAGGTTCTCCTAAGACATCTTCCATCTGCGCAATCGCTTTAGTACGTGATTCCCAGTACCCCAATTTATTCGCCTCACTGCGGTACTGATGATCAACAAACGTATCACGAATCCGCTGAATGCTTCCCGCTTCAACGCCTGTCCCGAGAAATCCGGGCACCGTTCCTGCGTTCAGTCCTACTCCCGGGAATCCGGACGTGGCCTGCATGTTGACGCGCTGACGTGAATAGCCGGGGGTGTTGGCGTTCCCGATGTTATGCCCTGTCGTATAAAGAGCGGATTGCTGTGTGTACAATCCGCGTTTGCTGGTTTCCAGTCCCATGAATGTCGAGCGCATGATGTGTCCTCCTTATGCTTGGGAGTCGAATGAGGAGAGCTTCGTTTTGGCTCTGCTTTGCGACTGCCCCTGTACTTCATTTTTCGAATAGTTGACGGTTTCCGGACGCGGACGGACCATGTCCAGCGATAGATTCACGAATTGAAGAGATTGATAAGTCAGCTGCTGATTGAGTTCGTTTTGCCGTTTCAACTCATGAATCGCATGCAGGAGACGGTCCTTCGCCTCTGCCAACTGTTCTTTGTCCGGTGTGTCCGCCAGTTCGATTAATTGCGTCATGGTCGGTTCGGCAGGTACTGCACTTCCTTGTGCGGTCAAATACTGCTTCACTTCGTTCACGCGCTTCTGGTCCATTTGCACAATCGCCGCTAAATGGGCCTGCTCCTCTTTCAACAGCTGGTCAATCCCGTTGATATCACCGTTTTTCAGCAGTGCGGTCTTGTCGTTTGACAGACGGAGCAAGCTCATATGCAGTTTTTCCAGGTGATTGAGCGTTGTCAAAATCGGTTCAATGGACATGTGTATTCCTACTTTCTGTTAGTTCTTATTGAAATACGACAGCATACTCGAAGCGAGTTTGTTCGCATCGACCTGGTATTCTCCAGACTGTACTTGTGACTTCAATTCCTGAACGCGCTGTTGTCTGGCCGTTTCAATCGGTGAAGCCTTGGATAATTTTTTTGCTTCTGAAGAAATCTCGAGCCTATCCGTTTGTACTTGTGACGCCTGTTTAGTCTGCTCTGTTTTCAGCTGCTGATTGCGGTATGGGTTGATTGCCTGCGGTTTTACTCCATCGATCTTCATACGTCTCGCTCCTTTCATACATACATTCTATTTTAGGTACTACTCTTTATGTCGGCAGATTTCACGTAATATTTAGAGCCTTTTGGACGAAAAAACGAGCAGGACGAACTGCTCGTTTCCCCATTGGTTCATCGTTCGCGTTTTTGTGTGTAGTACGTTGCTTTGTCTTTAGCCTCAATCGCCTCGCGCAATTCCGCCGCTGCATCAAATGTGCGCAAGTCCTGCTGGATTTCTTCTGTACATTTTGCACAAATTTTCCCGCTGGATGTTAACGCGCCGCATTTGTCGCATGGATAGCCGAGGTTCGGGAACAGTGCCGGCTGCAGTCTTCCTTTACGTACCCAGCGATGCAGCAACTCTTGCGTCACTCCCGTTACTTCGACGATGCGGTCGATATTCGCCGCACGGTTTTCCCGTTTGCGCAAAAACCGGTAGACCGTTTCATACATATCCTCTTCGGCCTGCGCACATGCGCCGCATACGTCCCGTAAACCTGTGTAATTAAATATTTTGCCGCAAGCCGGACAATTTCTTGCTTCCGCCATTTTATCACTTCTCTCTTATAGGTCTGAATAACGTCACAGCTCCCACCTGGCGTACGCCCCGCTGTTTCAGTGCCTGTGCTGCGTGACGCAATGTCGTACCAGTCGTATAAATATCATCAACCAGCACGTATACTGCCTCATTACTTGGTATATCGGCTGTCGCCGTGAATAGTTCAGTCATCGCGAGACGTTCACTCCGCGTTTTTTCACCCATTACCGATTCTGTCGTTTTTTCCAGCAGTGTCTGATACGGGATGTTCGCTGCGCGGAGCAATGCATCCACTTGGGAAAAGGTGCGTTTCTTTTTATTCGCGGCATGCATCGGAATCGGCACAATAACTTTTTTCGGATGATTCAGCACATGGCGCAATGGCTGTGCGAAAATGTCGGCGAGCGCAATGTCTTGCATGAACTTGAACTGATGCAGGTAATCTCTTGCTGCTTCATTATATGCATACAGCGAATGAACAGAATCAAGCCATTCATCTTGCGCCATGCTGTCAATTCGTTCAAATCGTTTCAGACAGCTTGGACAGGCAGAAGCGTCTTTTTGAATGCCGAGAAACTGCTGCCACGTCGGCACGTTGTCGAGAGGCTTGTCGCAGAGTAAGCAATTCACTGCGGCACCTCCGTCTGGTTCAGCTTGCGGATTTCCCGTTTCGCTTCATCCATCGCGCTTGTAATGCCTTGATGAAAAAGTACGAAGTCGCCTGATGTATGAGGCACCGAACGGCCGACCCGTCCGCCGATTTGAATAAGTGCCCCTTTATTGAAGATCGTTTGTTCAGCTCCAACGACCGCCACTTGCACGTTCGGAATCGTAATGCCGCGCTCAAGAATCGTTGTCGTCAGCAGTCCTGGAATTTCTTTTTGCCTGAGCAGCTGCACCCGCTCTTTCCTGTCCGCGTGTTCCGCGTGAACTGCACAGATCCGTTCGTCGAGCTGCTGAAACAGCGGCTCTGCCAGTTCCATCAGTTCGATTTGATGAAAGAAAATAAGAAACGGCAGCTGCTGTTCGAGGCATTCTTTCGTCCAGTCGAGCAGTTTCTTCGGAATGCGCTTCTTTTTCAGCTGCCGTTCGTAATTCCACAGCGCAGCGTTTCGCGGTACGGGTAACGGCTGGCCGTGATAGCGTCTCGCGAGGATAGAAATATTGCCCTGTTTTTTATTCATGGCGAGCAGTCTGCTGGATGGAGTGGCTGTGACGAAGTGGATCGGTGCATTTGGTTTCGCGGCTTTTCGCACGGCCTGCTGCAATGTTTCATCCGCAGTATACGGAAATGCATCGGCTTCGTCGACGAAAACCGCGTCGAATGCTTCGTGGAAACGGTAGAGCTGATGAGTCGTCGCAAGGATCAGCTGCGCGTCAACATGTTCCACATCCGCGCCGCCGTATAGGGCTTCTGTGCATGTGTCAGGAAATGCCGCGGTCAGACGGGGCAGCAGTTCGAGAATAACGTCCACACGCGGTGCTGCGAGACAAACCCGTCTGCCTTTATTCAATAAATAGTGAATCGGCTGAAACAGCATTTCTGTCTTGCCTGAACCGCAGACGGCGTAAAGCAAATGCGAGACCCCTTGTTTCGTGCTCTCAAGCAGTTCATTCGCTGCTTTTTGCTGGGAAGGCGTCAGATTGCCTTGCCAGTTCATGCAGTGCACAGCCGGAAATAAGGGCGGCGTGCCTGTCCACGTCACCAGTTCGGAACAGCACGACACCCTCCCCATGTTGAGACAATTTCTGCAGTACGCACATGCTGATTCGCATTGTGCGCACTCAAACACCGTAAAGCGCGCCGAATTTTCATTATGACAGCGCTGACATGTGTAGCGGGTGCCGTGCCAGACCTTTTTCTTTTGCACGCCTTGTTGCACATGGATCTCTCCCCGGCTGATTGCTTCGTCTACGAGGTCAGCGGGAAATGGCAGCAGATGACGCAGCCAGATGCGCCCTGCCAGGAATTGCTTGAGTGTTGCTCGTTCGGCCATACAGTTCCTCCTGTTCAGGTTCCGCGCCGTTTCACCCAGCCGAGTCCCATGGCCCCTTCGCCAAGATGGGTGCCGATGACCGGGCCAAAGTGGCTGACCGTGAAATCGACGTTCGGATGTTTTTCTTCTAATATATTCTTCCATGCTATTGCTTCTTCATAACGGTTCGCATGGATGATCACTGCGTCGAGCAATTGGTTCTTTGCGTCTTCAGCAAGCAGATCCGCGATTCGTTTCATCGCTTTTTTCGTCGTGCGGATTTTTTCAAACGGGACGATGACTTTGTCTTCAAAATGCAAAATGGGTTTCACTTGCAGCAGTCCGCCGACGAGCGCCTGTGCACCGGACAGTCTGCCGCCGCGCTGAAGATGCGACAGGTCGTCCACCATAAAGTACGCACGCATCGTTTGTTTCATTTCTTCCAGTTCTTCTATAATCGCATGCGGTTGTACACCCTCTTTTGCCAGCTGCGCTGCGCGAATCGCGAAAAAACCTTGGGGATAGGCAGATATTTCCGAATCAAACGTCAGCACTTCAATTTCCGGCACGAGCTCACCGGCCTGGCGCGCGCCCATATAGGTGCCGCTGATGCCGCTCGAGAGGTGGATGGAAATGACAGCGTCGTAGTCTTTCGCGAGTTCGCTGTACAAGGCTTCAAAGTCACCGATCGCGGGCTGCGACGTTTTCGGCAGCGGGCCTTTGCCGCGCACCAGCTCATAAAATGCTTCAGTCGTGATGTCGGCGTCTTCTTTGAATTCTTTGCCGTCGATGGTCACGAGCAGCGGGATAGTGCGAATCCCCAGTTCTGCTTTTATATCATCCGGCACATACGCCGTAGTATCTGTCACAATCGCTGTTTTCAATATGATCAACTCCTGTCATTTATTCTACCTGAAATTCGTTGAGTTGGCATCTGTGAAGGGGGGATAGAGAGGAACTTGAGAGGCTGAATTTGTATTGGGGTGAGGATTAATGCAAAGATGTGCTCCCAACGCTTCGCTTATGCTCGCAAAAGCCGTTCTTCGTTACAGCTTTCTCTCTGGACGGACGCTTTCCCATGGGCGTGGCCTTGAGCCAAGCGAACAGCGAAGTGTTCGCTTTGCCGTATTTCTGCGTACTTTGCAGAAATTAAGGCACCTGTCCAGGGTCTCAAGCTCATGCTATTCCCGCGGGAGTCGCCGCCCGCCGCTCCAATCCTACGGGGTGAGTGGTGGCAGTTTTTGTTGTTCATTGAAGCTAGTGTTGGAATCTAGATTTACTTATTGACCCAGCAAGTACATTTTGAAACTACTTAATAAAAAGTGATGTGTTCACTCAGAACTGCTACGATGCACCCCAACAACAGGTACAGAACCGGCAACACGTAAGGGATTGGGGCGGAAGCCGGTCGACTCCGGGAGGATCAGCCCGACAGGCGAGACAACTAAGGAGCACAGCGACAGTTGGCTCGCCGCGGGCCCTCCGGAAAGCGTACCGGCTGGAGCCCCAATCCCCACCCACTAACCAATTGAAGCCTATCCATTTACACTCTTCAAAACTACCAAACTGTCCCGCGTACCTCCATTTTCTAATGAGAGTTTATTCAATAAGACTATTCTTGCAGATAAGTATGAACGTTATGGCTCAACTCCCCCATTCCAAGATGCACTCCAACCACAAGCACAGAACCGGCAACACGTAAGGGATTGGGGCGGAAGCCGGTCGACTCCGGGAGGATCAGCCCGACAGGCGAGACAACTAAGGAGTGCAGCGACAGTTGGCTCGCCGCGGCCCCCCCCGGAAAGCGTACCGGCTGAAGCCCCAATCCCCACCCACTAGCCAATTGAAGCCTATCCACTTTCAAACTTACAGAACATTCACTTTCATGCTATCGTATAGATAGACCATACATTTCAAGGAGGCGTTTGATTATGCAGGAGATTACGTATGAACAGCGGGACTCGGTAGCTTATGTGATGCTGAACCGGCCTGAGTCGATGAACGCGTTTAACTTCCAAATGCTGCTCGAGCTCGGGCAAGTGGTAGAAGGCATCCGGATCGATCCCGAAGTGCGTGCTGTTGTGTTTTTAGGAAGCGGCGACCGGGCGTTTAGCGTCGGAGCCGACTTGAAAGAACGGAAGACACTGACCGAAGCACAAGTGCGGCGAAACCTGAATAAAATTGGCGATGTCTTCACGATGATCGACCAATTGCCGCAGCCGACGATTGCTGCCATCAACGGCTTTGCTTTTGGCGGAGGCATGGAACTCGCGCTCGCTTGTGATTTCCGTATTGCCGCAGACAGCGCGGTGATGGGACTGACGGAAACGGGACTCGCGATTATTCCCGGGGCCGGCGGAACGCAGCGGCTGCCCCGTTTAATTGGTGAAGCAAAAGCGATGGAGCTGATTTTGACGGCGCGGCGAATTGCAGCGGATGAAGCGCTGCGTATTGGCCTCGTGACACAAACTGTTCCGCTTGCGTCACTCGAGGACACGGTGTCCAAGTTTTTGGATTCATTGCTTGCCAACGGACCGGTTGCGGTTCAACAGGCGAAGTTTGCGATTAAGCAAGGGATGATGGCGGATTTGCAGACCGGGCTTGCGATTGAGCGGAAGGCGTATGAGATGACGCTGCCGACGGAGGACCGCGTGGAAGCGCTGATTGCTTTTTCGGAGAAGCGGAAGCCTGTGTTTAAGGGGAAATAGGTGTTGGGTCGTTTTGCGTTATGAGCGGTTGGCTGCCTTGATTGAGCGCTTGAAGAAATTTAAGAGCGGTCAGCGGCTTGTTATGAGCGCTTGGCGGAATCTATGAGCGAATGACGGAGAGGTATGAGCGCTTGCCGGGGTTTTATGAGCGCCAGACAGAATTCACGCGCACATGAATGCGGAAGCCTATGTTTAAGAGGAAATAAATGTTTTCGGAGTGCGTTATGAGCGGTTGGCTGCCTTGATTGAGCGCTTGAAGAAATCTAAGAGCGGTCAGCGGCTCGGTATGAGCGCTTGCCGGAATCTATGAGCGGTTGACGGAGAGGTATGAGCGCTTGCCGGGGTTTTATGAGCGCTTGACATGATTCATGCGCACATGAATGCGGAAGCCTGTGTTTAAGAGGTAATAAGTTTTTTCGGAGTGCGTTATGAGCGGTTGGCTGCCTTGATTGAGCGCTTGAAGAGATCTAAGAGCGGTCAGCGGCTTGGTATGAGCGCTTGGAGGAATCTATGAGCGGTTGCCAGAGAGGTATGAGCGCTTGCGGGGGTTTTATGAGCGCTTGACATGGTTAGTTTCATTATTGAAATAAACGAAAACCCTTCCGTGATTATTCGGAAGGGTTTTTCATGTTGTCACAGCGCGGATTTTTTCCTACTTCCCCTGCTGCCCAGGCGACCTTGGTCAAGATGGCGGTTGCGCCTTGCCGGTCGGCTTCGTGGGCTGCGCGGACGTAGGCGCTGTTGGATTCGTGGACGACGTATTGCGGTTTGACGTTGTTCAGCGTCATGGCGAGTACGTCGTTCAGGCATTGTTCGCATGTACACGGCATGTTGAGTTCGTTTTTATATTTGGTAATCACGTCACGGACTACGATTTCCATAATATTATGCACTTTCATGATTGGTAACTCCTTTGCGTTGTTGCGCAGGGTGTAAGGATTGGAGACTTGGAATAGGTAGAGAGTGTATCAGACGCCGTTGATTTCCGTTGCGGGCGGACGCGTTCGGGAGGGCCCGCGCTGAGCCAACTGTTCGCTTCGCTCTCTTAGTTGTCTCACCTGTCGGGCTGATCCTCCCCGAGTCGCCACCCTCCACTCCAATCAACTGGATAGCAGATTATCAAGTGCAGCATATCGACTTTAAACCAGTTTGAAAACTAACGGCCGGAAAATTCCAATATATTCTCCATTTGACGTCAACTACCCCCGTAGGGAATGGGGCGGAAGACGGGCGACTTCTGGGGAATCAGCGTGATCTTGAGACCCTGGGCAGATGCCTTAATTTCTGCAAAGTACGCAAAAATACGTCAAAGCGAACACTTCGCTGTTCGCTTGGCTCAAGCCATGCCCGCAGGAAAGCGTCCCGTCTGGAGCCCCATTCCCCAAACCACTAGCCAAACTCCAGCCTCACTCACTTATTTAGAAAGAATAATCTTCTTCTTCAACAGCTCTTTCCCAGAAATTCCAGGTTTCGTCATCTCGAATGGGTGCAGGATCTGGTCGAGTTCTTCTTTTGTCAGTACTTTTTTCTCGATGCACAGTTCACGGATTGATTTGTTCGACAGCAGTGCTTCTTTTGCGATTTGTGATGCTACTTCATAACCTACGTGCGGGTTGATCGCCGTGATGACGCCGATACTCTTTTCCACGTATTCTTCCAAGTGCTCCACGTTCGCCTTTATGCCGTCTAGGCAATAATCGCGGAATGCGCCGAAGACGTTTGTCATGATTTTTAATGACTGCAGCAAGTTAAACACTAGCACCGGCTCCATGACGTTGAGCTCGAACTGTCCTGCTTCTGATGCGAGTGCGATGGTCATATCGTTGCCGACTACTTGGAACGATACTTGGTTCATCACTTCCGCCATTACCGGGTTCACTTTCCCTGGCATGATGGATGATCCCGGCTGTCTTGCAGGCAATGAAATCTCCGACAATCCTGTGCGCGGACCCGATGCCATCAGGCGCAGGTCATTACAAATTTTAGACTGGTTCAGCATCGTGCCGCGCAGCGCAGCGGATACTTGAACGTAGGAGTCTGTGTTTTGTGTAGCGTCAACGAGATGTGTGGACGATTTTAATTGGAAACCGCTGTTTTCAGAAAGATAGCTTGCTACTTTTTCGATGTACAGCGGATCCGCGTTCAAGCCTGTTCCTACTGCCGTTGCTCCCATGTTGATTTCATACAAATAGACGCGTGACACACGAATACGTTCGATATCACGGCGCAGTACCATGGCATAGGCTTCGAATTCTTGCCCTAGACGGATGGGAACCGCGTCTTGCAGGTGTGTACGGCCCATTTTCAGGACGGATTGGAATTCGATTGATTTTTTCAAATATGTTTTATGAAGCGATTCCATAACTTCGAGCAATTTGTCGACTTTCATTAATGTCGCGATATGTATCGCAGTCGGGAATGCGTCATTTGTGGATTGTGCCATATTCACGTGCGAGTTTGGACTGATAATGTCATATTCGCCTTTTTCATGTCCGAGAATTTCAAGTGCACGGTTCGCGATTACTTCGTTGGCATTCATATTGACCGATGTGCCCGCGCCGCCCTGGATCGGATCGACGAGGAACTGGTCGCGTAATGCGCCGTTGATTACTTCTTCAGATGCCTGGATAATTGCTTCCGCAAGATCAGCGTCAAGCTGGCCAATGTCACGGTTTGCCTGTGCTGCTGACTTTTTGACGATTGCGATTGCACGGATCAGGTCGCGGTTGACGCGGTAGCCAGTAATCGGGAAGTTTTCTGCCGCCCGCAGTGTCTGAATACCATAATACGCGTCTTTTGGCACCTTCTTTTCACCGATAAAATCCTTCTCTATTCTGTATAGTAATTGCTCTTCCATGATGCAGAACCTCTTCTCAAATATTTTTTATGCGTACGATTCGTATCTCATTATACACATATTTATTTTCATGTATAGACGAATTAACATACATCTTCATATTACCTCACAGATAGCGTCTAAACCACCCGGTAATCTCTTGTAATCGGGCTATTCGAAGGTTCGGTTTGCCGGTTCTTGATAAATTATGGTCAGATTCCGGAAAACGCACGAATTCCGTTTCTTTGCCCAAGTCTTTTAATGTAATGAACAACTGCTCGGCCTGCTCAATCGGGCATGTGAAATCCCGTTCCGCATGCAAAATCAATAACGGCGTCTCTACCTGCTCTGCATATTTCAGCGGAGAGTGCTTCCATAAGGTATCCGCATCTCTCATATCCGCTTTCAGATGCCAGTCAGTGAAATAATAGCCGATATCGGATACGCCGAAGAAACTGATCCAGTTGCTGATGGAGCGCTGGGTGACCGCCGCTTTAAAACGGTTCGTATGCCCGACAATCCAGTTCGTCATAAAGCCGCCGTAGCTGCCGCCGGTGACGCCAAGTCTCGTTTCATCGATCCACGTTTCATTCGCCAGCACTTCATCGACTCCCGCCATAATATCTTCGTATGCAGCGCCGCCATAATCTCCGCGCACCGCGTCCACAAATTCCTGACTGTACCCGTGGCTGCCGCGCGGATTGAGATAGAGCACGCCGTAGCCTTCCGCCGCCAGCAGCTGCATTTCATGAAAATACGTACAGCCGTACATCGCATGCGGCCCGCCATGGATTTCCACTATGAGCGGATAGCGGCTGCCTTCCTTAAAATTGGCAGGCTTCATCAGCCAGCCTTGAATATTCATATCCCCGTTCGTGTAATGAATCGTTTCCGGCGTTACAAGTCTGACTTTCTTCAGCCAGCCTTCATTACATGAAGTCAGTGCTTTTCGTTCCCCTGTCGCGATCGTCTGAAGATACAGCTCGCCCGGGTTCGTCGCCGTACTTACCGCAACGAGCGCAAATTCACCGGTTGACGATACATCGTAGCCGTACACATGCTCTTCTTCCCCCGTCGCCGGATAGATGGCGCCGTCCAGTGTCGCCGCATATAAACGGACGTCGCCCATGCTCGACAGCTGGAAGTAGAGCTGCTCGTCGTCGGTCCATACAACGCCTGGTGCATAATGTTGCTGCAAGTGATCGGAAATGCACTCATCTCCAACCGGCGCGTCAATTCCCGCTGTTAAATTCACCGTCAGGCCACCCGTCCGGTCGTAGACGAAAACATCTGTCTGGGTAACGTTTTGGTACGTCATATCGAGCCCTGTATAGGCGATGTAGCGGTCGTCTTTTGAGAACTGCACTTTGCCGAAATAGCCTTGCTGATCCAGAATAACAGTTTCGTCTCTCGTTTCAATTTCTACAAGAACGAGCGGCGTACTGAAATCGTAATCCGTCTGCTCCTTGCGGTTGACACCGATCACCAGATACTTGCCGTCATGAGACACCGCTTCCAATGAATGATCAAACGGTTCGGCCGTAAAATTACATACTGCGCACGTCGCAAGATCGACATAACCGATTTGTGCATGCTGATCTTGCGGCAGCACCCCGGTAAAGTCTGCTTTATATTTCATTTTCGTCACGCGGATCGGCTGCGGAAATGCTTCTTCTTTCTTTACCGTCGTCGCGAAGGTTTCACCCGTTCTGATCGTGCCGGTAAACCAGATTTTCTTGCCGCATGGCGACCATTCAAATGAATCGATTCCTTCTTTGCAGTCAGTGAGCACACGAGCTTCCCCGCCGGCTTTTTGCATGACGTACAGCTGATTCGTTCCGGTACGGTTTGATAAAAACGCCAGCTGTTTGCCGTCAGCGGACCATTTCGCCGCACTCACCAGCT
Organism: Sporosarcina sp. P33; assembly: GCF_002077155.1. GTDB lineage: Bacteria > Bacillota > Bacilli > Bacillales_A > Planococcaceae > Sporosarcina. The sequence continues at coordinate 2,642,059 of NZ_CP015027.1, read as the reverse complement.
GCTTGCCGAACGTCCACTGTGTTACGTTTCCGGTCTGCAAGTCGATATGATGAATCGCAGAGTAGTACGTATTATCTTCTCTATTCATTTTTGTCACTGTCACTGCAGCTTCCTGATTATTCGGCGCAAGCACCGGATTCGTCACCGATTTCGTTTCAAACAGATCTTCCGCCGCTACACATCGTTTCTCCATGTAATCCCTCCTGTTAGTTGAGATCTTCTCCTTAAACCATAACAAGCAGACGGTTGTTTTGGCAATAAATGCACGAAAAAAGAGTGACGGAAATTACTGCCCCGTCACTCTTTTTATCATTAGCTTTTAATTTGTTCCTTCAATGAACGTCTCAGGATTTTGCCTGTTGTGTTTCTCGGCAATTCATCAAGGAACTGAATATTCTTCGGCACTTTATACTTTACCAGACGCTTGGCAAGGAAATCATGCAGCGACGCCTCTGTAACGTCCGAACCTTCTTTCAGCACTACATATGCCTGTACTTCTTCGCCGAAATTAACATCCGGCACGCCGACTACCGCGGCTTCCACGACATCGCGGTGGCTGAACAGCACTTCTTCGACTTCTCTAGGGTAGACGTTGAATCCGCCGACGATGATCATATCTTTCTTGCGGTCTACGATATAGAAGTAACCGTTTTCATCTTGCCGCGCCAAGTCCCCCGTATAGAGCCATCCGTCCCGCAAAGCAACAGCTGTTTCTTCAGGCAGCTTATAATAGCCCTTCATAACATTCGGACCGCGAACAATCAATTCGCCGACTTCATTGACAGGCACTTCCTCCCCCATTTCATCGACTACCTTGTTTTCCACATTCATGATGTTCGTTCCAATCGAACCGGGCACTCGTTCGCGGTCGAGCGGATTGAAACAAGTAACAGGTGATGCTTCCGATAAACCGTAGCCTTCAGAAACACGCACTTGAAATTTTTCTTCGAAATTATGAAGCAAAGATACCGGCAATGAAGAGCCGCCTGAAATCGCCAGTCTGATGGAATCAAAGTCTTCCGTCTGGCCTTCCGGATACTGATACAGGAAATTGTACATCGTCGGAACACCGGCAAATACCGTCGCCTTTTGTTCGCGGATCAGCTGGAAAATCTCCCCCGGGCTAAAGCGCGGTTCCAGAAGAATCGTCGCCCCTTTAACGAGCGGCGCATTCGCCACAACCGTCAGCGCAAAGACGTGAAACAGCGGCAATGTCGCGACAATTTTATCATTTTCAGAGAACCCCAAATAATCCCCGACATCGCGCGCATTTGAGTAAATATTTTTATGCGTCAGCATCGCGCCTTTCGGATGTCCAGTCGTTCCCGATGTGTAAAGTATGATAGCGCTTTCATTTTCGTCAACCTGCACCGCTTCTGTCAAAGGCGCCGCCTGCTTCAGCAGCATGCTGAACGGATGAACTTTCGTCTTCACGCGTTCCGGCAGCGCAGCCAACTTCTCACCGGCATCCGGATTCATTTCACAGACAATATAGTTCTCAATCGCCGGAAACGACTGGCTCGCCACTTCCACAAGCGGCAGTAATTGATCAATCGCAATGACAGCCTTCGCATCACTGTTTTCCAAAATATACGAAATCTCATCAGGCGTATATAACGGATTAATCGGCACAGCCGTCGCGCCAATCCGCATAGTCGCATAAAGCGAAATCAAATAATGCGGCGTATTACCAAGCAAAAACGCCACATGATCCCCCTGCCTCACACCGAGGTTCCGCAACGCGGACGCAAACATAGACACCGACATATCAAACTCCGCATAAGACGTATCCTGTCCCATAAAACGATAAGCAACTTTATCTGGCTTAGTCTGTGCAGTCTGCTGAACACTTGAAACTAAATTCATACTTTCATCTCCCTAACCAATGAATGAACAACCATTCAGTATTTCATTCATTATACTGATAGAATAATTAATTGGCAAGAGTTTACTGGTAATTTTGTTTATTTACACTATGGCAAAGACACTGAAACCTGCTGGAATGCAGGATTTGCCCTTAAACTAAATAAGTTTAAGGACAACAACAATTCACACACCGCCTGCAATGAGTGAGCTGAGTACCACCACTCTAAAATTAGGATGGCAACGGAAGCTGGGGGCGACTCTGGGAGGATCAGAGGGACAGGTGAAACACCCCGGCGAAGCAAAGCGAAGCGGTGTGGTTCACCGCCCTCCCTCCAGAAAGCGTCCCCCAGCTGGAGTTGCCATCCCCCCGTACTCACTAATTAACTCTCTACGCAAATAGACATCCACTCTGGAATTAGTCCTCAATTACCGTTCAGCAGCTGCACTTGAACTTAAATACATTCAAACACAACACTAATTCACACACTGCCTGCAATGAGTGATCTAAGTACCACCACTTTATAATTAGGATGGCAACGGAAGCTGGGGGCGACTCTGAGAGGATCAGAGGGACAGGTGAAACACCCAGGCGAAGCGAAGCGGAGCGGTGTGGTTCACCGCCCTCCCTCCAGAAAGCGTCCCCCAGCTGGAGTTGCCATCCCCTCGTACTCACTAACTAACTCTCTACGCAAATAGACATCCACTCTGGAATTAGTCCTCAATTACCGTTCAGCAGCTGCACTTGAACTTAAATACATTCAAACACAACACTAATTCACACACCACCTGCAATGAGTGATCTGAGTACCACCATTCTATAATTAGGATGGCAACGGAAGCTGGGGGCGACTCTGAGAGGATCAGAGGGACAGGTGAAACACCCCGGCGTAGCAAAGCGGAGCGGTGTGGTTCACCGCCCTCCCTCCAGAAAGCGTCCCCCAGCTGGAGTTGCCATCCCCTCGTACTCACTAATTAACCCTCTACGCAAAATGGACATCCCCCTAGTACTCACTAACTAACTCTCCACGCAAAAAAGACACCCACTCTCAAGAAGTAGGTGCCTTAATATGTGAAATATAACGCCAGCGGATAAGATAAAAATAAAAAATCTGCAGCAGCGCAAACCCCGCCAGCACCAGCGCAAGCTCCTTAACAATCGAAATCTCCGCCAGCGCATCCCAAATCACCTGCAGCGCCAAAAACGCAAACACACTATGAATGAACGACACACCCCACGGGAAGAAAAACTGCGGAATCAGCTGGCGGTTCACAATCTTCTTAAACTCCCTGTCCGTCATCCCAATCCGCTGCAGCACCGCATACTGCCGCCGGTCGTGGCTGAGCGACGTATACAGCCGGAAATAAATAAAACTCCCCGATGCCAAGAAAAACACGCCCGCAAGCAACAAACCGATAAACAACAGCAGCGAAAACGTCATGCGAATATGCGAATAGCTCAAGCCAGGATTCTCAAACTCATAACGTACAGGTTCCCGGTCTTCAAGCATAAGCCCCGCGAGCAGCTGAGCATTGATGGACAGGCCAATTTCCTGTGTCGCCTGCCAGTCGTGCACATTAAACGCATAATAAGTAAACGCCAATGAGCTGAAACGTGCCTGCTCCTCCACCCGGTCGAAATCCAGATGATTTACAACAATCGTATTAAGTCCGAGCGCATTCGGCGGAAACAGCTTGTACGGATAGACCCCTTCAATTTCAAAGGTGATCTGGCTTTCCGCCAGTTTCGTCCGCACCGATTTATTCGACAGTTCGCTCGCAGCTGCCGCACTTGCCGGCAGGAACAGCGCATGCCCCTGCTCGAGCGCCAGCGGCTCTTTTCCGAACGACATCGCCAGTTCATTCAGATCAGACAATTTGACGATGTTGACTTTATTTCTCGTATAGGAAGACTGCTGTTCGAGCACGCGGAAACGCACTGCCCAGTAATCGAGTCCGCGCTGTTCGAGTTCATTGGTCAGCTGCGCAATATGCGGATACTCGTATTCGTTATGCGGCAGGCTTTTATAGACTAGCCCGAGCGGATTCACTTCACGGTACTGCGAAGCAAATGACGTCAGCGAAGCGAGGATCCCGACGGACATGAACGCAATCGTCGAAACAATCGTTACGATAAAGAACATCCGGGCATTTTCTTTTAGGCGTACGATGCTTTCTGAAATCGAAATCATCCAAAAATCACGCCAGAAAAACTTCTTTTGCCGCCTCAGTGCATGCAAGAGGAGCGGCAGTGTATCTGTGAAAAAGTAATACGTGCCGACCGTGATGAGCGGCGGCAGCAAGAAAAACAGACTGATAATGCTTGAGCGCGAGACAAGTGCCGCCATTGCATATGCAAGCAACAGCAAGATGACACCGAAAATTCCGCGCCGATTTGAATACGTATACACCGACTCTACCGCCATGTCGCCGTTCAGCAAATCTGACACTTGCCCCTGCTGAATGAAAACCGGTGCGATGTATGAAATGATGGCAAATAAACTGAGGAACGCACCCATCGTCAGCACGAACGGCTTCCATGACAAATACAGCGGCAGCACAGGAATTTGCACGATTGCTTTAACGATCATGAAGAAAAACTTTGAAAACATGAAGCCAAGAAAAATGCCGCTTACAATCGATGTAAATCCGAGCAGCATCGCCTCAATGAAAATGAGACGGTGCAGTTGGCGCTTCGCCATTCCAAGCAGCAGCAAGACGCCAAATTCTTTTGACCTTGCCTGCAGAAACGCCCGCATCGAGTAGAACAGGAAAAACAGCGTGAAGATGAAAAGAATGACTTCCGCAATTCCCATGCCCAGCACGGAAATCTCTTTCAGGAAGGTATTTTCAATCGACGGATGAAACAGCAGCATCGAATACAGGAAGAACACCATGACAGAAAATACACTCGCCATGAAAAATGCTGCGTATACACGGCGATTGCGGACGACGTTACGGTAAGCGAACTGTCGAAAAGTCATTCACATTGCCTCCAAGTAATGACAGCACATTCAAGATGCGCTGGAAAAATGTATGCCGGCGTTCATCTTTATAAATTTCATTGAAAAATTCGCCGTCTTTAATGAACAGCACCCGGTCGCAGTAGCTCGCAGCAATCGGATCATGCGTTACCATAATAATCGTTGTTTTCTCATGCAAATTGATATGTTCGAGTAATTCGAGCACGTCTTTTGCGGACTTGGAATCTAAGTTCCCTGTCGGCTCATCCGCCAGCACGATGCCCGGCTGATGGATCAGTGCGCGGCCGATTGCTGTGCGCTGTGCCTGTCCGCCCGATAATTCATCGGGACGCCTCTCCAGAATATCTTCCAAGTTCAGCTTTTGCGCCATATCCTGCACGCGTTTTTTCATTTCTTCAATCGGCAGGCCGTCTAGCGTCAGCGGCAGCACAAGGTTTTCTTCCACTGTCAGCATTTGCAGCAAATTAATTTCTTGAAAGACAAAGCCGATCTGCCGCCTGCGAAACAGCGCGATATCATTCTGACTGAGTGTCTCCGGTTCCACGCCGCCAATGACAATTTTGCCGTACGTCGGAATATCGGTCGCCATCAGCAGATTCAATAATGTCGTTTTCCCGCTTCCGGACGGCCCCATAATCGCAACGAACTCGCCTTCTTCTACATCGAAGTCCAGCTGGTTCAACGCGCGGTGTATGACTTTTCCCTCATAGATTTTCGTTACATCTTCCATTTTAACGATCGGTTGTGTCATCTGGCTGTTCACCCGCCTCTCCGTCTGTAAATAATAACGCGATCGTCGTGCCTTCCCCCTGTTTCGAGGAAATCGTCAATTGATGGCCGAGCCGCTCACATACTTCCGATGCGATATACAGCCCCATTCCCGTTGACTCCCCTGACAATCTGCCGTTCTCACCCGTGAAAAATGCTTTCGTCACGCGGTGCAAGTCAGATGCCGGGATGCCGATGCCTTCATCCATAATTTCCAGACACAGTCCTTCAGGTTTTTGGACAGCCTGGACATGGATTTTCTTGCCTTTTTCAAATGTATATTTCACTGCATTCGTAATAAATTGATTGAGCATAAACTTGATCCACTTCCGGTCGGTCGCCACGGTCAAATGCTCATCGACGTTCAGCACAGGAAATAATCCGTTCGCAATGAAAAGACGTTTATTTTCATTGAGCACTTCCTGCAGCACTTGGCGAAGCGGCAGCCGTTCAATCTGCATATCGTCTTCAAACGTTTCAAGCCGCGCATTCACAAGGACGATGTCGAGCCCATTCTGGATCCGTTCCACTTCCTGCATGATGCTCTTCTTATCCACTTCATCTTCCTGCAGCAATAAATTAATGACCGAAATCGGCGTTTTCATTTGATGCACCCATTGATTCATAAAGTGCATATGACGGTTTTGCACATCATAGAGCGTCTGCACTTCCCGCTGGTACAGACGGTATAGTTCGCGCATAAATTCCGTCGTCTGTTTGTGTTCAGGCGTCAGTATATGACGGATCAATGCGCTTTCCATTTGCTTCGGCTTCTCAACGATCTTCGCATAATACGTGCGCCGCATAATGTATTTCGCGCCCAGATACCCTGCCGTCAGCAAGATGCCCATTGCCACTGAATAAATGGCAGTGTTCGGATTGCGGAAGCCGTCAAGCCAGTACAGCAGCAAAATGAATGATACGAGCCCGATCTGAAACAGCATAAACGGTATATGTTCTTTGACGAACAGCATGAATGCTTTCATCAGGCCTCCGACTCCGGTACAAACCGGTAACCCGCGCCGCGCACGGTTTCGATCCACGACTGCACATCATAGTCGGCTAATTTCTTGCGTACGCGCGCCATGTTGACATTTAACGTATTCTCATCGACAAACGACTGGTCATCCCATAATTCTTCGAGCAGCCGCTCCCTTGAAACGACTTTTGGCGACTCGCCCATCAGCAATTCAAGAATGACACACTCTTTCTTCTGAAGCGGAATATCTTCTTCACCTTTTTGCAGCGCCATCCGTTCTATGTACAGCGTCAGATCCCCGGACACAATGACGCGCTCTGACTGATTCGGTGAGTATTCCCCAAACGACCGGCGCAGATGGCTTTTAATTTTCGCGAGGACAATTTCATAATGGAACGGTTTCGTAATGAAATCATCGCCGCCGTTTTCGAGCGCAAATACTTGATCCATATCGCCCGAACGCGCTGAAATGAAGATGATCGGACACATCGTATGCTGCCGCAGCTGCCGGCACCAATAATACCCGTCATAAATCGGCAAGTTAATATCAAGCAGCACCAAATGCGGATTATACGCGACGCACTCTTCCACCACCCGGTCAAAATCTTTTACAATCGCCACTTCATACTGATATTTCTCCAGCGTTCCCGCCAGCAGCTGTGCAATTTTCTGATCATCTTCCACAATGAATATTCGATGCTTCACCGTAACCCCTCACTTTCTAGTTATGCTTATTATAGCGCATTTACGGGCACACATAAATAAATCGCCTGCACACAAAAAACGCATGCCCCGCAAGACATGCGCTGTTGCTTAATAAATCAGACCGACGAATTCTTCCAGCTTGATGCCGCCGAGGATTTTTTCCACATCCATCGATTCCAGTGCTTCTGTAATCGCCTGCCGCTCATACTTCACGCCTTTTAAGCGATTTTCGATTTCCTGCACTTCTCCCACACCGAAGAAGTCTCCATAAATTTGGATATTTTCCATCATCCCTTTTTCCACAAACAGACGGATATCAATTCCGCCGACCGGGAAACGTTTAGACTGCTGTAAGTTGAACTTCGGTGAACGTCCATAATTCCACTCCCAGTTGCTGTAGCGCTCAGCGGACAGCTCACGGATTTTCGTCCAGTCGTCATCCGTCAATTCACGATACTCAATGTTTTCTTCTCCGCCGAATATGGAGTTCAAAATCTCCTGTCTGAACTGTTCTATCGAAATTGGCTCTTCAAGAAATTCAGAAATATTCGCCACACGGCTGCGGATGGATTTAATTCCTTTTGACTCAATTTTGTCCTTCTTGACCTTCAGCGAGTTTACGACACCTTCCATATCTGTATCAAACAGCAATGTGCCATGGCTGAACATGCGGTCCCCCGTTGCGAACTGCGCATTCCCTGAGATTTTTCGCCCATCAATCAAAATATCATTGCGGCCAAGCAATTCCGCCTTGATCCCCATTTTCGCAAGCGCGTCTGTTACAGGCTCCGTAAATTTCTTGAAGTTACGGAATGAATCTCCGTCGTCTTTCGTAATGAAACTGAAGTTCAAATTTCCTTTGTCGTGATACACCGCGCCGCCGCCGGACAGCCTGCGCACGACACGAATGCCTTCACGGTCTACGAATTCTGTGTTGATCTCTTCTACCGTGTTTTGGTTCTTTCCGATGATGATGGACGGTTCGTTGATATAGAACAGCAAGTACGAATCTTTGTCGACATCCATTGTGTTGAGCACATATTCTTCGATTGCCAGGTTAATTCGCGGATCTGTGATGCCGTGATTATCGATAAATTTCATTTTTCTTCTCTCCTCACAAATTTGTCACATTTATTTTTATTGAATTCTTTCAATTTAGAACCTTCAAAACATGGATAAATCCCGCCGTTAAAGGGTTGAATCCATTTTAACAGAAGTTTATAGCAAGTGTTGACTTTTGACACCTGTTATAATACACTGTGTATATACCAAGGAGTTATACAACAAACAAGAGGGGAATTGATTATTATGGTAGAAAGCATCGTAGATTTTTTCAGAAACTTGCCGGCGAAGGTTTGTGTGACATGCGGGAACGATATCGAAGAGCAGCATGAGTGCTACTCCAACCAATGTGATCAGTGCAACGTAAAATAATTTAAAACTTTCATTCGGCGAATATTCCTATATTCGCTTTTTTTTGCGTTAAAATTGAGTTTTTTGTTGGTGTTGGAGGGATCGCGCTATTGGCGTGTTGCACCGCGTTAATCACAGCGGCGACCGTGCTATTATCGTGTGGAACTGCGCCAATCGGACTCTCCACCGCGCCATTCTTTACACGGAACGCGCGATTCCCAGCGACAACCGCGCCATTGACGTATCGCACCGCGGCATACCGACCTACAATGGCGCCATTCCAACACCCCAACACCCCACCCCCTCATTCCCTACTCCCGATCCAAACAAAAAAATCCGTACAGCAAGTCAGTAAACTGGGCTTGCTGTACGGCTTATATTAATCAGGAGATGGTGCCTGTTCGCCAAATAATTCCTAAAAGATTCGGAGTGGTTTCCAAGTTGTGTTGTATACAGGATCCCAAAAGAACGGTGGTTTTAGATGGTTAAATTGGACGGACATTACATATTCCTCCTACCCGGTTAGCGTGGAGTGGGCTACTCGGGAATACCAGATTTGTAAGGAAGGGTTGGGCTGGTTATAGAGTTGAAGAATTTAAGGAAGTTAAAGTAGTTACCCATCAAAATGATTGTCTAGCTCTTTATCTTGTGAAGAAATATAAATGATTGCCTTTATATCTATATAAAAAGCAGGTTGCTTTTAATCCTGCTGTACTATTGTATAAATTAATGAAATCACCCCTAACTGACCTATGAATATGAACCGAAATTCTTTTTAACTATCATTTGGTTACTTAGGCTTTTATTCTCCTAAATGTTTCCGCGTTCAGCCAAGTCACTTGATAATCTCTCCAAAAACCCCTTCAATACATGGACTGTCTGCATGCAATCAGACAAATCCGACCATTCTGCGGGATGGTGGCTAATTCCGCCCAGACTCCTAGTGAAGAACATAGCAGTTGGTATATGACGGCCCATTACCATTGCATCGTGACCTGCTCCACTTGGTAGATGAACGGGTATCATACCATTTTTTTTAATAGTTTTTTCCTGGAGTTCAATCAATGTCTGATCCATTAAAGTGGGAGCTATTTGCAATGTGTCAGTCCATTCCACTTGGACATTGAAAAGTCGTTCGATATCCGTTGCTCGACTCTTCACTTTCTCCATAAGCCGCTGAATAGAATTTGAATAAATATCACGGAGATCTACACTTAACCTGACTTCTCCAGGCACTACGTTACTTCCATTCGGATAAACATGCAGCTGGCCAACAGTCGCCACCGCCGTATCGCTAACTGACAATGCTAATTCGGGAAGTGTTGAAATGAAATGGCTAGCGGCAACCAATGCATCGCGTCGGCCCTTCATTGGAGTGTTGCCAGCATGTGCCGCCATGCCTATAAACTTTAATTCTAAATTGGAAGAACCCGCAATTCCTGTAACTATTCCTACGGGTTGTTCATTCCTTTCCAACTGCGTCCCTTGCTCAATATGCACTTCGATGTAAGCTGATAGTTCATCTGCAGAACGTGCAGCGTTGGTAAAACTTTCTTGAGTGATTCCCGCCACCCTCGCAATATCTGCAAATCTATAATCTTCTTGATCGGTTAGACGGGAGAGAAAGTTCCATTCCGCCTTACCCGTCATGGCACTGCTGCCAATATAACCTGTATTAAAGCGGGTTCCTTCCTCGTCCGCAAACACAATCACTTCAACCGGGACGGTCGGCTGGAAACCAATGTACTTCCACGCTTCCAACACTTCCAATGCCGCAAGCACACCTAGGACCCCATCAAAGTGACCGCCATTCGGTACACTGTCTATATGGGAACCACATGCAATAGCGGGTAAGCCTTTCTTGCCTTCCAATCTACCAATTATATTCCCGGCGCCGTCCATCCTAACTTCTAACCCCATCTCATTTATCCATTTTTTCACTAGACCTTTTGCCTGTGCCTCTTCAGAAGAATACCCTAAACGATGGGAGCCTCCCTCCACAGTCAAACCAATCTTTGCGATTTCTATTAGTCTGCTTGTAAGTCTTTCCCCGGAAACTCCCGAATGGTTCAATGAGGGGCTATTTGTTTGTAACAAGCGTTCCCTCATTGACTGAATAACTTCTATCATTTGATAATCCCCCCGTAAACTTTCTATTTAATCAAAGAACCCTTTTTCATGTCTTATACATGAAAATAGGGTTCTTGAATCGTGAATTATATAGTCTTATTTAAATTGCTTATCAAAATAAATTAAGGTATTCCACAGTGCCTGAATCCCCTTGGTTACAAGCTCATAATCTGTCCACTCGTCTGATGAATGACTGACACCATTTTGACTTGGCACAAAAACCATACCGACAGGTGCTATAGATGCAATTTGATTAGCGTCATGACCGGCCCCGCTCGGCAATCTTAAACTACTGCCAACTTCTTGGCAACTGTGGAACACACCTTCCACGACATCTTCGTTAATGATAATACCATCTGAAACTGAAAGCGGCTCAATTGTGATATCCAGAGTTCTTTTAACAGCAATGGAATCAATACTCTGTCCAATATTTTCGATAGCTTCATCTAATACATCTGATTCCAAAGATCTTAGCTCAAAATCAAATACAACTTTACCAGGTACCACATTCGAAGCATTTGGCTCAACAAACAGACGGCCGACCGTTCCCACTATTTGTGTAGAATAGGATTGGTTTGCTACATACTCAATGGAAAGAATAACTTCAGAAGCTGCTGCCAATGCATCTGCCCGCATATTCATTGGTGTAGTACCAGCATGATTGGCTTGTCCATGGCAAGTAACCTTGTAGCGCCTAATACCCACAATGCCCGTCACTGCACCAAGTTCATGTCCTGTTTGTTCAAGGACAGGGCCCTGTTCGATATGCAATTCCAAATACAAGCTGATATCTCCGTTTTTTTTCTTTTCTTTTTCCAATTCGGATGGTCTGCCGCCCAATTGCTCCAGTCCTTCACGTAGTGTGATTCCGTCATGATTGACACGTTCCAATATTTCTTTGTTCAAGTTGCCAACCATTCCCCTGCTTCCAATAGTGGAAATACCGAATTCACTTGCTTCCTCTGCAGTGAAATCAACGATTAACAATGTATGTTCCAATCGTACGTCCTGTTCGTCTAGCTGTCGCGCAATTTCTATCCCCCCCAAAACCCCGATAATTCCATCGAAACGACCTCCACCCACGACAGAATCTGTATGGGATCCAATCATTATCGGCGGCAATTCAGGACGGCTGCCCTTTCGTTCTCCAATCAAATTAGATGCAGCATCGACAGAAACAGTTAAACCTGCCTTCTCCATTTCCTCTTTTAACCATTTCCTGCTCTTCAAATACTCACCTGTAAATGGTCTGCGTGTGTAGAGAGGACGATCTTGGTCAACAATATTTGCCAATATAGAGATATCACCTTTAATTCTCTCAGTGTTCATTTTAATGTTGGAACCCATCGGAGTTTTCACCTCCAAATTGTGCAGGGATATACTTACCGTATCCCTTTTCCCCATAGACTTTATCACCGTCATAAATGGCTTTACCACGTAAATATGTAGATTCAATTTTACCTTGCAACTGCATGTCTTCATAGGGACTCCAGTCAGCGTTAGAATGCATGTCTTTTGCTTTCACCACAACGTCCTGGTTTGGATCCAATACGACGAAATCAGCATCATAGCCTGATGCCAATTTCCCTTTGCGATGTCCCAGGCCAAAACGTTCTGCAGGATATTCACTGATTAATTTAACTAATCTATTTAAGGAAATTCTTCCTTTGGCTACACCTTCACTATATAAAATCGGCAACAAAACTTCTACACCAGGAGCACCTGATGAATTTTCAAAAATATTTTCATGCTGCTTTGCTTCTATGGGCCAAGGGGCATGGTCTGAAGTCACCATGTCAATATTCCCTTCCTCCAACATTTTCCACAGTCCTAATCGATCTTTTTCAGGTCGCAAAGGCGGATTGATTTTACCTTTCGCACCTAACCGTTCCATGTCATCTTCACTGAATACTAGATAATGTGTACATGTTTCCGCGGTAACATTGGCGCCCCTGTCCTTATACTCTTCCACCAGGTCAAATACGTGGGGGAAAGTCGTATGATGCAAATGTGCTTTCGCTTTCAATTGGTACGCCATCTCTAAAATTGTCAGTGCAGCAGTCGATTCCGCAAGCTTTGGTCTGCTCCAGCAATGGGCAATTGGATTGTTCACGCCTAGATCCTGGTACCTCTCAATATTTTTGCGCACAATAGAATCTGTCTCCGCGTGGACACTAATCGGTCTTCCCGCCTTTCTCGTCAATTGAAACGCATCTTCAAGAATACCTTCATCAATCTTTGGAAAACGTACTGGATGTGTATTGAATAAAGAGATTTTAAAACCGCACGCGCCGGCTTTTGAGAGCAACGGAATCTGATCCAGACCGTTTTCAGGCGCAATTGTCGCCAATAAAGCGACATCCACAACAGCCTCTTTCTCCAGCAATTCAATTTTTTCTTTGAAGACCTTTTCATTGCAGATCAATTTATCTGCATCGTATGGCATTTCCACAATTGTGGTCACGCCGCCGCCCGCAGCAGATCTTGTTGCTGCTTCAAACCCCTCGGACAGGGCACTATAACAATGAACATGAGCATCCACTGCGCCTGGTAATACGTACTTTCCACTTGCATCCAATACATCCGTATCGCCGGTGACATGTTCTTCAATGGCTACGATTTCGTCATTTTTATAAACCAAATAATGATCAAAATAGACTTTGTCAGGGGCTACAATATTCCCTTTTATCGCTTTTAGTTCATTCATACATTACATCCTCTCTATAACATATCTATTACTTATCACTTCAACCAATCCACAAGAATCGTGCTGATCCACGGAATATAACTAATGATTAATACATCCACAATTAGTATGAATACGAATGGCAGAATTGCCTTTGTGATTTGTTCAAGTCTGATATCTGCAATCTGGCATGAAACGAATAAATTCACTCCTAAAGGAGGTGTACACATTCCGACGGCAAGGTTGGTAATCATTACCATGCCGAAGTGGATTGGATCAATACCTAAACCTACGGCAATCGGTGTCAACAGAGGTGCCAAAATAATAATGGCTACACTGCCATCGAAAAACATTCCGACGACCAGTAACATCACATTAATTATCAGCAGAAAAACAATAGGCGATTCTGTCACCGTAGTGAATAATAAAGCCATTTTTTGTGGTACAGATTCCCTCGTTAGAACCCAAGCGAATAAGCCCGCATTCGCGATGATGAACATGACGATAGAAGTACTGATCACGGACTTGGATAGTATTTCTATAATATTGGCGATCTTGATTTCCTTGTAAACAAAAGTTCCTACAATGAAAGAATAGGCTACTGCTACCGCTGCAGCTTCCGTAGGGGTGAAAATTCCTCCATAAATTCCACCCAAAATAATGACCGGCATCAATAAAGCAAGAAGGGCATCTTTAAATGCAGCTACTGTCTCACCTTTCGGTAAAGTTGAATCACCTTTATAACCTCTAATTTTCGAAATGATAAATACGCCGACCAACAAGGAAACAGCAATCAAGATGCCCGGCAATATACCGGCAATGAATAAATCGCCGATCGATACGCTTGCCGCCACCCCGAACAAAATCATCGAAACACTTGGAGGGATAATGACACCCAACTCACCTGCAGTGGCCTGAAGTGCACCGGCATAGCTACGGTCATACCCCTTCCTGATCATTGCTGGAATCAAGATAGATCCCAGAGCAGCTGTAGTAGCAATACCCGAACCTGAGATGGCACCGAAAAACATGGCAGTTACAACCACTACCATTCCGAGCCCGCCTGTGAATTTCCCTACCAGTGCGTTTGCAAAGCGGACAAGCCTTTTGGCAATGCCGCCTTGTTCCATCAACGTTCCCGCGAAAATAAAAAATGGAATGGCCATTAATGGAAATGAGTCAATAGAAGTAAATAACTTTTGTGCCACGACATTCAATGGTAAGTTGCTACCGAAGTAAATAGCCAATAATGAAGATAGTCCTACTGCCACGGCAACTGGCACAGATAAGATCAGCAATGCAGCAAGGGAGACTAATAAAATTATTAACATCTTATATTTCCCCCTCGTTCTTAATCGTTTCCTTATTCTTAATTAGCTCCAGCAGCACTGCAATCGTATTGATGATCAAGGCCAATGCGCCTAGCGGTATCGCTGTATAAGGAATGGACATACTAATTTGTAATGCAGGACTTAACTGATGCTCAACAGCAGCCACCGTGGATAAACCAAAGATCAGCAGTGCGATGAAAAATAATAGGCAAACGATATAAACGAAAAACTTTAGTACACGTCTTTTGCCCGATGACACATTCTCCGCAATGATTTCCAAACCAATCAATGATTGAGTACGCAGTGCAAGCGCGGCTCCAAGAAGGATAGTCAAAATCATAAGATATCTAGCTAGCTCCTCCGACCATGAAAATGTACTGTGAAGAAAATATCTGGAGATAACTTGAACTACAATTACAATGGACATGATCGCTAAACTAAGGGAAGCTATTACTTTAAATCCTTTATTTATATTGTCGATCCACTGAATCACTTTAGCCATAACCTTTGTCCCCTCTAATCCGTCTTGTATTGCTGTTTCCAGAATTCCGCAATTTCCAACCGCTTAGCAATCCATACACTTTCTTTCTGAAGAACATATTGCAAAAACTCTTTTAATGCGGATATCCTGTAAGGCTGCCCGATGATTCTTGGATGAAGGCCGATTGTCATCATTTTCGGGTGTGTTTCTCCTTCATTCCATAAATAATCGAAAGCTCTTTTAAGCGTATCAAGAAAATCAGTGGCACTTCCAAAGCCCTGTGGCCTCACAAATTTCCCATCATTCAAAGTTTGATTGTAAGGAACAACCAAATGTTGCTTACCCCTCACTTTTTCATAATAAGGCAACTCGTCATTATAAGCGTCTGAGTCGTAAAGGAATCCTCCATGTTCCACTAAAAGCTCCCTTGTATTAACCGAGGGACCATATCGGGAATACCAACCTACTGTAGCCACCCCGCAAGTTTGTTTGATGGAATCATACGCTAGACGAATTCTTTCTTTTTCCTCTTCACGCGGCAAATTCCAGGACTTTTCCCAGCGCCAACCATGCACACATACATCATGGCCGCGTTCTTTAATCCAGTTAGCTACTTCTAGATTTCTTTCCAAGGCAACTGCACAACCAAAAATGGTAACTGGAATATTTAATTCGTCAAACAGACGTTGCAAACGCCATATTCCCACCCTACTGCCATACTCGAAAACTGATTCAACAGCAATATCACGCATATGATTCGGCATTAAAGGATTGAATTCAACAAATGTCTCATTTTCATTATCCCCTAACGATTTCATCTGTTCAGAACCTTCTTCATAATTGATGGCAATATTCAATACTACCCTTGCATCATAAGGCCATTTGACTTGCAGACCCTTACGGCCGTAACCAATAAAGTCCCTTCTCGGACCCGCCACATTATACTCATTAAGTTTAGACATCATCTCATCTCCCCTATGGATGGCGTTTATTTATTTTCCATCTTCAATGATCTTGAATAACTCGCCGTATTTATTTTCATATTTTACATATATAGGTTTTACCGCTTCTTTAAAAGGATCTAAATCAATATCTCGGATGATTTCCATTCCATTTTCTTCCGCTACCTTTGCATAGTCCTCATTTAGTTTTTGAACGAACTCACGTTCAAAAATTCCTGCTTCTTTCGCTGAATTCATAAGAATTTCTTGCGTATCCTCATCAAATTTATTAAATATTTCATTGTTCATCAAGATTGCACCGCCAGAATACATATGGTTCGTAATTGTCAGGTATTTGTGAACTTCATAATACTTTTGCGGAATTAAGACAGCTAAAGAGTTACCTTGGCCATCGACAATTCCTTGTTGTGCAGCCAAGAATAGTTCACTAAAAGCAATCGGTGTTGCGGATGCACCAAACGCATTGATTGTATCAATTTGGATCTGATTTTCCTGTGTTCTTAACTTCAGACCTTTTAAGTCCTCAAACTTTCTGATTGGTTTGTCATTCGTTGCAATATTGTATGAACCGTTATCCACCCAATACAGATTCTTAAGGCCAGCATCCTCTAATTGTTGGGATATTTGCTCTCCTAGCTCACCGTCCAATAACTTTTCAGCATGGGCAGCATCTTCAAACAAAAAAGGAAAGTCTAATACGCTAATTTTATTTGCAAAATTACCAAGCGGACCAGTTGATAGAACAGCCAAATCAATACTACCGGATTGTAATGATTCCGCCATTTCTCTTTCCGCGCCTAATTCTGAGTTAGGGTGAATTTCAATCTTAATTTTCCCATCAGTCTTTTCCTCTACAAGCTCTTGGAACTTCAATGCCGCTTCTTGAAGATGTGAATTTAACGCACCTCCATGCGCAAGTGATAGCGTTTTCATTTCATTTCCAGAACTATCACCTCTACCACTTGAACATCCTGCAAGTACTCCCACACATAAAGTAATGACTAAAAATATTTTTGTAATGTTTTTCATCTTCTTCCTCCTATTCGATTATCAAATAATGATAATCTTTTTCCTATTGTTGATAAATAATATCTCAATTATCACAATAAATCAATAGTTTTTTATATTTTTATTTCTTATACATCAGATATTTTTCCAATCGAAAACATTTAAAACATAAAAACAATATGATTACTTCGCAATATACGCTATGACTGAAAGAGAGATTTTTTATTATAGGCGTGGTAAGTAATACAAATCAATTGGTTTAATGTTTTTTTTGCAAACCTGTACAAAAACTAGATGAGTTCTTATCATGAGCGATAAGCCGATTACGTCACGGCACTTGAAAAAAAAATTTCTATTCACCATAAGGAACTTCATTACCTACACATTACTCGATGGAGGGATTCTAGATAGAAATTATGGTAGAAACGTGTTGTGGATTCAATGTTCACCAAAAGACCATTGTTTGTTGTATTTTGGAAGGGCCTTTGGGTACGCATCGGCCTAAAAATTATGAAAGAACGTTTGGTACCCGTATCCATGGGTTACGTTAAGCGCTAGACTGGTTGAATGACCATCAAGTAACAGACGTCTTTATGGAAAGTGCCGGAAAATATTGGTTACCTGTGTTGAATATCTTTTTCGTAGTTCTCTTTCGCATCACACTTGCCAATTCTCAACGTATTAAGATTGTTCCCGGATAAAAAACAGATACGAAAGACGCCGAATGGATTGTCCGGTTAGGTCTTTGAGGTCCCATTTATGCATCTAATATTCCCGGCTTCGATGTGACGGAATTACGATTACTAACAAGGCGTAGACAGTCCCACATGCAAAAACGGGCGCAAGCCAAACACGAATTGAACCACGTGCTTCAACGATCCAATATTAAACTCACTGGATACTTGTCAGATATTTTTTCAAAGAAAGGACAAGCCTTGCCCCGACTATTTGTCGACGGAGGGGTATTGAGCATCGAACAGATTGAAGCGAGAAGACACGAATGAGTAAAAGCGTCTGCACGAGATTTTTTGACAGCGATGGATGGGAAACAAAGTATGATTAATGGTCAATTATTGGAGGTTTCTTTCGAGGTATATCACTTTTACTTAGGTAAGATCATGCAGGTTGAAGAAAACATTGGACTTTATATTTTGGGGTACTTTCCCGAAGAGTGCGCGTTGCTGATGGAAATACCCGGCGTGAAACAACAGAGTGCCGCTGTTATTTCAAGAGAAGTCGGCCCAAATATAGAGCCCTATATGACAGTTGGACATTTAGCTTTTTGGAAGGGGTTTCTCTAGAATCTAATGAAAGCGCAGAGAAGAAAAAAAATTCACCTACCACCCAAGAGATTTAACATTTAAAACGGCACTGTATTCAAGTGGTGTGATGGCCGGTCGATCGAAGAATCCAACCTTTAGTTCACTATATTATCGTATTTCCGCTTGGGGATTGAAGATAATAGCCGCGGTCGCCTGTGGTCATAAATTATTGAGGTTTATTTATAAGGTATTATCGGAACAAGTGCATTACAGCAAAAAACCCTAGAATTGCGGCAACAATAAGGGAGCTTACTCTCAAACTTTAAAAAATTCGCATGACCATTATAACTAAAGTGTACGCTTGGTAAAGGTTAATTAAAAAGTCTAGGCTGTCTGTTGAAGCTGTCTTCAGTATATTTCAGGCGGCAGCTTTTTCAAGTTCCAGTGACCTCTACAATGGTTGTTATACGTCATATAACTCTTGATTTCTTGATCAGCTTCTAGTATCTCACAATTTTTTATATTGGTTTCATCCTTGAAGTGACCAAGAAATGATTCTCGTGAGGCGTTATCCCAGAAGTTCACTCTGCATGATATGGATTGTCCTATTCCCATTTTCTTCACTGCTGGTTGATATCGTGGATTCGTATAATGAAATCCATGATCCGAATGAAAAAATGCATCGATTGTCAAATGGCGATTTTACTTAAGGTTTTTATGCGTATTCAATGCGATTTCTAGATCTAAAGAGGAGATGATTTCATATGAACATGTTTCATTTGTTTAAGTATCTTTAAGCGTAGATAAATAAGCACCTCTACCGTTTCCATACATCAAATACGTGATATTAGTCAATAATACATCTCCGGCTACTCCTTGTTTAAACTTACGCTGTAGCATGTTTTCACATGCGCGATGTTCTTTCGTCACTTTCGCCATATGACGTGCTGAGTTGGCTTTGTGGATCGGACAGATAAAATCAAGTTTCTTCTAATACGGCGGATACATTTTACGTTATACGTAATCCCATACTGATTTTGGAGTGTCATTTTAATTTGGCATGCTCCTTTTTTCAGCCCTGGAAATGATAGGCATTTAAATTGATTTCCTTTACGTCCTCATCTGCTTGTCCTTATATTGCACGCTTCTGTTTAGATTTCTCACCGAAGTGCTAATAGTAGTCCGAACGAGATACTTCCATGATTACGCATAAGTAGCTAACCAAATGGTTTAATTTATATTTGTGGATGGTGTTATGGCAGTTCATTCTTCCCTTCCAATCATTCAATC
The DNA here is from genome assembly GCF_002077155.1 of Sporosarcina sp. P33. Taxonomy (GTDB): domain Bacteria; phylum Bacillota; class Bacilli; order Bacillales_A; family Planococcaceae; genus Sporosarcina. The sequence goes on along the minus strand of NZ_CP015027.1, from coordinate 2,622,197 downwards.
TTTTTTCAGGTGTTAAGTCGCGTTCTAATGGACGGCCTGAATTAATTTTCGTGTGTCTTGTAAGCTTTCCACCCGTTGTTCTGATAGGAAGCACACCAAGGTTTACCTGAAGTTCTAATCCGTTCTACCCCATTTAAATCCGCATCTAAGCGGGCCACTTTGAAAATCCCTTGGGGCAGCCTTCCTTTTTCATTCTCTGTGATAAATTGTCGCTTAAATTAATCTGTATAGGCGATATATTTGTAACTGAATGCTTGTATGATAGGATCCCATTGTAATCGTGCTTGTTCTTTTGCGGTAAACAATCGTTCATTCATGTTCATTCGCTCCAACGCCTTATTTCTTTATAAACAAAAATCCCCTATGAGATAGACTTTTTTCAAGGTGTCTATCCTATAGGGTACATTTTAAACACAGATAGTACTTTTTAGCTTTTTTTACTTATTTTTTCAAATAAAATCTTTTGACTTAATGAGAAGGTTTAAACAAAAAAGTTATTTAATTACACGCAATGAAGCTGTAAGTCTTTGTGAGGCTCTTTTTATTTCCCCAACAACTTGTTCCATATCTACTTGGTCAAATCTCATTTTGGGGCCTGCTATATTTATGCTTGCAATTACTTCATTGCTCATATTGAAAATCGGTGCAGCGACCGCGAATGTATCTTCATCCACTTCACCTATAGTCTTCACATAACCATTTTCCCGGATCTTATGCAATTCAGCAGAAAAGCTAGTTTGTTCTGTCTCCGGGATTGTGGTTAAAACCTTATGAATGATTTCTTTTTTCTCAAAGGCGAGGATTGCTTTACCTGTAGCGCCTTCAGTCAGCGGATGTTTTTTCCCATTACTTGTAACAAAGCGAATTAATCGGTCTACTTCTACGGATTGTACCGTAACGCCGACATCACCTTTTTTCAATGCTATAAAGGATGTCTCGTGCAACTTTTCTGTAAGTTGCCGTAAAATAGGAAGAGACGACTCTAACAGGTCATTTTCCATTTTATTATTTAATTTCTGTGCCAATGTAAATAACCTGAAACCTAATCCAATGCCCCCATTCGGCTCTCTGGATATTATATCGTTTATCTCCAATGTTTTAATTAGCCGATAGACTGTAGAAGTGGGTATGGACACTTTTTCAGATATCTCTTTCACTGTCAATAATCGATCCTCCTCCGCCAATGCAAATAAAATATCTAACGCACGTCCTACAGTTTGAGTTTGATTCATATACTTTCCTTTCTTTTTACATAAATAATATAATGTTCTTCCCAAAAACCCCAATAACACTAATGACTACCTATATTACTGAAACGGTTACAGTCAGGCACGAAACAGATCTTAGGTTTTTCATTAAGTCGCTGAATTTGAAAGTATTTTTTACAAATTCTATTTTCCTTCAATTTATTAACTATGTTAGTCATTACAGAAAAAAAGTCAATGGCCAGAAAAGTTTTCCGAACTAAATGATATAGAATTAATCATGGTACCAACACGCAAACTCCCATATAAAAGAATTTCCAAACTATCTGTATGGTATTCAATGAACAATAGGAGACTATTGGGCGACAACTGCAACACGGTTCCTCTAAACATTATCGGTGTGGGAGTTCTCAGGCGGCTACAGTTTAGTGGAAGGGATTTGGATGTATTTATAGGATTTGTGGTAAGTCCGTAATATAAAAAGTCCATCCGGCATTTTAAAAAAGCCATACAGCAAGTCAGTAAACTGAGCTTGCTGTATGGCTTGTATTAACTGAATAGTCTTGCCAGTACTTCATCTTTTGCGGCGACTCCCTGATCGATACAGTCCGGTAAGCCGACTCCGTTATAGGAAGCGCCGGCCAGCTGGATCATTGGGAATTCACTTTGGAGTTCTTCTCTCGCGCGCAGGATTTTGTCTTTATGACCGACACGGTATTGCGGACGGTCGTCTTTCCAGCGTGTAATGATACAGAATTCCGGTTCACCTTCGAGACCGAGGATTTCTCCTAAGTCTTTGCGCACGATTTTCTCTATCTCGCTGTCGGGCAAGTCGACAATCGCTTCTTCCCCGACACGCCCGACGAATGCACGAACCATGACTTTGTCGTCAGGGGTGGTTGTCGGCCATTTGCGGTCGACGAGCGTACAGGCGGTGATGGAGTGATTGCTACTGCGCGGCACAAGGAAACCTGTTCCGTCAATCTCCTTCTTCATTGCATGTTTCGGATAGCCGAGCGCAACGGTTGCGACCGATGTAGTCGGTATCGTTCCCAGTTCATTCAGCAGACCGTATGGCTCAAACAGGCGGCTTGCCACTGTGTGGCTTGTTGCCAGGATAACCGCGTCAGCCTCAATTTTCTGCTGATCGCCCATTGTCAGAACAGCACTGTCACCTTGTTTTTCCACTTTGATGACGCGCGTGCCTTTCATAACCGTTATATCCGTCAGCTGTTCTTCCAATGCTTCTGTCAGCGACTCCAGCCCGTTTCGGAAAGTATGGAATGCACCCATCTTTTTCGAACTGTGGCTATTCTTTTGCGGCAGCTGCTTAGGCGTGGTTTTTTTCATGCCTAAAATTAGGCTGCGGTGCTTTTTCTCCACTTCGTAGAACTGCGGGAAAGTGGATTCCAGGCTCATATGATCGATATCACCGGCATAGACCCCTGATAATAGCGGTTCAATTAAGTTTTCTACCACTTCGGTGCCGAAGCGCCTGCGGAAGAACTTACCGAGCGACTGATCTCCAGTCACTTCAGAACGCGGCAGGATCAAATCGCCTGCCGCGCGCACTTTACCGCTTACACTGAATAGACCTGATGTCACAAATGGTTTGACTTCTGTCGGGACGCCCATAACAGCGCCTGCCGGTATTTTGTGCATATGATTATGCAAAAGAATATATGCTTGCCCGGTTGCGTTTCGGACAAGCTGATCCGCTATTCCCAAGTCACTTGCCAATTGGTCAACACTTTGTTTACGGATCAAAAAGGAGTCGGGACCGCGTTCGATTACATAGCCGTCTCGACGGACTGTCTGGATTTTTCCGCCCAGCTTAATAGATGCTTCTATCAAGGTGATGTCTAAGGGAAGTCCTTGCTCACGCGCATCTTTTTGCATATAGTACGCCGCCGCGAGACCTGTGATGCCCCCGCCGATAATGACCACTTTTTTTCGTTCACTCATGTCCGTTTTCACTCCGATCCTGTTGAATTCATTTCGACTGCTGTAATTGCTCCATCACTGCATCTGCCATTGCATCAACGAATAAAGGATCTGTGTTCGGCATGGCAGGTCTGTGATATGCTGCGCCGATATCATCACATACGACTTTACATTCATAGTCATTATCGTACAGCACTTCCAAATGGTCGCTTACGAAACCGACTGGTGTATAAACGAATGACGTATAGCCTTTAGTTTCATACAGATCACGTGTCAGATCTTGAACGTCAGGACCGAGCCAAGGATCTGGCGTCTGCCCTTCACTTTGCCAGCCAAGTGCGTATGTTTTAACGCCGGCTGCTTCTGTGATCATTTCAGCTGTTTCTTTCAGCTGATCAGCGTATGGGTCTCCATTCGCCAAGATCTTTTCCGGTAATGAGTGCGCAGATACGATCAAACATGAATTGTCACGTTCTGCTTCATCCATGGCGCCGTACGTTTGACGCAGCTGGTTTGCCCAGTACTCGATAAACTTCGGCTGCTTGTACCAGCTTTCCACAGAAGTCAGACGGATGCCGTGCTTGTCTGCTTCCTCTTTCGCCCGGCCGTTGTATGATTTAACAGAGAACGTAGAGAAGTGCGGTGCCAATACGATGGAAACCGCTTCTTCAATGCCGTCGTCATCCATTTGCTGTACTGCATCTTCCACGAAAGGTGCGATATGTTTCAATCCGACATATACCTTGAATTCAATTTCATCCTGTACTTCATTCAGACGTGCGCCAAGTGCGTTCGCCTGATCATCCGTAATCCGTGCCAGCGGTGAAATCCCTCCGATTGCTTCATAGCGGCTGCGAAGATCTTCCACTTGTTCTGGAGCCGGCGGACGGCCTCTGCGGATATGCGTGTAGTACGGTATTAAATCGTCATAGGAGTTCGGTGTCCCATACGCCATAACGAGTAAGCCCATTTTCTTTTTCGTCATCATGTTCACCTCGTGATTTGATTTTATTTCGAACGTAATTCAGCACTGTATTCATGAACAAATGCTGTCAAACGCTTCAATGTTGCAGGTTGTACTTCAGGGAATACACCGTGGCCCAAGTTGAAGATATGGCTGCCGTGTTCCACCCCTTGTTCAACAATCAGCTTTGCACGCTCTTCGATGACAGACCAGTCAGCGAGCAGCATGGACGGATCCAAGTTCCCCTGCAATGGTTTTGTCAGGCCGCGTTCGCCTGCTTCTTTTACGGACAAACGCCAATCCAGTCCTACTACGTCAACCGGCAGATCATGCCATTCATTCGCCAAGTGGCTTGCACCTACTCCGAATGTAATCAATGGAACATTTAACTTGCGCAATTCTGAGAAAATACGTGTCATCGTCGGTTTGATGAAGATTCGGTAGTCTGACACGTTAAGTGCCCCAACCCACGAATCAAATATCTGCACGGCTTTTGCTCCTGCATTCACTTGAGCTGTGATATAGGAAATCGTCATATCCGCCAGCTTGTCCATCAGTGTGAACCATGCTTGCGGTTCTGACACCATGAAGGATTTCGTCAGGTTATAACTCTTTGAAGGGCCCCCTTCAATCATATAGCTCGCAAGTGTAAACGGCGCTCCCGCAAATCCGATCAGCGGTACATTCAATTGCTCTTGCGTAAGGATTTTTATCGTATCTACTACGTAAGGAATTTGCTCTTCTGCTGAAAACTCTCCAAGCTTTTCGATATCTTGTGCAGAACGGATAGGGTTTGAAATAACAGGGCCTACGCCTGATTTTATTTTTACATCTACACCGATTCCCACTAGCGGTGTGACGATATCTTTATATAGAATAGCTGCATCGACGTCATATTGATCAACAGGCAGTTTAGTTACATATGCACACAATTCCGGCTGATGCGTAATTTCTTCCAAGGAGTATTTTTCTTTGATCTTTCGGTATTCCGGCTGTGAACGTCCTGCTTGACGCATGAACCACACTGGTGTGTGTTCAATCTTCTCGCCTCTCGCAGCACGCAATAACGTATCATTAAATGTTGACATATTCAGCGATCCCTCTTTCCAATTTTATATAACATTCTTTTCGCGGTGCTCATATACGTTTCTCATAATAAACCGTTGGCAGGTCAATGTATAGTGAATTGCGCCTTTGTCATAATTTTGTGCTCTCTGCGGTCATGCTTCTGCCATCGTTTCGACAATCATTATGATTTCCCGCGCCATACGCGTGTTTGACAGAGGATATTTAGGGGAATTACTAAGTGTAGAATCATACACTGAAAAAGAGCTATACTGTTATGCAAAGACGATTGCAGCCAGTCAAAGGAGGAACTTTGAATGAATATTTATATGACGACAGGAACTTTTGAATTTATGGAAAAGATTAAGGAGAAGCACAAAAGTGAATCGATTTTCTTAATGAACGGCAGCGGCCACACGCTGCTGCTCCATGAAACAAATGGTGCAAGCATATTTCAGACGCCGAGGAAATATGAAGTGGCCGGATCTTTCGGCAATCTGACAGAACCAGGATTTTTCGCAATGGATAATGTTGCTGTTACAGATGAAGGAAAACCGATTTTCGAGCACCAGTATAAAGAGATGGGTGAGAAATTGCAGAATATGCCTGGCTTCATTGCATATCGCTTATTACGTCCAATCGGCTCTGATACGTATACATTACTGACGGAGTGGACAGACAAGCGATTGTATGAAGTATGGCACAACTCCCCCGGCAATAAGCTGTCCAATACGATGAATTTCAAAGATGCCGGCGGCGCGACACAGCATATCTTCTCAAGTGCACCGTACACCGCCCATTATAAGACACCTGTAGATGAGGTTTGACGTTTTTGCGTCAGCCTCTTTTTTTCTGTATTCATCTGTGTAAAAAACTTTTGCTGTCTGAAATTTCTCATTACAGAGTTTGCCGCGCTATCATTCGCTTGTTATACTAAATTTGACCTAGTTGTTTTTTTGAGAGGGGACGAATAAATGAGAGAGCAGTTATTTAAGAAATTAGAGCAATCCTATGGTGATATGGTAGAGATTCGACGCTACCTGCATATGAATCCCGAAGTTTCATTTAAAGAAGAAAAGACGGCTGCTTATATAGCTGATTTCTATAAACAATTGGGAATGGAAGTGCGTACAGGCGTGGGCGGCAATGGCATCACGGCTAAGATAAAGGGCGCGAAGCCGGGTAAAACTGTTGCATTGCGCGCAGATTTTGATGCACTGCCCATTCAGGATCAAAAAGACGCGCCATACGCTTCTACAGTTCCGGGTGTTATGCATGCATGCGGACATGATGGCCATACCGCCACACTGCTGCAGCTCGCAAAAGCAATGAATGAAATGCGTGAAGAGCTGGCCGGCGAATATGTATTTATTCATCAGCATGCGGAAGAATCAGCCCCGGGCGGCGCAATCGCAATGATTGAAGATGGCTGCCTGGAAGGTGTAGATGTCATTTTCGGCACGCATCTCTGGTCCCTTTTTGAGCCGGGAGTCATTTATTATGCCGCCGGACCGATCATGGCGGCAGCTGACCGCTTTAAGATTACGATTCAAGGTGCAGGCGGACACGGTGCTTCTCCGCATCAGACAAAAGATGCGATTGTCATCGGCTCGCAGCTGGTCATCAATCTGCAGCAGCTCGTTTCAAGACGTGTAGACCCTATTGATTCAGCCGTTCTTTCAGTCGGTTCATTCGTTTCAGAAAATGCCTATAACGTCATTGCTGATCAGGCCGTATTGACCGGAACCGTGCGTTCCTTCACGAATGACGTCCGCAATCTGATGGAACAGGAAATACAGCGTGTAGTAAAAGGCACAGCTATCGCACATGACTGCGAAATCACGGCAGAATATTTCCGCGGTTATCCTGCAGTGGTCAATCATGAGAAAGAAACGGACTTCCTGAAACAGGTGGCGGAATCCATTCCGGAACTAAAAGGCGCAGTCCAAATGCAGCCGCAAATGGGCGGAGAGGACTTTGCTTACTACCTGGAAAAAGTGCCGGGCACATTTTTCTTCACAGGCGCGCGGCCGAAAGATGCTTTTCCGCACCATCACCCGCGGTTCGACATAGATGAACAGGCTATGCTGGCAGCTGCCAAAACACTGGGCGCGGCCGCACTTGAATACCAGAACTGACGAATAGTGCACACAGACTGGAGAGGAATCCCGAACGGATTTCATCTTCAGTCTTTTCTTGTGTTCACACCATTACCGGCCGAAATTCATAAAGGCTGTTCGCAAGTTACCGCATCTGCCGTAATCAATGATTTTTAATGCCTTTACCTCGGGCATTTTTATAATATCTCACGGGTGACAGAACATTTGCCGTTTTCTAAAATTATTGTTGATTTTCGTTTTTTCTATATTATAATTAATACGTATATTGTCCTATTAACAGGGAGGGAACGCCATGTCCAATCCACATTACCTGTCGTCTTACATCGTGACTTTTCATACTTTTGCATTACTTCACGGACAACATTCCAATCCGTACTATACGAAAGTAGTAGAAAGCGACCGGACGTTTATTGTTGAGAAAACCCCATTAGAAATTATGAGAGATTCATGCGCACATTACCGTTCTAATTTCGAATCGATTATCAACAGTTCAAAAAGTGATTTGAAAAACCGTCCCAAACCGCCCATTATGCTCACTCATTCGAATGATCGGCCGTTATTGTTCTTCCCTTTACTGTCCCCTACGTTACATAAAAATTCATGGGTGGCTTATCACGCAGTAAAAGATGCGGTTCAACATGAAGACGGAGTAATTGTTATGCTGAAGAACGATACACAGATGCCGCTTGATACGTCACTTGCGACTGTCTACCGGCAAATGGCGCTGTCGCATATTTTGTCTCAGCGTTTTGAACATGCACAGGAAGAATTGCGCAGCTCCTATTATATGATTATGGAGCCGAAAAGTTCTGATTCTCCAATTTCCTGATGTATTGATTCAGCAGTTCTTCCGACCGGTTACGCAGACGGACGTTTAAGTAGCGGCGCAAGTCTTCATAGCCTTCGTGGATAAACAGATATTCCGTAAACAGGTCATCTGTCGAGCGGCGGATGACTTTCATTTGGTGCCGCCGCAGATACAGAGCAGTTGCCTGCAGATCCGCAGACACTGTATTCATCGTTTCGTCGATCAAGTTGATATACGGACTCTTCAGCTTGAAGGGAACTTGATCTACTAATTGCCGGTCCCGCTCCAATATTGTCAGCAGCATGGGCAAATAAATATAGTTCTCTAGATACGGCAATGCCTCCGCTGGAATCAAAGGCATACTCATCGTCCTCCCTTATAGAACATTTGTTCTTATACTGATTATAATTACTTCTGTTTGAAAAAGCAAGTACATACAGTATGGCTTTTTTTTGCATAAAAAAACTTCCGGCTGTTTTGCCGGAAGTCTTATGCAGTAACGTAACTGCAATTTTATTATATTTTCTGCGGTATTACTGGTTGCCCGGCTCGTCCCCGATAAAGTGGATGGAGAACACTTTCCACTCGCCGTCTTCCTTATTAAAGACAGTTACTTGGCGGCCTTCAGGTGTATTTTCCACGCCCGACTCTTTATCCGTGAACGTGGTTTTCAGCGTCGAGAATACTTGAGCGCTTTCCCCCGTGTATTTTACGATCGTTTCATTATCCGTTTCACGCTTCATCGCTGTATTCGCAAGCATTTCCTCGGTCGCCTGACGCTCTTCTTCAAGATCATAGCCTTCCGTAGAAAGTGTAGCGAGATACCCATCGATATCCTGTTTGTTCAATGTTTCGATATAGTTATCAAAAGCGGCGAGAATATCGGCTTTTTCTTGTTCAGGCACATCCGCAGCTTCTTCTACTTTGTCGCCGGACATACTGAATCCGACCTTCTTGTCATCTACTCCGTGGTCGATCGCACCGCTGCCTGGTGCCGGTTCCTCGTTTACAGGAGCATTTGTGTTCTTGTCATCCGAGTTACCGCATGCTCCCAAAACAAGGGCCAGTGCAATGGATGCCGCTGCTAATTTTTTCTTCATAAGTCCCTCCGCGTAGAGAAAAAGACCTTCAGCGCACAAAGATCTTTTTCATGTTATTTCATTATTTTACTTCTACCCAGCCATTTTTGATAGCTGTGACAACTGCTTGCGTACGGTCATTTACATTCATTTTTTGCAGTATGCTGGAAACGTGATTTTTCACGGTCTTTTCTGAGATGAATAGCGTTTCACCAATTGTTCTGTTGCTTTGACCGTCTGTCAGCAATTGCAGAACTTCACATTCACGCTTTGTCAGCAAATGAAGCGGGCGGCGAATATCGTTCTGCTGGAAAGAACCTTTATGTTCTCTCTCGCTCAAACGGCGGAATTCAGAGACTAAATTATGCGTGATTTTCGGGTGCAAATAAGAGCCGCCATTCGCCACTACTTTAATGGCTTGTACAATTGCATCCGCATCCATTTCTTTTAGCATATAGCCGAGAGCACCTGTCTTTAGGGCGTGTGTCACATAGGACTCATCATCGTGAATAGAAAGCATAATAACGCGTGCATCCGGGAATTCTTTTACGAGTTCCTCTGTTGCGTCCACACCGTTCATACGCGGCATGTTAATATCCATCAGTACAACGTCCGGCTGGTACTCTCTGTATAACTCAAGCACCTCTGATCCGTCGTCTCCTTCAGCTACTACGTTAAACGATTCTTCAAAATCCAAAATTCGTTTAACTCCTTCGCGGAACAATTGGTGATCATCTACTATCAAAATTTTTGTCGACTCCATATGCTATTCCTCCCAGTAATTACCTTACTTACATTTCATCATCTAATGGAATCTGAAAAAGAACAGAAGTGCCTTCCCCAATTTTAGAGGATACCTTCATTTTCCCTTTCAATAATTCCACTCGTTCTTGCATTCCAATTAAACCAAATGATTTTTCTTTTACTTCTTTTGTGTCAAAGCCAAGACCTTGATCTTTTATTAAAATATTGACGGTTTCGCGCAACCATTCGATTTTGACCCAAATTTCATCAGTTTTCGCATGCTTGATGCTGTTATTCACTGATTCCTGTATGAGCCGGAAAACCCCTACTTCAAAATTAGAAGCAAATCTTTTTTCTGCTCCGTTGCTTTGGAAGTGGATGATCAGCGGCGCCTCATATTCACTAATAGTCGATAAATATTTGCGTAACGTCGGAACAAGCCCCAAGTCATCCAATGCCATAGGACGCAGATCATAAATGATTCGCCGCACTTCAGACAATGCTCCTCTGACCATTTCTTTCAGATAGGCCAGTTCCCTCATAGCTTCATCCGGACCATGCTGGACAAACGTTTTCTCAATCAGGCCGGAACGCATCAGAACATTCGCCAGCATCTGGGCTGGTCCGTCATGAATATCGCGTGACAGCCGTTTCCGTTCTTCTTCCTGCGCCTGAATGATCTGGACCGCAAAATCTTGTTTGTGTCGGGCGGTTTCAAGTGCCGTGCTCACATCTTTTAAATCAGACGTTAAATAATTAATCACAGTCGTTACTTGGTTAACGAGCTGATCTGCTCTTTCAATTGTAGAAAGCAGCGCCATAAGCCGGCGTTCCAGCTCATCCCGCCTTTCGCGAAGCTGCTTCTCTTCCATTTTATTGATGGAGACACGTACAAGCAAGTCATTTGCCGCACTGTAAGCTTGTTTTACTTCTTCTTCACTATACGTAACAAAATCCTTAGATACTGCGGCCAGACGCTTTCGCGAATGACGGGACATATCTTCTAAGGAATCACCTTCTGTTATTACATGCGAAATACTTTCTTTCACTTCTGCCAGCTCTTTTTGCATTTCTTCATAACTTCGGCGGCTTTGTTCACTAATTAAGAAGATATCGCTTTTCGAACGATCCATCACATTTACCATGTTGCCGAAAATCTTTTCCATTTGTTGAATGTCAATCGCTTTCTCGTTCAAATAACTACCTCCCGCACCTGTCTATAAGAAAATCAGCAAAGTGAGCAGCATTGCAGTTTAGCCTAATTACTTATACACTTCATATACAGTATATCATTTTCATGATGTAAAAGTATTATAAGTATATTACAAATGTAGGGGGAACGACAAATGCGAGCTAATTATAAAACCGTGAAATTATACGGTGAAAGTGAATTCATTATTCAAAAGTCCCGCTTTCTGTCATTTGTCAAGCGCGTCGAGACAGAACAAGAGGCCATGGACTTCATTGCAGAAATTAAAAAGAACCACCATACTGCTACTCATAATTGCTCTGCCTATATAATAGGTGAACATGACCATATACAAAAAGCAAATGATGACGGAGAACCTTCAGGCACAGCCGGCGTTCCCATTCTGGAAGTTCTCAAAAAACAGCAGCTGAAAGATACCGTAATTGTCGTGACACGCTATTTCGGCGGCATCAAACTTGGCGGCGGAGGATTGATCCGCGCTTATGGAAGAGCAGCTTCTGAAGGCATTGCGGCCACGGGAGCAGTCGAAAGAAAGCTGCACGCAGTAGTCAAAACATCTATTGACTATACATGGCTCGGCAAAGTCGAAAACGAAGTACGCCAATCAGCCTTCCCGTTAAAAGAGATTGTCTATGAAGAGGACGTTGAATTGTTTTTATATGTTCCGAAAGAAGACGAGAAGTTATTTGTCGATTGGATGACAGAGCTGACAAACGGCCAGGCTGTCATCGACATAACGGGTCATGAATTTCTGGAATTCGACATCTGACTATACGTCCAATCAAAAAGCGGGTATAATGGCAGTAGATGATGCCGCCATTCTAACGGTGCAAATTCATTTTTTTACCAGAAAAAATTGTACCGAACTGCTTCTGACAGTCCGGTACATCTTTCAATAAATTCGCCATTGACGGCTCTTCCTGCCGTACTCCCTGGAGGTATAAAATGAAAAGAGAAGAATATAAGAGGAAAAAGGGGTCGAAAACGAAGCGCTTCTTTAAAATAGCCTTGTTCACATTCCTCCTCGCTGCAATAGCCATTTCGGCATACGCCTTCAAATTGCATAATCAGGCGGTAAATGTGCTCGATCGCTCCTATGAACCGATTGCAAAATCAGAGCCGCCTGAAATGTATGTAGAGCCCGCTAAAGATAACGTTTCTATCCTGCTGATCGGCGTCGACGAAAGTGAAGCACGCCTGGAAAGAGAAGAGCACGGAAGATCCGATGCACTGGTGCTTGCCACATTAAATCCAAAGGCCAAAAGCATCAAACTCGTCAGCATCCCGCGTGATTCCTATGTCTATATTCCACAAGTCCATTACAAAGACAAAATTACCCACGCCCATGCGTACGGCGGAACAAAAGCATCCATTGATACCGTCGAAGAATTATTTGATATTCCAGTTAACTATTACGTCAAAATGAACTTCAACGCTTTCATTGATGTCGTAGATGCACTGGGCGGCGTCGAAGTCGAAGTGCCGTACGAACGCATCGAGAAAGATGAAAACGACAAAAACGCAATACATCTGATGCCGGGACTGCAGCGTTTGGACGGACGCCACACACTGGCCCTTGCACGAACACGCAAACTCGACAATGACATCGAGCGCGGCAAACGCCAGCAAATGATTCTCCAGGCAATGATCAAAGAAGCCACATCTCTTACATCCATTACCAAATACGGAGACGTCATTAACGCACTCGGGGAGAATATGAAGACAGACATGACTTCTAAACAAATGCTGTCCTTTATCCAATATATAAAGACCGGACTTCCTGAAGTGGATACACTCACACTGAAAGGCTATGACGATATGTCCACCGGCATCTACTACTACAAACTAGATGAACAGAACCTGGGCGAAACAAAGCAAATTCTAAAATCCCACCTCGGCCTGATTCCCGACTCTTCTTCCTTAACCGAACTCGACATAAACCAAACCTCCGCCTCATCCCAAACGGCTTATCAATAAAAATAGTCAGCGATGGAACCTCACCGGGTTTCATCGTTTTTTTATTGCGGATTTATTGTGCAGGCCGCGGGGATGTTGAACTGGTTTTCGGGGGAGGTTTGGGGTTGTGGCTAGGGGCTTGGGGCTTGGGGTTTGGGGCTTGAGGCTTGGGGCTTGGGGCTATTCTATGCCCAATGAGCGGATAACCGTCCACTATGAGCGCTTGCAAAGCCCCATAGAGCGCAAAACAAGAAGCTATGAGCGGTCACCGGCACACATAGAGCGCTCACACAGCTGCTATGAGCGCTTATAGGAATTAATGAGCGGTTGCGCCGGAATTTGCAAATCATACACGCCACTCTACAACTCTCCCACAAACATTAGATTGCGAATGAAACAAAGCCCAATGAGCGGATAACCGTCCGCTATGAGCGCTTGCACAGCCCCATAGAGCGCAAAACGAAAGGCTATGAGCGGTCACGAGGACGCATAGAGCGCTCACAAAGCTGCTATGAGCGTTTATCGGAATTAATGAGCGGTTGCGGTTGCGCCGGAATTTGCAGATCACGTGACCGTCACTCTACAACTCTCCCACAAACATTAGATTGCGAATGAAAAAAAGCCCAATGAGCGGATAACCGTCCACTATGAGCGCTTGCAAAGCCCAATAGAGCGCAAAACAAGAAGCTATGAGCGGTCGCGGGGACGCATAGAGCGCTCACAAAGCTGCTATGAGCGCTTATCGGAATTAATGAGCGGTTGCGCCGGAATTTGTAAACATACACGCCACTCTACAACTCTCCCACAAACATAAGACTGGGAATGAAAACAAAGCCCAATGAGCGGATAACCGACCACTATGAGCGCTTGCAAAGCCCCATAGAGCGCAAAGCGAAAGGCTATGAGCGGTCGCGGGGACGCATAGAGCGCTCACAAAGCTGCTATGAGCGCTTATCAGAATTAATGAGCGGTTGCGCCGGAATTTGTAAACATACACGCCACTCTACAACTCTCCCACAAACATAAGACTGTGAATGAAAACAAAGCCCAATGAGCGGATAACCGTCCACTATGAGCGCTTGCAAAGCCCAATAGAGCGCAAAACAAGAAGCTATGAGCGGTCGCGGGGACGCATAGAGCGCCCACACAGCCACTATGAGCGCTTAACAGGATTAATGAGCGGCAGCCGCCGTAATCTCTGCAAATCATACACCCCATTCTCCCTCCAAAAAACCAACAAAAGTGCAACGAAGTGGAAGGCGGCGACTCGGGGAGGATCAGCCCGACAGGCGAGACAACCAAAAGGGAGCCAACAGGCGACCTGGTTGGCTCGGCGCGGGTCCTCCCGAACGCGTCCGCCTGGAACGCAGTGCGACAGTGCCTTCCCCTTCCCTTTTCTCATTACTTCATCACATCAAAAAAAGCCCCCATCCGCTCCAAAGCAGATGAGGACTTTCCTAACTTACTTGCCAATCATGCGCACTAAATTTAACAGCGGACGATAATTCGCGCCTGCCAAACCGATTAGCTCAACGAACAATTCGATGACAATCAGCATGACGAAGATGAGAAGCAATGCGCCCCAAACCGTTGCCTGTGAGAACAAAACGGCCGCTGCGCCAAACAAGATCGCAATACCGTAAATAGTCAGCACGGCTTGTCTATGCGAAAACCCTACGCGCAGCAAACAGTGATGCAAATGCGACTTATCTGCCGCTGTAATCGACTGTTTCATGCGGACGCGTCTGACGATCGCAAAGAATGTATCTGAAATCGGTACACCCAGCATGATAATCGGGATAACTAATGATACAACCGCTACGTTCTTAAAACCGAGCAATGCCAGCACGGAAATCATAAATCCGAGGAAAAGCGAACCGGTATCGCCCATAAAAATTTTCGCCGGATGGAAGTTGAACACTAAGAATCCAAGCGAACTTGCTGCCAATATAGAAGCTGTTGCGGCAACGAAGATATCTCCCATTAATGCAGCCATTACGGTAATGGCGATCAAAGCAATAGTGGAAACACCCGCAGCCAGACCATCCAGCCCATCAATCAAGTTGATGGCGTTTGTGATTCCGATGATCCAGATAATTGTGATTGGAATACTGAAATATCCGAAGTCCAGTTGGCCGAGAAACGGTAAATTGATGAACTCAATTTGCAGTCCGCCCCACAGGACAACGACCAATGCAGCAACGAGCTGGCCTGAAGCTTTTGCTTTCGCTGTAATTTCTAACATATCGTCTAAGAAGCCAATCATGACGATCAGTACCGCACCGACCAGGATACCGACTGCGTGCTCGTCTTTTGGCAACAAAATAGCATATCCAATAATAAACGCACCAAAAATTGCGAGTCCGCCGATTCGAGGCATGATTCTCGCGTGAACTTTCCGATAATTGGGACGGTCAACCGCACCGATCCGATACGCGAGTTTGATGACAAGCGGTGTTAGTATGATTGCAGCGATAAAAGCTACAGACATTGCAATGAATAACATGTCTTTCCTCCCCAATTAGCATTAAGTACATATCACCTCATAGTATAACATGGTTGCTGATAGATTTCATTATTTAGTACGCATTACTTAATCATTCCCTTACTTGCTTGCATACAAACATCAAAAAACACTGTTATCAAGAGGTTTTAAGCATTTTGCACAAAGTTGCGGCAGAGCAAGTCTATTCTTCTTCCCTTCCAGATATAGATAGTCTTTTGCCGGGCTTTTTGGTAAAATGAATAGGAATCTCTCATTATAGACGGAGATTTATAAAGGAGCGTCTAACTCATGTTGAAAATCTTTAAACGTAAAACTGGAACGAGTGAACGCCAGCTGCGCAAATACCGCAAAATTGTGGAGCAGATCAATTCACTCGAACCCAAATATATTGCCATGTCCGATGATGATTTGTCAGGAATGACGAATCATTTCAAAGAACAATTAGAAGAAGGCGCAACCATTGAGAAGATCTTGCCGGATGCATTCGCCGTCGTACGCGAAGCGTCTAAACGGGTTCTCGGGATGCGTCATTTTGATGTCCAGCTGATCGGCGGAGCCGTGCTGACC